>NZ_ARZX01000010.1:0-117314 GCF_000568425.1 Cellulophaga geojensis KL-A
AATCTGTATCGATTATTTAGGACTAGTCATAGTACTGGTTTATTCTTCAACCAGTACCCATTCACCTCTTGCTAATAAAGGCTCTGCTTGTTTAAACTTAACAACTTTAGATTCGCCATTCATTACATTTTTAATTGTAACTCTGTCATTTCTACCAATTTTTGGTCTTTCTCTAGTAATTGTTTCTGTTACTTGTGGTCTATTACCTTGTGTTTGACTTGCAGCTCTGTTTTGTGCAGCTAACTCATCACTGTTAGGTATTTCTTCTTTTGTAGTTTGTAAGTTTGCTTGTGGCCTTCTTACGGTTCTTGCTTCCTGTATGTCTGATGTGTCACCAGTTGGTAACTCTGCTTTAAACAAGAATGATACTACATCTTTATTTACTGTATCTACCATAGACTTAAAAAGTTCAAAAGCTTCAAACTTGTAAATTAATAGCGGATCTTTTTGTTCATGAACAGCTAATTGTACAGATTGTTTTAGCTCATCCATTTTACGTAAATGGGTTTTCCAAGCATCATCTACAATGGCAAGTGTAATGTTCTTTTCAAAATCGTTAACCAATTGTTTACCGTTACTTTCGTAAGCCTCTTTAAGGTTGGTAACTATTTTAAGTGCTTTAATACCGTCTGTAAAAGGAACCTCTATACGTTCAAAATTATTAGCAGCATCTTCATATACGTTCTTAATTACCGGAAATGCAGTAGCGGCGTTACGCTCCATTTTATTTTGGTAATGCTCGTATACTACTTTATAAGTTTTGCTAGCAATATCTTGAGTAGACATTTTTGCAAACTCATCTTCAGTAATAGGAGCTGTAACAGAGAAATACTTAATTAATTCAAACTCAAAGTTTTTATAATCGCTAGCAGCTTTATTACCTTCTGCAATAGACTCGCAGGTATCATAAATCATATTAGCAATATCTAATTTTAAACGCTCTCCTTGTAATGCATGACGTCTTCTTTTGTAAATTACCTCTCTTTGGGCATTCATAACATCATCATACTCTAATAAACGTTTACGTACTCCAAAGTTGTTTTCTTCAACTTTTTTCTGTGCACGTTCTATAGATTTTGTCATCATTGAGTGCTGAATAACTTCGCCTTCTTCTAAGCCCATTTTATCCATCATTTTAGCAACTCTATCCGAACCAAATAAACGCATAAGGTTATCTTCTAAAGAAACATAAAATTGAGAACTTCCTGGATCTCCTTGACGACCAGCTCTACCACGTAACTGCCTATCTACACGTCTAGAATCGTGACGCTCTGTACCAATAATTGCCAAACCACCAGCATTTTTAACGTCTGTAGATAATTTAATATCGGTACCACGACCTGCCATATTGGTTGCAATAGTTACAATACCAGCATTACCTGCTTGTGCAACTACATCTGCTTCTTTCTTATGTAACTTAGCGTTAAGTACATTGTGTGGTACTTTACGTATGGTTAACATTCTAGATAACAATTCTGATATTTCTACAGAAGTTGTACCAATAAGTACCGGTCTGCCAGAGTTAGATAGTTGTGTAACTTCCTCTATAATGGCATTGTATTTTTCTCTTTTTGTTTTATAAATTAAATCGTTTCTATCGTCACGAGCAATTGGTCTGTTAGTTGGTATTTCCATAACATCTAACTTGTAAATTTCCCAAAATTCACCAGCTTCTGTAATGGCTGTACCAGTCATACCAGCAAGCTTGTTGTACATTCTAAAGTAGTTTTGTAATGTAACTGTAGCAAATGTTTGCGTCATTGCTTCAATTTTTACATTCTCTTTAGCTTCTATAGATTGGTGTAGACCATCTGAGTAACGACGACCGTCCATAATACGACCAGTTTGCTCATCTACAATCATTACTTTATTATCCATTACTACATACTCTACATCTTTTTCAAAAAGAGTGTAAGCTTTAAGTAATTGGTTCATTGTATGTATACGCTCACTTTTAATAGAGAAGTCTTTAAATAACTCTTCTTTAAGTTCAGCTTCTTTTTCTATATCTAGATTTTGGTTTTCTATCTGTGCAATTTCATAACCAATATCTGGCATTACAAAGAAATTACTGTCTACATCTCCAGAGATGTGTTTAATTCCTTTGTCTGTTAGCTCTATCTGATTGTTTTTTTCATCAATTACAAATAACAACTCTTCATCTACCGTAGGCATTTCACGGTTGTTGTCTTGCATGTAAAAGTTTTCAGTTTTTTGTAATAATTGCTTAATACCTTCTTCACTTAAAAACTTAATAAGAGCTTTGTTTTTAGGTAATCCACGGTATACACGCAGTAATAAAAAACCGCCTTCTTTTGTGTCACCTTCTTTTATTAATTTTTTAGCTTCTGCTAAAACACCAGTTAAGTATTGTTTTTGTAATTGTACAATGTCTGCAACTTTTGGTTTTAACTCGTTAAACTCGTGTCTGTCTCCTTCGGGTACAGGACCAGAAATAATTAATGGTGTACGTGCATCATCAACCAACACAGAATCTACTTCATCTACAATAGCAAAATTATGCGGACGCTGTACTAGGTCTGTTGGTTTATGAGCCATATTATCACGCAAATAATCAAAACCAAATTCATTATTTGTACCATAGGTTATGTCTGCGTTGTATGCAGTTCTACGGGCATCAGAATTAGGTTGGTGATAATCTATACAATCTATAGTAAATCCGTGAAACTGAAATATTGGTGCCATCCACGCGCTATCTCTTTTTGCCAGATAATCGTTAACGGTTACAAGGTGTACACCATTACCAGTAAGTGCATTTAGGTATACTGGTAATGTAGCAACTAAGGTTTTACCCTCACCAGTTTGCATTTCTGCAATTTTACCTTGGTGTAGTGCAATACCACCAATTAGCTGTACATCATAATGTACCATATCCCAAGTTACTTGCTTACCTGCAGCATCCCAAGAATTTTGCCATACGGCTTTGTCACCTTCTAAGCTAACATAGTCTTTAATACCAGACAACTGCCTGTCATATTCTGTAGCAGTAACTGTAAGTGTAGTGTTATTTGTAAAACGTTTAGCAGTTTCTTTAACAACAGCAAAAGCTTCTGGTAAAAGATCTGAAAGTGATTTTTCTAACGTTTTATATACTTCTTCTTGTAAACGATCTATTTCTGAGTAAAGATCTTCGTTCTTATCTATATCTGTAGAAGACTCTACTTCAATTTTAAGAGCTTCTATTTGTTCATTTAACTCTTTTGTGTCTGCCTTTAATTTTTCTTTAAACTCTACTGTTTTTGCCCTTAGCTCATCTAGACTAATAGCTTCTAAACTTTGTTCAAAGGCTTTAATTTTATCAACTATTGGCTGTAATTGCTTAACGTCTTTTTTGGCTTTATCACCAACAAAGGCCTTTAGCACGGAATTAATGAAACTCATATGTATTATAATTTATAAAGTCTGTGGTTTACAAAGTAAACACATTCAACTATTTAGATTAATGTTCCGTAAAAAATGCGGAATGTAATTTGTTACGCAAAAGGTATTCCAGTTTTAAAAAAGCATAAAATAGCCAACTGCGTCTGCCAAAATTACATAAAAAAAAAGCCTCCAAGGAGACTTTTTTGTGTAATTCTTTATTTAATATTCATCCTCATTCCAGAGGTAATCTTCTTCTGTAGGATAGTCAGGCCATATCTCCTCAATAGACTCGTAGATTTCTCCACCTTCTTCTTCCATAGATTGTAAATTTTCTACAACTTCTAATGGTGCACCAGTTCTTATGGCGTAATCTATTAATTCATCTTTGGTCGCTGGCCAAGGCGCATCACTTAAATAAGATGCTAGTTCTAATGTCCAATACATGGTAATAGTTAATTTTAATTTTTTGCAAAAATAAATTTTTAAACAAGAAAAGCAAGTTTTTTTGTAGTTTTTTAATTTATTTTTTTAAAATTGTTGATATTCAATATGTTGATAACGTTAAAATAATGTAAATATTAGTCTTTCTTCTCAGGAATCCACTTTATTTCGTTTGCATCTAGGTCTTTGCTTAGTTTTCTAGAGAGTACAAATAAGTAGTCGGACAATCTATTGATAAATGACAAAACATTTGCTTCAAAAGGTTCGTTCTCGTTTAAATGAGATGCTAAACGTTCTGCTCTACGGCAAACAGTACGTGCAATATGACAGTATGACACGGTTGTGTGTCCGCCAGGTAAAATAAAATGTGTCATCTGTGGTAAAGATTCATTCATTTTATCCATTTCTTGCTCTAATAGTTCAATATCTGCGTTGCTAATTTTTTCAATATTTAGCCTTTCTTTTCCGTTTTTAAGTACCATTTTTTCTGGATCTGTAGCCAAAACAGCACCAACGGTAAATAATTTATCTTGTATTGTAGCTATAATATCTTTGTAGTGGTTATTAATTTTTTGGTCTCTTATAAGTCCCATCCAAGAGTTTAGTTCATCTACAGTACCGTAAGATTCTATACGTAAATGATGTTTGGGAACTCTAGTGCCGCCAAATAGGGCAGTAGTTCCTTTATCTCCTGTTTTTGTATATATTTTCATATGTTATTCTTCTTTGAATTTTGAGTCTATAGCTTTTTCTACTTTTAACACTAAAGTAATAATACTTGTAAGCAATAGCGCTATACTAATAACAACTGCAATTTCTTTTTTAGGTTGATATAGAATACTAAATAGAGATGATAATGCAAGTAAAAAACCAATTTTTATTAATTGTATTGATGAATATTTTTGCGCAAAATTCCACCTGTCTTGGTTTAACATAGCTTTGCTAGTTCTGTAACCATATAGGTTATTTATTTTTTTAGGAGGAAATTTAAACTGAAAAAGTCCAACGATTATAAATAAGCTGCCAGAGCCAAGAGGAATGTGAAATAATGGGTTGCTAAAATCCAAATTGCTTACTCTTTACGTTTGTAATTACTCATAAATTTACGAGATTTTCTTTCCTTGCTTTTCTTTTTATTTCTAAAATTAACCACAAGAAAAATAATTAATACAATTCCGCAAACAATAAAAGTAGTGTAGTCCATTTTCAATTTTTATAAATTTAAAAATACAGAATTATAATCTTATTTTAAAATGCTCTTTAGCTTGTTCTTTTCTAAAAAATACAGCAGCACCATAAAAAACATCTACTGTAACAGTTACTTTGTTTAGTAATTTTATTTGCTCCCAAACTTGCTCTGTTTGTTTGTTTTTATAAATATTATGTATAAAAACCATAGTATTATTATGGTAGTTAATGCTATTAAAAACAGCTAAATCTGGAGTGTTTAAATACCCAAAGTCTACATTAGTATTGGTATAATTTATGTTGTTTTTTACATGTTTTTTTAATTCTTTATTTGTTGTAAAAGCAGTTTTTACATTAAAATAAGAAATACTTTTTAGTATAACGTTAAAACCTTTATTACGGTGTAGCTTCTCTTTTTTATACAAACACTTAGTAACGTAATTGTATATAAAAGGTGAGTGTACACCGTGTTGGTTAGTTGCTTTTAATAAAAAGCGTAGATGCGCAAGTGTTTGAAACATAGTTAAGCAAAATTAACCTTCAACAATTGCAGAAAGCTCAAACCAGCGTTCTGTTTTTTTATCAATTTCATCTATAACAAGTTGTAGTTCTTTAGATAGCTTATCTATCTCATCACCACTAAGGCTAGCATCAGAAAATTTATTCTGTAGTGTAACCTTTTTTTCTTCTAACTTTTTTATTTTATTTTCTATGTTATTGTATTCTTTTTGCTCTTGAAAAGATAATTTATTTGTTTTGCCTTCTGTTTTCCAAGATTTTTTTTCTGTTTTAGCTTCTTTCTCTTTATTTTCTCTGCTTTCTAATACAGCACTGTCTTCATAAGACCTAAAATCTGAATAGTTTCCTGGGAAATCTTCAATAACAGCATTGCCTCTAAATACAAATAGGTGATCTACAATCTTATCCATAAAATACCTATCATGAGATACTACTAATAAACATCCTGGAAAATCCATTAAAAAACTTTCTAAAACATTTAAAGTAACAATGTCTAAGTCATTTGTAGGTTCATCTAGTATTAAAAAGTTAGGATTTTGTATTAATACAGTACATAAATATAACCTTTTGCGTTCACCACCACTTAGTTTTTCAACAAAGTCGTATTGTTTTTTTCTATCAAATAAAAAGCGTTCTAATAATTGCTGAGCAGATATTTGACGTCCTTTTTTAAGCGGAATATAATCTCCAAATTCTCTTATAACATCTATAACTTTTTGGCCTTCTTTTATTTTTATACCCTTTTGAGTATAATAACCAAATTTAATAGTTTCACCAACAATTACTTTTCCACTATCTGGTTGGTCTGTGCCTGTAATTATATTTAAAAAAGTAGATTTACCAGTACCATTTTTACCAATAATACCAATACGCTCACCTTTTAAAAAGTTATACTCAAACTTATCTAAAATAGGTTTGTTTGGGTAGGCTTTAGAGATTTTTACAAGCTCCATAACCTTACTACCCATACGCTCCATATTAATCTCTAGCTCTATTGTATGTTCTTTTCTACGTTGGTGAGCCTTAGCTTTAATGTCGTTAAAATCATCTATTCTAGATTTAGATTTGGTAGTACGTGCCTTAGGTTGTTTGCGCATCCAACCTAGTTCTTTTTTGTATAATAATTTAGATTTATGGTGTTCTACTGCTTCCTGTGTTAAACGGGCTTCTTTTTTTTCTAAATAGTAAGAGTAATTGCCTTTGTATGGGTATAGCGTATTGTTATCTAACTCAATAATTTCATTACATACACGCTCTAAAAAATACCTATCATGTGTAACCATAAATAAGGTAATATTTTCCTTAGCAAAATATTCCTCTAACCACTCAATCATTTCTAGATCTAAATGGTTGGTTGGTTCATCTAAAATTAATAAGTCTGGCCTGTTTATAAGCGCATCAGCCATTGCTAAACGCTTTTTTTGTCCGCCAGAAAGTAAACCAACTTTTAAAGAAACATCATCTAATTTAAGTTTAGATAATATTTGTTTGTATTGAGTTTCAAAATCCCAAGCTTCAAACCTATCCATAGCATCAAAAGCAAGCTGATATTTTTCTGCATCTTCTGGGTTTGCAAGTGCTTTTTCATAATTTGCTATAACTTTTAAAACTTCATTGTCTGATGCAAAAATGGTTTCTTCAATAGTTAGATCTGGATCCATATTAGGCTCTTGCTCTAAAAATGAAACACGAGTTCCTTTTCTGTAATTTACTTGTCCACTATCCGGAGAATCTAGTCCAGATAATATATTTAAAATAGAGGTTTTTCCGCTTCCGTTTTTAGCTATTAAAGCAATTTTTTGATATTTATTTACACCAAAAGAAATGTTTGAAAAGAGAGCGTGTTCTCCGTAAGATTTTGATATGTTTTCAACCGTAAGTAGGTTCATTTGTTTGTTTTAGTTATTTTGTTTTTTGCCATATAAATGCATATCTAATGGCAAGTGATAATAGTATTGGAATAAATGCTGGGTGAAATTTTTGAACACCTGTTAATTGTACAACTGGTACAACTAGTAATAATATAAGTGAAATTATGCTGTATATATGCAGTTTTGCTTTTTTATTTTGCTTGTTAAATAGCAAAAGTAACGCAACTAAATTTACAGGCATAGCCCAAAGCAAGTTAAAGTTGTTTGCGGTTGCAGTATGGTCTGTAGCAAACCACAATAAGGTTAAAATTAAACCTATTAAGCCAGTTACAAAAAATAAAAACGCATCTATCCATTTAGACCATAATTGATTTTTGTAATCTGTGTAAGTAATAAAAGCTACAAACGCTAAAAGTAAAAACGACCAGAACATAGGAGTTCCTAAAAAATTAATACTATTTACTTTTTTATGTTCTTTTAAAATGGTTCTGTTAGACAGTACTAACGGAGCGTTTTTTATAGTACTGTTGTTTAATTGAGACCATACATAGTCCGGTAAAAATGTATGTTGTAAAATAGTGGCTTGTTTATCTATTTTAGAGCCTAAAGCTAAATCTATACCAAAACTAGACCAAGTGTTTGTCTTTAATTTTTGATCTAATAACTCTCTAAATGTAAAGTTTTTTTCTAAATGATCTTCGTTAAAAGTAATGTCTTTGCCAATAGAAATGTTTAAAACTTCAATAATTTTAGTAGCGCAATTGTTGTATAAATAATCATACAAGTAATCTCTGTTTTCGGGCTTTACATTTTTTTCTAGGTAATTAAAAAGCTGTTGTTTTTGTTCGGTATTAAGGTTTAAAACTTGCTCTTTTACCCATCTTTTTTCATATTGATACTCATACAAAAATCTAGAAAAATCTTGCTTATTTACTTTAAAAAGCAATTTTCCTTTCACAAAATTTAAATAAAAGTTGGGAGCGTTAAAATCAAAAATACCGTAATTGTACACCTTATCAGTTCTTGTAACTGGGTCCCAAACCCTAATAGCGCTATGGCCAAAGGTAGAGTACAATTCATCTCCAGAGCCACATGTAAGTACACTAATTTGAGCATTGTTAGATATAGAACTGTTTTGTGAGTAAGCCAAGGATGCATTAGCTAATAACAGTATAAAAACGATAGCTTTAATGTAATTTTTCAAGTTCATTATTTTTTAGGAGTAACAAATATCGAACAAATTAGAAGAACTGCCGTATGCTTTTTAAAAAAGCAGCTTTTTAAATTGTTTTTTTTAAAGAAATGCTATTTTTACCAAAGCAACTAATATTACTGTATTTTTGAAGAATATAGCAATACACTAAACTTACTAAAAAAAATGAAAAAACAGATACCTAACTTAATTACGCTTTTAAATTTATTTTGTGGTTGTTTAGCGGTGCTTTTTGCTGTACACGGACTTTTTGAAATGGTTGCTTTATTTGTTTTCTTAGGTATATTTTTCGATTTTTTTGATGGTTTTGCTGCTCGTATGCTTAAAGTACAGAGCGAGCTTGGTTTACAGTTAGACTCATTAGCAGATATGGTAACAAGCGGAGTAGTGCCAGGTATAGTAATGTATAAATTATTATTAATGTCTACTACAGGCGGATGGAGCTCTGCAATGTTTGCAGGGGTAGAAAATAATTTTTATACCTCTGGGTTTCAAATTTCGTCTATAATTCCTTTTATAGGTTTTGTAATAACCTTAGCTTCTGGTTACAGGTTGGCTAAATTTAATATAGATGAAAACCAAACAGAATCTTTTATAGGATTACCAACACCAGCAAATGCTCTTTTAATAATTTCATTACCGTTAATATTAGCCTACCAAAATTTCCCTTTGTTAAGTGATGTAATATTAAACCAATGGTTTTTACTAGCAGTTACGGCTTTAAGCGCATATTTATTAAATGCTAATTTACCTTTGTTTGCTTTAAAATTTAAAACCTGGAATTTTAAGGATAATGCTATTCGCTACATTTTTTTAATACTATGCGTAGTATTACTAATAACGCTAAAATATTTAGCGGTACCAATTATAATAGTAACTTATATACTATTGTCTGTAGTAAGTAAATTAGGAACTAAATAAACTTAGTTTTAAAAATCTATTTTAGTTTTACGTAGCTCAAAGTTTTGGCCAAGGTAAACTTGCCTTACCATTTCATCGGCAGCTAGTTCTTCTGGTTCACCAGATTTTAAAATACCACCTTCAAACATTAAGTAAGACCTTTCTGTAATGGCAAGAGTTTCTTGTACGTTGTGGTCTGTAATTAAAATACCAATATTTTTGTTTTTTAATTGAGCTACAATACGCTGTATGTCTTCTACTGCAACCGGATCTACCCCAGCAAAAGGCTCATCTAATAATATAAATTTTGGATCTGTGGCTAAAGCGCGTGCAATTTCTGTACGCCTACGTTCACCACCAGAAAGTAAATCTCCTCTGTTTTTACGTATGTGTCCTAAACTAAACTCTTCAATAAGAGACTCCATTTTCATATGTTGCTCTTTTTTACTCAGTTTTGTAAGTTGTAGTACACTTAAAATATTTTTTTCAATGCTAAGCTTTCTAAAAACTGAAGCTTCTTGTGCCAAATAGCCAATTCCGTTTTGTGCTCTTTTGTACATAGGAAATTGTGTAATATTCATATCATTTAAATAAATATTACCACCATTAGGTTTTACGAGTCCAACAATCATATAAAAAGAAGTTGTTTTACCGGCACCATTTGGGCCCAACAAACCAACAATTTCTCCTTGGTTTACTTCCAAAGATATTCCCTTTACTACTTGTCGTCCTTTATAGGACTTCATTATATTGTCTGCTCTAAGCTTCATTTTTTCCATAGAATATCCAAATCTAAGTTATTCTTTTTGTAAACAGAGAAGATTTACCTTTTTTTTAACCTTCGTGGTTAGCTTCTATAGCCTCCCAATACTCGTGTGCACGCCTTAAATGCGGAATAACAATACTACCACCAACAAGGGTAGCAATACTAAGTGTTTCCATAATCTCATCTTTATTAGCACCTTCTCTGTGCGAACTTTCTAAATGGTATTTTACGCAATCATCGCAACGTAAAACCGCAGAAGCAACTAGTCCTAGTAGTTCTTTAGTTTTTACATCTAAGGCTCCTTTGCTGTATGCATTAGTATCAAGGTTAAAAATTCTATTAATAACCTTGTTTTTATCTGCTAATATTTTTTCGTTCATTTTAGAACGGTACTCGTTAAATTCTTTAACTGGATTTTGTGACATTCTTACCTAGTTTTTTAGCTTCATTTTTTAACACTCTTTTAGAAATATAAATACTAATTTGATATAGTATTAAAACGGGTATTGTTACTACAATTTGACTTGCAACATCTGGAGGAGTTATAACAGCAGCTACTATTAATACTACAACCAATGCTATTTTTCTATGCTTTTTAAGCACTTCTGGAGTAACTAAGCCTACTTTTGTTAAAAAGTATATTATTATAGGAAGCTCAAACATTATACCGCAAGCAATTACAGATGCTTTTACGGTAGATATAAAGGAGCTTAAATCAAATTCATTTAATACCTCTTTACTAACTTGGTATGTGCCTAAAAAGTTAATAGAGAAAGGAGTTACAATATAGTAACCAAAAAGCACACCAGAGAAAAATAAAAATGATGCGGCAAAAATAAAACCTTTAGAATTTTTACGTTCTTTTTCATACAAGCCTGGACTAATAAAACGCCACATTTCATATAAAATATAAGGAAAGCCAAGTATAAAACCAGCCCAAATAGAGGTCCATATATGAGCAGAAAACTGCCCTGCCATAGTTCTACTTTGTATGGTAAAAGGTAGGGTATCTGCACAAAAACTAGATTCCATTCCAAAATACGTAGCTATAGAACAAAAGAATTTATAGGTAGGGAAATCCATTTTTTTAGGTCCCAATAATACGGTATCAAAAATAAATTCTTTCATTGCAAATGCAACAATACCAATAATTACAACTGCTAGTGTAGATCTAATTAAGTGCCATCTAAGTTCTTCTAAATGGTCTAAAAAGGACATTTCGTCCGGGTTTTTTTTACTTTTTGCCATTATAAAATGCCTTCGTTTACTAAGTTATGTAAATGTAATAAACCAACGTATTTGGAATCTTTTACAGCAACCAATTGAGATATTTCTTGTTGTTGCATTAGTTCTAATGCATCAACTGCTAAAACATCTGTATTTACTGTCTTAGGATTTTTAGACATGATGTCTTTAGCGGTTAAGTTTCCAATATTATCATACGTATTAAGCATACGTCTAATATCTCCATCAGTAATAATACCAATAACTTTATCATTTTCTAAAACTGCTGTTGCGCCAAGCATTTTTTCAGAAATTTCTACAATAACCTCTTTAACAGGTGTATTTGTTTTAACTTCTGGTTTTTGGTTGTTATTTACAATGTCATTTACACGCAAGTACAGTTTTTTACCCAATGCACCACCTGGGTGGTACTTGGCAAAATCTTTACTTGTAAATCTTTTAAGTTCTAATAAAGAAACGGCAATTGCATCACCAATAACCAATTGTGCGGTTGTACTTGTGGTAGGTGCTAAATTATTAGGGCAAGCTTCTTTTTCTACATATGTATTTAATACATAGTTAGACTGTTGTGCTAAAAAAGAGTCTGTATTTCCTGTCATTCCTATTAATACGTTTCCACCTCTTTTAATTAATGGTACCAAAACTTTAATTTCTGGTGTGTTACCACTTTTAGAAATACAAATAACTACATCATCTTTTAAAACAGTACCAAGGTCGCCGTGTATGGCATCTGCAGCATGCATAAATATAGATGGTGTACCAGTAGAGTTTAAAGTAGCCACAATTTTTTGCGCTATAATGGCACTTTTACCTATACCAGATATTATTAATCTTCCTTTAGAGTTGTAAATAGTATTTACAGCATCTGTAAAATTGGTATCTAGTAGGTTAGATAAGTTTTTAATAGCATCAGCTTCATTAGAAATTGTACGCTTAGCAATATCTATAATTGTTTTGGAGTTGCTCAATGTAATCTTAAATTATGTGTTCTTTTAAAAAAGATGTATTATCTTTAAGAATACAAAATTACGTAAACTTATTTTTATGTGATACAGTAATTTGATTGAAATTAAATTTGCCTTAAATTTTGTACGGATTCCTAAAATTTGAGTATCTTGAATTTTATTTTATTTAAAACAGTAAACACAACCACTATACAATACTATGAGTAACTCTAACATTGATTTGCACGCTTCCTTAAAAAAACATTTTGGATTCACAAAATTTAAAGGATTACAAGAGAGTGTCATCAATAACTTGCTTAAGGGTAATAATACGTTTGTTATAATGCCAACTGGCGGAGGCAAATCGCTTTGCTATCAGTTACCAGCGTTAATGCAAGAAGGTACAGCTATTGTTGTTTCACCTCTAATAGCTTTGATGAAAAATCAGGTAGATGCCATACGTGGTATCTCTTCTGAACACGGAATTGCACACGTTTTAAATTCTTCTTTAACTAAAACTCAAGTAAAAGAGGTGAAAGAAGATATTGTAAACGGTGTAACTAAATTATTGTATGTAGCTCCTGAGTCTCTTATAAAAGAAGAGTATGTGGAGTTTTTAAGATCTGTAAAAATATCTTTTGTAGCGGTAGATGAAGCCCATTGTATATCTGAGTGGGGACATGATTTTAGACCAGAATATAGAAATTTAAAAACCATTGTTGGTAAGCTAGGAGACAATATACCTATGATAGGTTTAACGGCAACAGCTACACCAAAGGTGCAAGAAGATATTGTAAAAAATTTAGGGATTGCAGATGCTAAACTATTTAAAGCATCATTTAACAGGCCTAATTTATTTTATGAAGTACGACCAAAAACTCAGAATATAGAAGCAGATATAATACGTTTTGTAAAGCAAAACGTAGGTAAATCTGGAATTGTATACTGCTTAAGTCGTAAAAAAGTTGAGGAATTAGCACAGGTATTACAAGTTAATGGTATTAGTGCTGTGCCTTACCACGCTGGTTTTGATGCAAAAACAAGGTCTCGTTATCAAGATATGTTTTTAATGGAAGAGGTAGATGTTGTGGTTGCAACAATTGCCTTTGGTATGGGTATAGATAAGCCAGATGTGCGTTTTGTAATACATCATGATATACCTAAAAGTTTAGAAAGCTATTACCAAGAAACTGGTAGGGCAGGTAGAGATGGAGGAGAAGGACATTGTTTGGCTTTTTATTCTTATAAAGACATAGAAAAGCTAGAGAAATTTATGTCTGGGAAACCCGTTGCAGAACAAGAAATTGGAAATGCATTGCTGCAAGAAGTTGTTGCTTTTGCAGAAACATCTATGTCTCGTAGAAAATTTATTCTTCATTATTTTGGAGAGGAATTTGACGAGGTTAATGGAGAAGGAGCAGATATGGATGATAACACCCGTACTCCTAAAGAAAAAGTAGAAGCCAAAGAAAATGTAGTTAAGCTTATTAGTGTGGTACAAGGCACTAAAGAAAAATTTAAATCTAAGGAAATAGTAAATACCTTAATTGGTAAAAAAAATGCACTAATAACTTCGCATAAAACCAATGAAAAACCATTTTTTGGTATTGGTAAAGATAAAGATGCCGGTTATTGGATGGCTTTAATTCGCCAAACTTTAGTTGCTGGTTATTTACGTAAAGAAATAGAACAGTACGGAATTTTACGTGTTACACCAATGGGTGTTGATTATGCCAAGGAGCCAAAATCATTTTTAATGACAAAAGATCATGTGTATAGCCAAGCAAATGATGATGCTATTGTGAGTGCAGCAAAAAGTTCTGGTGGTGTAGCAGATAAAGAGCTTGCACAGTTGTTAAGGCAACTTAGAAAGTCTGAAGCTAAAAAGCACGGTGTACCTCCTTTTGTAGTTTTTCAAGATCCGTCTATAGATGACATGGCGCTTAAGTACCCAACCAGTATGGAAGATATGCTTAACATACATGGAGTAGGAGAAGGTAAAGCTAAAAAATACGGAAAACCATTTTTAGCACTTATAGCTAAGTATGTAGAGGATAATGATATTGTTAGACCAGATGATTTGGTGGTTAAAAGTACAGGAGCTAATTCTGCTTTAAAACTGTACATAATACAAAACGTAGATCGTAAATTACCATTAACAGATATTGCAGATGCTAAAGGTTTAGAGTTAGCAGAGTTGATAAAAGAAATGGAACAAATAGTATATAGTGGTACAAAGCTAAATATTACTTATTGGGTAGATGAAACTTTAGATGAAGACCAACAAGAAGAAATACACGATTACTTTTTAGAGGCAGAATCTGATAATATTGATGCTGCTGTAGAAGAGTTTGATGGTGACTATGAAGATGAAGAGCTACGTTTATATAGAATAAAATTTATTAGTGAAGTAGCAAACTAGTTTACAAATAAACTTAAAATAAAAAATCCCAATACATATGTATTGGGATTTTTTTGCTATCAATATATCTATTGTAGTTTAATATTGCATACCATCCATACTTCCTGTTGTAATGGCAGCTATTATAACTCCAAAGTATAGTATTATAAATACAAGATATAGGGCCGCTATAACTAATCCTATGATAGATAAAATCTTCGCGGTTTTTACATTTTCAATTCCTGTGTATTGGCCTGGATTTTGCTCATAAAGTAATCTTGCTTTTTTACCTTTAGATAAACTAATAAAACAAAAAATAGCTCCAAGAGGTCCGCAACATGCAACAGTTGCAATTAAGCCAATTATTCCCATTGTCATAGCGCTACTAGCACCAGGTAATTCTTCTTTCATAATTTATTGGTTATTGTCCAGCTTCCATTTGGTCCATAACGTCTTGCCATTGATTCATACCTTCTTCGAGGCCACCAGTTGCAATAACATAAACCCATCTAACTATCATTAATACGTTTAAAATAACAGCTATTAATGCTACAATTTTACCTGTTTTAATTTGGCTTGCATTGTCATATCCGTCAGGGTTTTCAGCATAAATTTTTTCGGCTTTAGTTGCCATAAAGTAAGCAATAGCAGAAGGTATAATACCTAGACCAGCTAAACAACAACAAAGGTAGCCTAGTACGCCTAATACTATAATCATTGTGCCATTTGGTAATTTTTCTTGTTCCATAATTTTAAAAGTAATTGGTTAAATAAATTTGTATATATAATTAGTCATTATTAATGCTACATTAATAATTGCTAAAGCGGTTATAATTTTACCAGCGTTTTTTATTTTGTAAAAATAGTTTACTGCTACAAACGCAAATAAAAATAGTAGTGAATAAATTGCTGGGTACATTTGAAAAGCACCACTAAAGTCTCCTTGTAATATTAATGCTATAGATCTTTGTATACCACAACCAGGACAGTCTACACCTAAAAGCTTCTTGTTCATACAAGGGAGCATATAGTCATTAATGTTAAATTCTAGTCTAGGTAATGGCATTTAGGTTTGTAATCTATTTTTGAACTGGAAAAATACTACTATTTTTGTGGAAAGAAAATAAACGTCTTATTATTTTTTAAAATTAAGAGGTAAAAGATGTAAGAATTAGGTATGAAGAATTTTAGCATTGGTGATAAAGTAGAGGTTTTAGATGATACTATTTCAGGTACTGTTACTGCCGTAGTTGGTGATAATATTACCATTGAAACTGATTTGGGTTTTGAAATATCTTATTTAGCTAAAGAGCTAATTAAAATTGCAAATGCAGATACAATAAGAGTATCTAATTATGAAGTGGCTAAAATTAAACAAGAAAAAGAGCAGCCAAAACGTAAAAATAAACCAGCAATAAAACCAAAAGAGCGAAATATTCCTAAAATGGAAGTAGATTTACACATTAATCAGCTTGTAAAGTCTAGCAAAGGAATGGGTAATTTTGATATGCTTAATTTACAGTTAGAAACAGCTAAACGTCAATTAAACTTTGCTATTCAAAAAAGAATACAAAAAGTTGTTTTTATACACGGAGTGGGTGAGGGAGTGCTTAAGGAAGAGTTGCAATACCTATTTAATAAATATGATAATTTAAAGTTTTATGACGCAGATTATCAAAAATACGGACTAGGAGCTACTGAAGTTTATATTTTTCAGAATTAAAATTATTGAGGAACTGTTGTTGTTATTACAGCAAAATCTTCAATATTTAAATCTGTTATACGTGTATCATCACTATTGTTTAGTGTAATATCTTTAAGTTTAATGGTATGTATAAAGGTGCCTTCTGTTTCTCCAGCAACTGTGTTTATAGTAATAGTTCCTTTTTCTGCGTTAATTTCTTCTAAAACTGTAGGTGTTGCAGGTGGTGGAGAATCACAAAAATAACTACTAGATACGGTGCCAGAAAATGTACGGTATGTTAGTTGAGAAGATTCTGGTATTGCACTTGTTATTTCAGCTTCAGAAACTTCATTTTTTAATAAACCAGAGGCTAATGTTAAAATCAAAGTTTCGTTATCATTTATCTTAAAAAATAATTCAGTATCAACACTAAGTGTACCACAGTTTTGAGCTGTTACAGTGCTAAAATCTAAAGTTTCTATCTGCAAGTCTCCATCACTACATGAAAGTAATGCAAAAAGAGCACTAAAAAGGAAATATTTCTTCATACTCCAAATGTAAAAGTTTTTCTTTTGATTAGATGTAGATTTTAACGTTTTTTAGAATTATTTAATTTTAAATCCCCTATTTTTGGGGGATTATAATTTTTGATAAATTCTGATGCAAAAAGTTTATTTAGATAGCGCAGCTACAACACAGGTAAGAGAAGAAGTTATTGCAAAAATGCAAGACGCTTTAGGAGAATGTTACGGGAACCCATCTTCTACACATAGTTTTGGTAGAACAGCTAAAACTGCAATAGAAAAAACACGCAAAACAATTGCGAAATACTTAAACGCACACCCAGCAGAAATTATTTTTACATCTGGTGGTACAGAGGCAGATAATATGATTTTGCGTGGAGCAGTAAGAGATTTAGATGTGCGTACTATTATTACTTCTAAAATAGAGCACCATGCTGTTTTACATACAGTAGAGGAATTAGAAAAAGAATACGGTATTGCATTGCATTACGTAAATTTAGATGCTAGCGGTAATCCAGATTTAATACATTTAAAAGAGTTATTGGCAAAAGATGATACTAAAAAAATAGTGAGTCTTATGCACGTTAATAATGAAATAGGCAACAAGTTAGATATTGATGCAGTTTGTACATTGTGTAAAGAGTATAATGCTTTATTTCATTCAGACACTGTACAGTCTGTTGGTCATTATGCTTGGGATGTACAACAAACTCCAGTAGATTTTTTAACTGCTGCTGCTCATAAATTTCACGGTCCAAAAGGTATTGGTTTTGCTTATATAAAAAAGGATAAAGGTATTAAGCCACTAATATTTGGAGGCTCTCAGGAACGTGGTTTTAGAGCGGGTACAGAACCATACCATAATATAGTTGGTTTGGAAGAGGCCTTTGTAATGTCTTATAATAATTTAGATGAAGAAAAGGCTTATGTTACAGAGCTTAAACAATACTTTATTGATAAAATAAAAACAGAAATTCCTGAGGTTAAATTTAACGGGTTGTCTGGTGATATAGATAAAAGTACATACACTTTGGTAAACGTAAATTTACCTGTAGACGAGAAAAAAGGTTTAATGCTTTTATTTCATTTAGATTTAAAAGGTATTGGGTGTTCTAAAGGTAGTGCTTGCCAATCTGGAAGCAGCTTAGGGTCTCACGTATTAACAGAGGTGTTGTCTAATGAAGATTTACAAAAACCGTCGGTACGCTTTTCTTTCTCTAAATACAATACCAAGCAAGAGTTAGATTATACTATACAAGTATTAAAAGAGTTTGTAGAGAGTTAATTTTTCTTATTCTTTTTAACTCTTTCTTTATCATAAGGAAATTTACGAGTAGCTTTCTTCATCATACCATCTATAAGGTCTATGGTGTTTTTGCCAGTCTTCTTGTTAATTTCCTTTTCGTATTTCCATAATAGTTTGCCAGAGTCTCCATCACTAACTTTTATGCCAATACGCCCATAATTTGCATTTCCATCAAAATAATCAAAGAAATTAAAAGATGTAGATACTCCGTTAGATAAAAGTACATTTAAATCTATATTGCCACTAATAATACCATCTACATTTAGTAGCTTGGCTAGTTCTTTAGTGGTGTGTATGTCTATATTTTTAAATGTAATATTGTTTTTAGCTAGTAAGGCATTAGTGTTTTTTATATTCTGAAATTCTACAGCGTACTTCTTCTTTTTTTTACCTCTTAAAAAATAAGTCTCTAGTGCATTTTGTACAGCGTAGCCTTCTTTTTCTTCTAACTCTTTTAGTTTTTCTTTTGTAATGTTATCTTTTAGCTCCAAATTGGCTAAAAACGGAATAATTGCCAGTACTTTATGGTCTTTGCTAATGGCATCAAAATGTTTGTTCTCGTATATATTTTTTTGCGCTTGTACTCCACAAAAAGATAGTAATATTATAAAAAGTAATGTTTTTTTCATTTTTTGTATTCTCTGTAATTACACTGCCGTATTAAAGTTTATGACACTTTATTTTTGCAAAAGTATATGAAATTACTAAACTTATAAGCTTTTAATCTTTTAAACTATTGTTATTTTAGGTGTGTATTTTATTAAATTAATTGTTTTAAGTTAACCTTTTACTTTTGCAGTGTTATTTTCTATAAAAAGTAGTTTCATATGTAGTACTGTTGCCTACATTATCTGTAACAATAACTTTTAAATTGCATTCTTTTTTATTAAGAATTTTATCATCAAAATTATAAGTTATTGTATTTGTTTTGTATTCATAACTCATTAAAACCCACTCTCCGTTTATATAGGCATTATAAGTGTCAATACCACTTAAATCATCAACAATTTTAAGGCTTAAATATTTGTAATTGTTTAGCCATTGTTTTGCTTTAAAGTTTTTAGGCGTAATAACAGGTGCAATAGTATCTTTAGCAAGGGTGTATGTGCCTAAATTTTTTGTTCTTGTAGTAAAGGTATTTCCTCTTTTATATGTAGTTGCGTGTATAGGTAAGTTTTTGCTATTCAGTCTAGCAATAAATAATTGTTTTTTCTCAGTATCAGAGTATTTACTAACATCAAAGGTTATTGTAAAATTGCGGTGTGCAGGTACTTCGTTATTATGAATTTTTACGGTATCCTTCCCTTTTTTTAAATCGATATAGAAATCGTTATAAAAAGTATTAGCAGGAAAATATACTTTTGCCCCTTCTAAATTGTAATTGTTTGGTTTTTTTGCTATTAAGTAATTATCTGTAGTAGCAACTTTTTTGGGTGATTTTAGCTCTTGTACTTTGCCTTCAATAGGAATAATTATTTTTGTAGTGTTGTTTTCCCAGTCTTTTAATAGCAACTCTACATTGTAGGTAAGTCCATTGTTTACAACAATTTTTCCATCGTTATGTAAATCAGAATAAATACTAAGTTTATTACTAGGGTCTTTAAAACACTTTACAATGCGCTGGCTATATTTACCGTAGTGTTGGTAGTCTATTAATGTGTTAATATATCTTGTTTCTGCAAACGAAAAAGAATCAAACTTAAATTTAGAGTATGTTTTACCATTTACCAACTGTTCTATAGCGTAAATACCATTTTTGTTTGCAGCCATATCTTGCCTGTCATAACCATTAAAGCCAATTCCTATAGTACCAGAGGCATAAACTTTATCTGCCAAATAAGATCCGTCTGCTTGCCTCTTAAATTTAATTTGAGTTTTATTTGCGCTACGGTTAATTTGTGCATCATTACTTAGTGGATAAGCGTATAAGTTTAAAATTGTTGGGTCTGTTGCGTCTCTAATATCGTAACCATATAAAAGCGGATTTGTAGGTTTGCTGGTAGTATTGCTTCTAATTTCAAAATGTAAATGCGGACCAGAAGAACCACCTGTATTGCCAGAGTAAGCTATAACTTCTCCCTTTTTAACTTTAAGCTCTCCAAAATCAGGAAAAGTCTCTACTTGATATGATTGCTTCTTATATTGTATTTTTTTGATGTACTCTTCAATTTTAGGAGAAAATTTTTGCAAATGCGCATACACAGAGGTGTAACCGCTAGGGTGAGTTATGTAAAGAGCTTTACCATATCCCCAGTGCGATATTTTAATACGCGTAACAGAAGCATCATCAATAGCATAAACAGCTAATCCTTCCCTTTGTTGGGTTTTTATATCTATACCAGAATGAAAATGGTTAGAGCGTAACTCGCCAAAATTACCAGCCAAAATTAAAGGGATATCTAATGGTGACTGAAATTTATTTTGAGGATATTTCTCTTGTCCGTATACAGAAGTAAGTAAAAATAATGCAGCTATAAATGCGTAAATTCTCATAAGTATTTTTAAAGTTGATACGAAAATAACCAATCCCGTTTAATTGAAAAAAACTAATATGCTTTAAAAATTCCAAAACACCTTATTACAGAGGGTTAAGTGCTAATATTTAATTCTTTACAAGAATAATTGAAAAAAGTATTGCGAACTAGTTTAATCTATGTTAACTTTGTGATAAATGCATCGATTTTTGTAAATGAGCGAATTAGTTGAAATTGTTGATTCTTTAGAAAACAAAGTTAGCAAGCTACTTCATAAGATGGAGTTGTTAAAGCAAGCAAATACTAGGTTGTATGAAGAGTTACTTTCGCTTAAAAAAGAGCAAGCAGCAACTTCTAATTTGGTTTTAGAATGGGAAGAAAAGTATAATGCTCTTAAACTTGCAAATTCTATGCTAGGCAGTAATAAAAATAAAACAGAAGCAAAGCTAAAAATAAATACATTAATTAGAGAGTTAGACCATTGTATTGCTCAACTAGCTGAATAATGTAATATTAATACTTATGGCAGAAAAGCTAAAAATTAAACTTTCTATTGCAGACAGGGTTTACCCGTTAACTATAGATCCTAGTCAGGAAGAAGGTTTACGTAAAGCTGCAAAAAATATAGAGCAGCTTGCAAAAAAGTTTGAGCAAAATTATGCCGTTAGAGATAAACAAGATGTATTGGCAATGTGTGCCTTACAATTTGCCTCTAAAATAGAGCAAAAAAGTATTGATAAACAAGAAGACACAACAGAAGTTACTAAGCGTTTAAAAGCATTAGAACACATTGTAGAATCTAAGCTGAGCTCTATATAATATAGAATACGTTCATTACATAACATTAAATTACTGCCCACATTGGTATTTTTTTGACAAACTCAACATTAATTTGTTTTTAAAGGGTGAGTTTAGTTTGTAAAAGCAGGCCTTACTAGTATAAGGATCCTTGATCATGCTGTTAGCCCTAATCCTGTTTTATAGGAGTTTGTACAAAACACCCCCAATGTGGGTTTTTTAATATATATAAACAACCATGGAGAATATTACATTTATAATTATAGGAACTATAGTAGGTTTGGCAATTGGTTTTATAATAGCCAAGTTTTTAGAGAAAGGCAAAGCCTCTAAAACAATTGCTAGTGCTAAGTTAGAAGCGGAATCAATACTAAGAAATGCTAAAACCGAAGGTGAAGGCATTAAAAAAGATAAAATACTACAGGCAAAAGAAAAGTTTTTAGAACTTAAAGCAGAACATGAAAAAGTTATTATTGCTAAGGATAAAAAAATGTCTGAAGCAGAAAAACGAACTAGAGATAAAGAATCTCAGGTTAGTAATGAGCTTGCAAAAAGTAAAAAGTTAAATGACCAACTACAGTCTAAGCTACAGTCTGTAGATCATAAGAACGAATATTTAGAGAAAAAACGATCTGAGTTAGATAAGTTGCATAAAAACCAGGTACAGCAGTTAGAGGTGATTTCTGGCTTGTCTGCTGATGAGGCTAAAGAGCAATTGGTAAATTCTTTAAAAGAAACAGCTAAGTCAGATGCTATGGCGTTTATGCAAACAGCTATGGAAGAGGCTAAACTTACTGCAGAACAAGATGCCAAGAAAATTATAATTAATACTATACAGCGTATAGGAACAGAGGAAGCAGTAGAAAACTGTGTATCTGTTTTTAACCTAGAGTCAGATGATGTTAAAGGGCGTATTATTGGTAGAGAAGGAAGAAACATTAGAGCTTTAGAGGCTGCAACTGGGGTAGAGATTATTGTAGATGATACTCCTGAAGCTATTATACTTTCTTGTTTTGATTCTGTACGTAGAGAGGTAGCACGTTTGTCTTTACATAAATTGGTGACAGATGGCCGTATACACCCTGCACGTATTGAAGAAGTGGTACGTAAAACAGAAAAACAAATTGAGCAAGAAATTGTAGAAGTTGGTAAGCGTACAATTATAGACTTGGGTATTCACGGTTTACACCCAGAGTTAATTAGAGCAATTGGGCGTATGAAATACCGTTCTTCTTATGGGCAAAACTTATTGCAACACTCAAGAGAAGTTGCTAAACTATGTGGTGTAATGGCAGCAGAGTTAGGTTTAAACCCAAAAACAGCTAAAAGGGCAGGTCTACTACATGATATTGGTAAAGTGCCAAACACAGAAGTAGAGGTAGAAACACCACACGCTATTTTAGGTATGCAATGGGCAGAAAAGTACGGAGAAAAGGCAGATGTTTGTAATGCTATTGGTGCCCACCATGATGAAATTGAAATGAAAACTCTAATAGCGCCAATTGTACAAGTTTGTGATGCTATTAGTGGTGCAAGACCAGGGGCAAGAAGACAAGTTTTAGATTCTTATATACAACGATTAAAAGATTTAGAAGAAGTTGCTTTTGGATTTGTAGGAGTACAAAAAGCATATGCAATACAAGCTGGTAGAGAGTTGCGTGTTATTGTAGAGAGCGAAAAAGTAAATGATGACAAGGCGGCAGAATTGTCATTTGAAATTTCTCAAAAAATACAAACTGATATGACGTATCCAGGTCAAGTTAAAGTTACTGTAATACGTGAAACAAGAGCAGTTAACGTAGCTAAATAGTAATTTATAGTTTTAGATATTAAAAAAAAGCCTCCAATTGGAGGCTTTTTTTAATATCTAAATGTAACAAGTAAGTTACTTTTTTCTCTTTCCAAAAATTGCTGTCATCATTAAGCGTAAACTGTAATAGAAAAGCCCTAAAGCAGCTAAAGACAAAATAAAACCAAGTATAAGTACAGGTAAATATAAAGGATGATTTTCGTTTTTAAAGGCCTCGTATATAGCTCCAGGGCCAGAAAACATAAGTAATACTGTTAGTCCAAAAAACTTAATGCTTTTGTAAAAAGAGTCAGACTGTGTTGTGGGCATATTTTAAAGTATTTTTTAATTTATAGTAATTTTGTACTCGTATGTTTCAGATAAATTAAAATATCCTAAAGCATAGTCATCTTCATTTGTGGTGTTAATTATGTTGCCTCTAATAGTAGCAGGTGTTGTTTGAAAAGGTCCTCCAGAGCTTTCTCCACTTTGTGCTAAAATTAAATCCATATAATTATAAAATTGTTCATCTACACCATTTAACTTTATAACAACTTCCTTGCCAGAAGATAAATCGTCATAAAAATAAGAGAACTTAAATGTTTCTCCTTGAAAAAACTCATCTGATGTGGTTAAAAATTCACCAAAATCTAAATCAAACAGATAAAAATCATCTCTATTGGCATTATCTGTAAAGGAAACAATTAGTTCTGTATCATCTTCATCAAAAAGTGTAGCATCTCCTTGTTCTACATTATCAATTGCTACACTAGGTATTAAAGTAGTTTCTGCAATGTATGTATTGTTGTTATACACTACATTTAATTGGTATGTTTTATTAAACTCTGGTGTAAAATTATTTGATGAAGCTTGGTAGTAGCCAGCATTTCCATTAGATGAGAATGGATAAACCGTTCCGGAGCTTAAATCTACAATAAAAACATCTGCTGTGGTTACTGGGTTATCTTCAGTATCAAAATAGTTTGTTGTTAAAGATAATTTTACAAAACCATCTGTTCTTACAGGAGACTCTGTTGTATATACATTAAAACTAGCATCTATAACTAATTTTGGTTCGGTACTAGGAACGTCTATATCTACAACATCTTCGCACCCAAAAAATAATAGTAGTGGTATAATGTATACTAACTTTTTCATTATTATTAAAATTTAAAATTATAAGTTACAGATGGTACTATACCAAAAATAGAGGTACGTAGTGCTTCATTGTTTCCGGTATCTTCATTTCTAGAAAAATTAATAGAAGCTGCATTTTTACGATTGTAAACGTTGTATATGCCAAAAACCCATTGAGCTTGCAATTTTCTGTTTTTATTTTTTTTAGGAGTTAATGTGGCAGATATATCTAACCTATTGTAGCTTGGTAAGCGTTGGTTGTTACGGTCTCCATAAATAGGAATGCTTAGGTCTTTGTACTCAAATTGACCAATTGGGTAGTTTGTTGGTTGCCCAGATTGGTATATTAAATTACTATTAAAGCTCCATTTGTCATTTAAGTTATAGCTAGCATTAATAGATAAATCGTGAGTCTTATCAAAAGACGTGGTGTACCATTTACCATTGTTAATTCCTGTTTCGTTAGTGCTTCTTGGAGGAGTTTGTTGTTCGGACTTAGATAAAGTGTAAGATAGCCAACCATTTAATTTTCCGTTGTTTTTCTTAAGCATAAGTTCTAAACCGTAAGATCTCATTTTACCATTTAAAATTACCTGTTCTATTGCATCATTAGCAATTAGGTTAGCACCATCTATATAGTCTATTCTGTTTTTAACATCTTTGTAATAAGCTTCTGTCTCTAAGGAGTAACTGTCATTATTAAAGTTTTTAAAATAGCCTATTGCATATTGATCTAATATTTGTGGTTTAATATATTTTCCGCTGGGAGACCAAACATCTAAAGGAGTAGGGGAGCTAGTGTTAGATAATAAATGCAGGTACTGAGCCATATGGTTGTAACTAGCTTTTATAGAGTTGTTATTGTTTAGTGCGTAAGACAATGCTACTCTTGGCTCTAAGTTGTTAAATGTGGTTATTTGTGCAGATCTTTTAAAGCGTTCTATTCCTATAGGTTCTGCACTTTCGTATATCTGAAAATCGGTATTAAAATTAACTGCTTGGTTGTTTTCATATATAAAAAGCTCATCTTGTCCTAGCCTGGTGAAATGGCTCCAGCGTACTCCGTACTGTAATGTAAGGTTGCTGCTAACTTTGTGTTCGGCATCTATATAGGCAGCAAATTCGTTAGCGTATTTGTCAGTTAATTTGTTTGGTAAAATACCAGAATCGCTTCGGTTTGGCTTTATTTCTCCAGGATTAAATCTGTAATATGTGTTGTTTAGTCCGTAATTTAATTTAAGGTTGTTGGAGATGTAATTTTTAAAATCGTACTTAAGATTAAAGTTTTGTATTCCAGAGTTCCATTTAAAACCAACAAAATCTAATTCTAATCCGTAAAAATAGTCAGAGTAAATTAATGATAAATTGCTAAACAGTTTATCAGAAAATAAGTGATTCCACCTTAAATTAATAACGGAGTTACCATATGTGTTTTCAAAACTATTGGCAATGCTAAAAACATCTCTACCAAAATAGCCAGATAAGTATAGGTTATTGTTTTTATTTATTTTGTAATTAAGTTTAGTATTTAAATCATAAAAATATGCCTTATTGTCATTATCTAATAAGGGTAAAAACAGATGAGCATAAGAGCTACGACCACCAATTAAAAAAGCGCCTTTGTCTTTTTTTAAAGGCCCTTCAAGCAATAATCTACTAGAAACAATGCCAATACCACCATTAGCTTTAAATTCTTTACTGTTTCCTTCTTTTTGGTAAATATCTAGTACAGATGAAATTCTACCTCCGTATTTTGCAGGTATGCCACCTTTGTATAGTTTTAAATCTTTTATGGCATCAGGATTAAAAACTGAAAAGAAACCAAATAAATGTGAAGAGTTGTAAATGGTAGCTTCATCTAGTAAAATTAAATTTTGATCTACAGAGCCACCACGCACATTAAATCCGGATGCACCTTCACCACCACTAGTAACTCCAGGAAGTAGTAAAATTGACTTTAGAACATCAGCCTCGCCTAATATTGCTGGTATTTTTTTTATACTGCTAGATGACAAAGAGTTTACACTCATTTGTGGTTTTCTGATGTTTACTTTTTCAATGTCTTCAGTAAGTATAACCTCATTTAACTCCTCAATAGCTTCATTAAGCTGAAGGTTTAGTGTGGTGTCTTTATTTAAATTTATTTCTTTTTTAATGTCATTAAAACCAATATAACTTACAATTATTTTGTAATTTCCTTTAGGCAGTGTTAATGAGTAAAACCCGTATTCATTGGTAATTACTCCTGTTTGTAGTTCTGGTACTGCTATAGAAACACCTATTAGTGTTTCGTTACTAGACGCTTCTGTGATGGTGCCAAATAATGTATATTTTTCCTGCGCCTTACTTGTTGTAAAAAAGAACAAAAGGATAAAAAGGCAGACAATTGGTCTGTGCATAGTTGGTATGGGTTTTTGTAAAAATAACCACTTTTAAAGCTAGATTATAATAGTTAACATTTATTTAAAATAAAAAAGCCTTTTCAAAAAATAATGAAAAGGCTTTAAGTATAAATGTTTAAGCATTAAATACTACTAATAATAGTATTTAAAGTGTTGCTAGGTCTCATAGCTTTAGCTAAAACCTCTTGGTTAGGTAAGTAGTAGCCCTCTATGTTTACACTAGAACCTTGAGCGTTAATTAACTCTTCGTTTATTTTGCTTTCATTATCTTTTAATGAAGCATAAACATCTTTAAATTTAGCTTGTAAAGCAGGACTCTTGGTTTGGTTAGCTAATGCTTCTGCCCAATATAATGTTAGGTAAAAGTGAGAACCTCTGTTGTCTATTTCGTTTACTTTTCTAGACGGAGATTTATCGTTTAATAAAAATTTCTCTGTAGCATCACCTAAAGCTTCAGCTAAAACAAGTGTATCAGTATTTCCAGATTTTTCTGCCTCGTGCTCTAAAGAGACTTCTAAGGCTAAAAATTCACCTAAAGAATCCCAACGTAAGTGTCCTTCTTCAGTAAATTGTTCAACGTGTTTAGGAGCAGATCCACCTGCACCAGTTTCAAACAAACCACCACCATTCATTAAAGGAACAATAGATAGCATTTTTGCGCTTGTACCAACTTCTAAAATTGGGAACAAATCTGTTAAGTAATCTCTAAGTACATTACCAGAAACAGAAATAGTGTCTTTGCCATCTTTAATTCTAGCAAGTGTGTATTCTGTAGCTTTCAAAGGCGATAGAATTAAAATTTCTAAACCAGACGTATCATGGTTAGGTAAATATGTGTTAACTTTTTTAATTAACTCTGCATCATGAGCTCTTTCTTCATTTAACCAAAAAACAGCAGGTGTGTTAGTAGCTCTTGCTCTAGAAACGGCTAACTTAACCCAGTCTTGTATAGGAGCATCTTTTACTTGGCACATTCTCCAGATATCACCAGCTTCTACGTTGTGCTCTATAAGTACAGTACCGGTAGCATCTATAACTTGTACTTTTCCGTTGTTTGCAATTTCAAAAGTTTTGTCGTGAGATCCGTATTCTTCAGCTTTTTGAGCCATTAAACCAACGTTAGGTACTGTACCCATTGTTGTAGGGTCAAAAGCACCGTGTTTTTTACAGAAATCTATAGTTGCAGAGTAAATTTCTGCATAACTACTATCTGGTATAACAGCCAAAGTATCTTGTGCTTTACCTTCTGCATTCCACATTTGTCCGGAGTTACGTATCATTGCTGGCATAGAAGCATCAATAATAACGTCACTAGGCACGTGTAAATTTGTTATTCCTTTGTCAGAATTAACCATTGCTAAATCTGGACCATTCTCTATAGTCTTTTCTATTTCAGCTTTAATTTCTGCGCCATTAGATATTTTATCTAATTTATTTAATAAGCTTTCTAAACCGTTGTTTGCGCTTATTCCGTTTTCTTCAAAAACTTTACCGTACTTTTTAAATACATCAGCAAAGAAAACTTCTACAGCGTGACCAAAAATAATTGGGTCGGAAACCTTCATCATAGTTGCTTTCATATGTAAAGAAAACAATATGCCAGCATCTTTAGCTTCTTTCATTTGCTTTTGTAAAAACGCTAAAAGAGCTTTGTTGCTCATTACAGTAGCATCTATAATTTCGCCATCTAGTAATGAAATTTTATCTTTTAAAACCTCTTTGGAGCCATCTTCTTTTACTAAAACAACACTAACATCTGTTGCTTTGTCTAAGGTGATAGACTTTTCGTTAGCTTTAAAATCTCCAGAAGACATAGTAGCTACTTGAGATTTAGAATCTGGGCTCCAAGCACCCATAGAGTGTGGATTTGCTTTTGCATAGTTTTTAACAGCTTTTGGAGCTCTACGGTCAGAGTTACCCTCGCGTAATACAGGGTTTACTGCACTACCTTTAATTTTATCATAACGTCTTTTAATTTCTTGCTCTTTTGCATCTTTAGGATCGTCTGGGTAGCTAGGTATAGCGTACCCTTTTTCTTGTAGTTCTGCAATGGCTTCTTTAAGTTGTGGTATAGAAGCACTAATATTAGGAAGTTTAATAATGTTAGCCTCAGGACTTTTTGCCAATTCTCCTAATTGTGCTAAAGCATCTTCAAACTGTTGCTCTTTTGATAGGTAATCTGGAAAAACAGCTAATATACGAGCTGCTAAAGAGATGTCTTTTGTTTCCATTTCTATACCTGTAGTTTTAGTAAAAGCTTGTACAATTGGTAAGAAAGATTGAGTTGCTAAAGCAGGAGCTTCATCAGTTTTTGTATATATTATTTTTGGCATATTATATTGATTTATTTTAAGCGAAACAAATATACAATTTTCAGTTATCTTATAGAATGAGATATTTTTAAAAAACTATTAAAAATTGTGATTATTATGCAATAAATCAATGAAAAACAAAAGCCATATCATTGTATTGTATACATTGATATGGCTTTTAGAAACAATTCTTAACTTTTGTTTGTTTTATACCTTCTATAAAACGGCAACCATTGATTGCAGTTAACTTTTGTTTCTACGTTTAAAACATAACAATACTTAATTTTAATTAAGTCAATCTATTATGTTTCTTCTTGTTGCTATTTTTAAGTTTAATTAAACATATAATTTAATAAATTAAAAATCTATAATCAAGTTTTATCAACCCATTATAGGTCTTCAATGTAAGGTTAATTTAAGATGTGCACTTAATTAACTTTATAAAGAGATCTTGCAACAATATAAAGAACGCAACTTTATAGTTATGTACTATACACTTACCTAATAATGATATTAATAGTAAATAACACTTAAATTTAATAAATATAAATTAATTAAGCAATAACTTTAACATATTATGGTTATTTTGCTTACTAAATAAAAATAACGTATATGCTTTAACAAAAAAAAGTCTACCGTTAGGTAGACTTTTTAGTATTGTATAAGAAGTGGTATTATTTACGAACTTCTTTAATTCTTGCTTTTTTACCAGTAAGACCTCTAAAGTAGAAGATACGAGCTCTACGTACTTTACCTTTCTTATTGATTTCAATTTTTTGTAATGCAGGTAAATTAACAGGGAAAATACGCTCAACACCAACAGTACCAGACATTTTACGGATTGTAAAAGTTTCTGTAGCACCGCTACCTCTTCTTTGGATAACTACACCTCTAAAGAACTGAGTACGAGTTTTTTCACCTTCCTTAATTTCGTAGTATACAGTAATTGTATCACCAGCAGAGAATTTTGGAAAATCTTTTTTTGGAACAAATTCGTCTTCAACAAATTTAATTAATGCTTCCATCTTGTTTCTTTTTTATATAAGTTTATTAAAATCAACAGTTCACGTTTTTCGCCAGAGGTTAATTTTAAATCGAGTGCAAAAATACATTATTAATTACATATAGCAAGTTTTGAACTGTATTTTTTGCTGTAAAATGGTTATTATGAATCTTTTTTTAATTTACTAACGGCTAAAATAAAGCCTGTCACAAAAATAATAGAGAAGAAACAACTTAAAATATTAACACTGTAGTTAGCTAACATTAGTTGTTCTGGTTCTAAATTAAGAGAGCTTGTTAATGCAGCTATTAATGGGTATGCTATTGAGCATAAAAAACTAACAACGCTGCCAATTATCATAAAAACACCTGCTATGCCTTTTTTTTTGGTAGTGTAAATTATGGCGCCAATTGTTGTGGCAATAGCTATTAAGGCGTAAATTATAGAGGTTATTCCGTATAATATTTCAAAATTATCAATCATTATCTAGTAAATCTGGTCTTAGTTGTTTGGTTCTTTCGTAGGCTTGGTCTTCTCTCCATTTTTCAATTTTAGGAAAGTTGCCATTCAGTAATATTTCAGGAACTTTTAATCCTTTGTATTCTGCAGGTCTAGTGTATACAGGCGGAGCTAACAAATTATCCTGAAAGGTGTCTGTTAAAGCAGATGTTTCGTTATTTAAAACACCCGGAATTAACCTTATAATAGTGTCACATAAAACAGCAGCACCAAGTTCTCCTCCAGATAAAACATAATCTCCAATAGATATTTCTTTTGTAATTAAGGTATCTCTTACTCTTTGGTCTACGCCTTTATAATGTCCGCAAAGAATAATTATATTTTTTGATAATGATAAGGTATTAGCCATTTTTTGGTTTAAAGTACTACCATCTGGTGTCATATATATAACATCATCATAAGTACGTTCTCCCTTTAGTTTGCTAATGCATTTGTCTATAGGTTCTATCATCATAACCATACCTGCGCCACCACCAAATTGATAATCATCTATTTGGTTGTAACTTTTATCTGTATAGTCTCTTAAGTTGTGAAAATGAACCTCTACTAGCCCTTTTTCTATAGATCTTTTTAGAATTGAAGCTTCAAAAGGACTCTTTAATAATTCTGGTAAAACCGTAATAATATCTATTCTCATACTAAAATATTGGTGGCAAATATACAATTTAGATTTTGCTATTTAGCAGTCCAAAAATAATGAAAAGACGCTGTATCTTTTTCCCAGTTTAGTTTTTCGTATAATTTTTGAGCTGGGTTGTTGGTTGCGGTTTCTAAAGCTAGCCCTTTGTGTTTATTATCTTTGCAAAATTGTTGAGCTTTTTTTAGTAATTCAGTTCCTATGTTGTTACCTCTGTATTGGGTATCTACGTATAGGTCATTTAAAATGAATAGTGGTTGTAATGCTACGGAAGAGTAGGAGGTGTACAATTGTGTAAAACCAACTGCTATGTTATTTTTAAAAGCAATAAATATGTGAGATTGATTTTTACTTAATCTTTCTATCAAAAAATTTTCAGCGGCTTTTAAGTTAGGCTCTTGCTTGTAAAAAATTCTGTAGTTGTTAAGTAAAGGAGCAACTATGCTACTATCTTCTTCTGTTGCTTTTTTTATTGTTACCATAGTTGTGAAAAATAAAAAAGCTCCTTAAAAAAGGAGCTTTGTGTTTTTATTTCTTGTGTTTGTTTAGCTCATCCATAAGCTGTCTGCTTATTTTCTGTTCTCGTTCTAAAGCTCTTCTTCTGTGGTCTTCAAACTCAGTTTCTAACTCTGCTAAGTTTGTTTTAGCTTCTTGCGTTAATACATTACTTTTTCTAAACTTGTAGATAAATAATAATAACAACGTAAGTAAACCACCAATAATAGACCACAATATAAGGTTGTATGTTACTTTAGATACCTGCATCCCTAAAAAAAACATACTATCTTTTTCCTGTGTAATTGCAGTAAGGTTTTTAGTAGTGGCGTCTAGTTTTTGGTTTAAGTTTTCAATTGTTCCTTCTTGCTCATTAATAGTACTTTTTAATGATGCTTTTGTTTTTCCATAAATAGTTAAAGAATCAAGTACATTTTCTCTAAGCTTAGTTAAATGAGTAATTTTAATTATTTCATATTTTACTCCTGCAGCTCCCCAATTACCACCTTTTTTAAATACATATTCAAATTGGTTATCAATTGTTCCGCCATCTAATGATAATTTATTCTCTTCATCTTCTGATTCGTTATCATCTTGAGCAAACTGTACGTTCCATACTAGTAAAGCAATAAATATTGGTAATAGCTTTAACCCTTTCATATAATGTAGTGTTTAAAAATTTTATGAGACGGCTAAAGTAATTTAATATTTTTAGATAAGAAAAAAACTCCGCTGAAACTTGGAAAATAAAATAGAAAAATGTCTATAAAATGCTCCAATTTATGAGTTACAACGAAGTTTTCCAACACATAATCGATTAATAGTAGGTAAATCTCCTTACTTTAGAGATGTACTTAGCTAATCTTATTACTTGATGAGAGTATCCATATTCATTATCATACCAGATGTATAAAATAATGTTTTTACCATCTTTAGAAACTATGGTAGCGGGGCTATCATAAATTGATGGGGCAGAGGTGCCAACTATATCAGATGATACTAACTCATTATTTAAAGAGTATTTAATTTGCTCTACAAGGTCACCTTCTAAAGCGTATTTTTTAAGAATAGTATTGATACCTTCTTTAGATGTTTTATTATTAACATCTAAGTTTAATATAGCTAAAGAACCGTTTGGTACAGGTACTCTAATTGCATTAGAACTTAATTTGCCTTCTAAACTAGGTAGTGCTAAACATACGGCTTTACCAGCGCCAGTTTCTGTAATTACCATATTTAGTGCTGCTGCTCTACCACGACGGTATTTGCTGTGCATATTATCTACTAAATTCTGGTCGTTAGTATAAGCGTGTATAGTTTCTAAATGCCCTTTTTTAACGCCTAAAGAATCTTCAATAATTTTTAAAATAGGAGTAATTGCATTTGTTGTGCAAGATGCAGCAGAAAATATTTTAGTAGTATCTGGGTTGTGCTCTAAATGGTTTACACCGTGCACAATGTTAGGGATACCTTTACCTGGTGCCGTTAATAATACTCTAGATGCACCTTTAGATTGCAAATGTCTGCTTAAAGCTTCTTTATCTCTAAAAGCACCCGTATTGTCTATAATTAAAGCGCTAATTATACCGTATTTAGTATAATCTATATCTTCTGGTTTTTGGGCAGAAATAATATGTACTGTAGTGCCATTAATAATTAAAGCACTGTTTTCTACATCTACATCAATAGTACCTGTAAAATGTCCGTGAACAGAATCGGTACGTAAAAGGCTAGCTCTTTTTTCTAAAACCTCTTGGTTAATTTTACCTCTGGTAACAATAGCTCTAAGTCTTAATTGGTTTCCTTTACCAGTTTTAGCCATAAGCTCTCTGGCAACTAACCTACCAATTCTACCAAAACCATAAAGAACAACATCTTTAGGTTTTATTGTTTTTGCGCCATTAGCATCTTTTAGTTTGTCTAAAACAAATGCTTTTACATTGCTGTAATTATTATCATCTGCGTGGTATTCATAAGTTAATTTACCTATATCTAATTTTGCAGGTGGTAATTTAATGTCGTTAATTGCTCTTAAGATTTCAACAGAATCAAAAATTGAAATTGGTTTTTGTACAAATTCACCTGCATACTCGTGTAGGTTAATAATGTCGCTAACATTTTTATCAATAATCTGATTTTTGAAAAGAACTACCTCAATAGACTTGTCATACCACAGGTTGCTCACAATTTTTATGAACTCTGTAGTTGCTTTTCTACGGTCTGCTTGAAAAGCTAATTCTTTCTCGTACGATTTACTGGCACTCATTAAATATGATTTAAAATAAATTTAATTTTGGGCAAAAGTACTATATTTCAAACGTTTTCGTAAAGTGTTTTTGTAAAAAAAAATGCAGACTTCGTTAAGTCTGCATTTTTAACCGTTAAAAAGGATTGTGTTTATTGGCTATTGAAAGATAAGACGTTCTCTTTCTCCTTTTTCATTAACCATAGTTATGCTTGTGTAGCCGTATCTGCCAATAGAGCTAAAAAGGTTTTTAGCATCATATACATTTTTAATTTCTTTTTTTCCTACAGCAATTAATACTTTGCCTTCTAAATTATACATTCTGTACAACTCAGGAACTCCTATAATTTTAACTCCGTTTTTGGTTTTAAATTTTTTGCGGTCTTTATCATTAAGATTTTTAACTTCTAAACCAAGACCTTCTATAATTATGGTTTGTCTTTCTTTTAAAATTACAGGTTTTATAATTTCTTCATCGTCTCTATTAATAGCTATTTGTATAGTATCTCCTGGTCTTTTAGAAGATAGGTAACCATTTAAATCTGCTAATTTGTGTATTTCTACTTCGTCAGTTTTTTTAATAATGTCTCCGCTTTGTAAACCGGCTTCAAAAGCACCAGAATCTTCAGTTACGTCTTCAATGTACACACCATCAATTTCATTTAAACCATTTTCTACGGCATATCTAGAGTTTACTTTTGGTGTAGAAATGCCTAAAATTCCGTCTAAAACATTTCCGTATTCAATAATGTCATCAACAACTTTTTTAGCAATATTACTAGGTACTGCAAAAGAATACCCAACATAAGATCCTGTTCTAGAGGTAATAGCTGTGTTAACGCCAATTAAGTCTCCGTTAGTATTTACCAAAGCACCACCACTGTTTCCTGGGTTTACAGCAGCATCAGTCTGTATAAAAGATTGTGATTTATTGCTCATATCTAAATTACGAGCCTTAGCACTTATAATACCTGCTGTTACTGTAGATGTTAGGTTAAATGGGTTACCAACTGCTAAAACCCATTCGCCAACTTTAACACTGTTACTATCTCCAAATGCTAAATATGGCAATTTCTTTTTTGCATCAATTTTTAAAAGAGCAATATCTGTATTAGGGTCTGTACCAACCAACTCAGCAACATATGTTTTGTTGTTGTTTAGTGTAACTTGTAGTTGTGTAGCGTTGTCTATAACATGGTTGTTTGTAACTATATACCCATCTTCAGATATTATAACACCAGATCCGGTACCAACTTGTGGTTTTGCAGAAACACTTTGTCCGTAAAAAAACTGTAGTACACGATTTTGTTCTTGGTCTATAGATACATTTTTAACGTGTACAACTGCATTAACCGTATTTTCTGCTGCAGAGGTAAAATCTACTTCATTAATACCAGCACCTCTAAAAGAAACAGGTGTGTTACTTGTTGTAAAAGTAGATGCATTAGAGTCTTCTGTTATAATGTGATAATTTTTCTCCTCCAAAAATAATTTATATGCTCCTAAAGTTATTGTGCCTGCAAGCACAGAAACGGCTAGTAAACTTGTTATTTTTTTCATAATCATTCAATATATTAACATTTTCAACTGTAAAATTATCAATTTTATATTTCAAAAAGTCTAATTTAACGTCTTTTTAACTGCTAAAAAAACCTTAACAAATTATATATTTGTGACTATGCAAATTACATTTTATAAATATCAAGGAACAGGGAACGATTTTGTTATGATAGATAACAGATCTTTAAGTTTTCCAAAGCAAGATACCAAGTTAATTAATACGTTATGTGACCGTAAATTTGGAGTGGGAGCAGACGGTTTAATTTTACTAGAGAATGATGAGGATTTAGACTTTAAAATGGTGTATTATAATGCAGATGGTAATGAAAGTACTATGTGCGGTAATGGAGGAAGGTGTCTTGTTGCCTTTGCTAATTTTTTAGGCGTGATAAAAGAAAAAACCACATTTAATGCTGTAGATGGGTTGCACAATGCTACTATTAAAGGTGATATTGTAAGTCTGCAAATGATTGATGTTGCTGAAGTAAAAGAAAAAGAAAATTACTCTTTTTTAGATACAGGTTCTCCGCACCATGTACAATTGGTAGATAACGTAAATGGTTTTGATGTTTTTACAGAAGGCAAAAAAATTAGATACGGCCTATATGGTGAAGCTGGTAGTAATGTAAATTTTGTAACTAAAAATGCTAAGGGTTACACCGTGCGTACTTATGAAAGGGGTGTAGAGGATGAGACTTTATCTTGCGGAACAGGTGTAACAGCAGTGGCGTTAGCTATGCATAAATCTGGTAATACAAATTTAACAACAATACCTATTAAAGTAATGGGTGGTGATTTAGAAATTAGTTTTACTGCTAAAGATGGGAGTTATAAAAATGTATACCTAACGGGTGAAGCTAAACAAGTTTTTAAAGGGGAAATAATATGTTAAGCTTAAAAGGAGAGCGTATATATTTGCGTGCAATAGAGCCTAATGATCTTGATTTTCTGTATCAATTAGAAAATGACACAAGTATTTGGGAAATTAGCGGTACAACTGCTCCTTATGCTAAGCATATTTTAGAATTGTATTTGCAAAATGCTTATAAAGATATTTATGAAGCAAAACAATTGCGTCTTTGTATATGTGATTTTGATGATACTGTTTTAGGTTTGGTGGATTTGTTTGATTTTGATCCTGCTAATAAAAAGGTGGGTTTGGGTATTATAGTATCAGAAAAAAAGAAAAGAAATAAAGGAGTTGGAGCAGAAGCCTTAGAGTTAGCTTGTAATTATGTTTTTAAAACATTGCAGTTGCACCAAATTTATGCAAATGTCCTGGTAGATAATGAGCCAAGTAAACATTTATTTAAAAAAATGGGTTTTAATGCTGTTGGTGTAAAAAAAGATTGGATTTTTACCAACGGTAAGTTTAAAGATGAAATATTATATCAAAAGATAAATAATTAATGTATATAAAAAGAATTTTAGTAGCAGTTTTACTAATAGGTTTAGTAGGTTGTAGTGTTTTTGCTTATATGGTGTACGGTGTTTTTTTTGTAAATAACACAAATTTTAATAATGATGCAGCTTACGTTTTTGTAAAATCTACAGATAAATTTAACGATGTTAAGCAGCAAGTTGCACCATTACTTAAAGATGTAGAAGATTTTGAAGCTGCAGCTAAACGTAAAGGCTACATATCTAATGTAAAAGCAGGTAAGTTTGAGATTAAAAAGGGGATGAATAATAATGAAATTATTAATTCGCTTCGTGGTCGTAATATACCAGTTAAGGTTTCTTTTAATAATCAAGAAACCTTAGAAGATTTAGCAGGAAGAGTAGCTACGCAAATAGAGGCAGATAGCTTGTCTTTAATACAGGCCTTTAATGAACCTCAGTTTTTAAAAGAGAATAATTTTACTCATGCTAATAAATTAGCAATGTATATTCCTAATAGTTATGAGTTTTATTGGAATAGCTCTGCAGAAACATTTAGATCAAAAATGCTTACAGAATATAAGCGCTTTTGGAATGAAGACAGAAAAGCTAAGGCAAAATCTTTAGGGTTAACAGAAAATGAAGTTGTTGCACTAGCATCTATAGTGCATAAAGAAACCGCTAAAGTAGATGAAAGACCAAGAGTTGCTGGTGTTTATTTAAATAGATTACGTAAAGGGATGCTATTACAAGCAGACCCAACTGTTATATATGCGTTAAAATTACATCAAAATAATTTTAAGCAAATAATCAAAAGAGTACTTTATAAAGACTTAAAGTTAGATTCTCCATACAACACATATATGTATGCTGGTTTGCCTCCAGGGCCAATTGCAATGCCAGATATTTCTGCTGTAAATGCTGTTTTAAATTCGGAAAAACATGATTACTATTACTTTGTTGCTAACGTAGAAAACTTTGGTTATCACAAGTTTGCGAAAACATTATCGCAACATAACCGAAATAAAGAGCAATATATCCGATGGATAAACAAGCAAAACATTAACAGATAAACACTTAATCCGTTAATTGGTGCCGAATATCCTAAAAATCTCATCTTTTATGCTTTTTTAACATTTTAAGAACAATATGAGGAGTAAATTTGCACCCGAGAAATTTAAGCTGACTTAATATTAATTTAATATTAGACCGTAAGTCTTAAGAAATGAAACTATATGAGAAAGTGGATTAGTAAGTTAATCCCCCTAATCATGATTTTTATTTTAACGAGTTTTAGTTACAATATTATTGCACCCAAAATAGGTACAGTAGCATTGCCAAAAACACTTAAAATAAGTAAACCTACAGAGGTTTTGTATCCCAAATACAAAACAGCTATTGAAAATGATGATGAAATGTTGAGTGTAAATCCGCCTTTTTTAGGAGATTCATACAACGCATTTAAAGAAGCTCTTGCATTTAAGGAGTCTCAGGGAGATTATTTTGTGACAAACACATTAGGGTACGTAGGAAAGTATCAGTTTGGAGCAGAAACACTGCAGTTATTAGGAGTTACAAATGTAACTGCCTTTTTAAGCAATCCTATTTTACAAGAAAAGGTATTTTATACCAATTTAAGTAGAAATAAATGGATTTTGCGTAGAGATATTAAACGATTTGCAGGTCGTAAAATAGCCGGATTGGAAATAACAGAATCTGGAATCTTGGCAGCAGCACATTTAGCAGGACCAGGAAATGTAAAAAAGTTTTTACGTTCTAGAGGTACGCACACAGTGCAAGATGCATATGGATCTAGTATTGTTTATTACATGAAAATTTTTGCAGGTTATGATGTATCTGCAGTAAAGGCTGTAAGAAACCCAAGAATTTAAAAATACTACACTATGAAAATGGAAAAAGCCTCAGCGTAATTGCGAGGCTTTTTTTATGCTTGAAAAATAAATATAGTTGGTCTTTTGTTTAAATCTACATTTATTTTTTTCCATTCTGCTATGGTGTTGGTTGCTATTTGTTCTGTTGGTAATGTAATATCTGTAGCAATACAAAGTAATGTGTGGTTTGCTAAGGTTTTTAAAAATTCAGCTAACAACTTGTCATTTCTGTATGGCGTCTCTATAAATATTTGCGATTGATTATTGTCTTTAGAAATACGCTCCATTTTTTTTATAACAGCTTTTCTCTCGCTACTATCAATAGGCAAGTAGCCATTAAATGCAAAGCTTTGTCCGTTTAAACCGCTAGCCATTAATGCCAAAAATATTGAAGATGGGCCAACTAAAGGAACTACTTGTAAGTTTTTTTGATGAGCAATTTTTACTACCTCGGCGCCAGGATCTGCTATTCCAGGGCAACCAGCTTCAGATATAATTCCTATGCTTTTTCCTTCAAAACAAGGGTCTAAAAAACTTGGTATTATTTGTGGATCTGTAAACTTGTTAATCAGTTCTATGTGTAAACTTGGCTGAGATTTACCAGAGCTTATTTTTTTTATAAAGCGCCTTGCAGTTTTTTCATTTTCTACAATGTAGTAATCTATTTGCTCTATAGTTCGTTTTATAGAGATTGGCAACACTTCCAAAGGTTCATTGTCACCTAAAGTGGTAGGGATTAAATATATTTTTCCTGTTTTGGTAGTGTTTTCCATAGGTTATTGGTTTTTTAGTGTTTTGGCAATATTTGTACAGGCTTGGTCTATTAAGTTGTAAACATTTTCAAAACCTTGGTCACCTCTGTAATATGGGTCTGGAACTTCAGTAATTTTTGTATCTGCAAAATGTAACAAGAGTTTTACTTTTTTCTTGTGTTCTGGAGTCTTGGCTAGTGCAATAACATTATTGTAGTTGCTATTGTCCATAACATAAATTGTGGTAAACTCGTCAAAATCTTTTACAGTAAATTTTCTACATACTTGCTTACTTATGTCTATACCGTATTTTTTTGCAACAGCAACAGACCTTGGGTCAGGAGCACTTCCTATGTGATAGCCAGCAGTGCCTGCAGAATCTACAGAAATTATGGTTGGGTCTACTTTGTTTTTAAGTATGCCCTCGGCCAATGGCGACCTACAAATATTTCCTAGGCAAACCATTAGTATTTTTGTCATCACCCTAAAGTTTAAGAGAATTTTTTAGTAAGATCTTCTATATATTTGCGAAACTGCTTATCGGTTTCAGCTAAATTATCTACTGTTTTACAAGCGTGTAAAACGGTTGCATGATCTCTTTTTCCTATTTGTGAGCCAATACTTGCTAATGATGCTTTTGTAAATCTTTTAGCAAAAAACATAGCCAATTGTCTAGCTTGTACAATATGTCTTTTTCTGGTTTTAGATTGTAATGTAGAAACATCCATTTCAAAATAATCAGAAACTACTTTTTGTATGTAATCTATAGAAACTTCTCTTTTGGTGTTTTTTACAAATTTCTCTACAATTTGTTGAGCAAGTTCTATTGTTATTTCTTTTTTATTGAAAGAAGATTGTGCTATTAATGATATTACAGCGCCTTCTAGTTCTCTAATGTTAGATTTTATGTTTTTAGCAACGTAATCTATAATTTCTTCTGGCATTTCTACACCATCTCTGTAGAGCTTGTTTTTAAGAATAGAAACTCTAGTTTCGTAATCTGGTGTTTGTAACTCAGCAGATAATCCCCATTTAAATCTAGATAGTAGGCGTTGTTCTATGTCTTGCATATCTACAGGAGCCTTGTCTGATGTTAAGATAACCTGTTTTCCATTTTGGTGTAAATGGTTAAAAATATGAAAGAAAACATCTTGCGTACCAGATTTTCCAGATAAAAACTGAACATCATCAATAATTAAAATATCTATTAATTGGTAAAAATGAATAAAATCATTTCTAGTATTCTTTTTAACAGACTCTATATATTGTTGTGTGAATTTTTCAGCAGAAATGTATAAAACAGTCCTTTCTGGGTATTTATCTTTTATCTCTACACCAATTGCGTGTGCAAGGTGAGTTTTGCCTAAACCAACACCACCAAAAATTAATAATGGGTTAAAAGATGTTCCTCCAGGTTTGTTAGCTACTGCCATACCAGCAGATCTTGCAAGCCTATTAGAGTCACCTTCTAAAAAGTTATCAAAATTATAGTTAGGGTTTAGTTGAGATTCTATTTTAATATTTCTAATACCAGGAATTACAAAAGGGTTTCTTAACTCAGGATTTTTAGATTTAATAGGTACATCTAATTCTTGAGGAGAAACTGTGGTTCTGTTAGAGCTTGGTATTTTCTCGGTAAACGGTTCTCTGTTGCCGTAAGTGTTTTCCATTCTAATGATGTAAACTAGCTTTGCATTTTCTCCTAATTCCTTTGTAAGAGAAACTTTTAGTAGTTTAACATAGTGTTCTTCAAGCCACTCGTAAAAGAATTTACTCGGTACCTGAACACTTAAAGAGTTATCTGATAGTTTAATTGGCTTTATAGGTTCAAACCAGGTTTTGAATGCTTGGGGTTGTATGTTATCCTTGATGAAAGATAAACAATTATTCCATACTGATTCTGCAGTAACACTCATTATTAGATAATCTTTTTTTTGGTTAGTATTGTGTTCTCACTGAAAGAAAATACGGGGATCTTAACTTCCTTATCAGGGGAGGCAAATATGTGAACAAAATTTCTAAAAAAAAAATCAATTACTATTGAATTTGAAGTTTTTTTTTTGCATGTTGTAAGCATAGAATTTCCCATCCTTTAAATATATAATTTTTGTTGATATAATATGCGAAAAAATAAAATTTCTTTTACTGTAAGATACGGAGAAACAGATCAAATGGGTGTGGTATATCACGGGAATTACGCGCAATACTTGGAGTTAGGGAGGTTAAGCTGGCTTAAAGATTTAGACGTTTCCTACAAAAAAATGGAAGAAACTGGAGTTATACTGCCAGTAATTTCTTTACAAATAAATTTTAAGAAATCTGCGCTCTATGATGACACTATAACGGTGGTTACTAAACTTAAAAAAAAGCCTTCTGTTAAGATAGAATTTGACTATGAAATTTATAATGAAAATGATGAATTATTAGTTACAGCAAATACCGTTTTGGCTTTTTTAAATAAAGAAACTAAAAGACCTATAAAATGTCCGGATTATGTTTTAAAAAAGATTGATGATTATTACGATTTTTAATCTTTGATTTTTATATACTGCATGGTATTAAAAATAGTAAAAATTTCATTGGCTTTTGTTTTTCTAACAGATATTACATAGGTGCAATTGGCTTCTAGTTTTTGAGAAACAATGTCTAGTTTTTTTTGTTTAATAACTCTCATTACGCTATTCATATCTTTATAGTCAAATGTAAGGGTGTATAGTTTTGTTATTATTTTCTTTTTAATTTCCGCTTCATCTAAAGCTATTTGTGCAGCAGTTTTATATGCGCTTATTAATCCTCCAACGCCTAACTTTGTACCTCCAAATATTCTGGCAACAGCAACAAGTACATTTGTAAGGTCATAAGCTTGTATTTGTCCGTATATAGGAAGTCCGGCAGAGTTGTTAGGTTCGCCGTCATCATTAGCTCGGTACCGTATGGTATCTGTTCCTAATTGCCAAGCATAACACACGTGGTTTGCTGTGTGGTGTTGTTTTTTTAATTTTTCAATAATTGGTTTAACATCGTCTTCGGTAGTTATAGGAAATACGTAACCAAAAAATTTACTTTTGCGGTCTTTGTATAGTATTTCTGGACTTGGTTTGTCTATTGTTAAATAAGTATCTTTTTCTTTATTCATACTTTAATGCCATTAATAGTATACTGCAAACAGCTAAACCTATACCTAGCCAGTTTTTAGTACTTAATTTTTCTTTAAAAAAGAATATACCAATAAGTGTTGTAAATAAAACTATAGCAACATTATTAATTGTAAAAATAGATGCACTTGTAAAATTAGATTCTCTTAATGCCTTTATAAGGTAATATATAGAGAAAAAGTTAGGAATACCAAGACAAATACCACCAAGAATATTTTTGAAATTTAATTTTATAGGGTGTTCTTTTGTTCTTATTAAAATAAATAACACTCCAAATATACCTGCTGCTATAAATATAAAAGAAGAAAATAAAGGGATTTTGGCTTCTTCAACATAAGCTTCTTCTAAATATTTAATAGTAATATCTATGGTTCCTGATCCTAAAAACACTAAAAAGGGTAGTAGTAATGCTTTTTTATTAAAGGTGCTGTTGTTTTTGGTAGATGCAAGGTAGACTGCAGATAGTGCTAGTAATATACCTATTGTTTTAATACTGGTAAGTGTTTCGTTATATAAAAAAATACCACCAAGTACAGGGATAACTAATGACATTTTAGTAGCTACAGAGGCAACAGAAACGCCAAGGTCTTGAGATGTTTTAGCCATAATGTAAAAAACGAGTATAAATAGAATGCCTAAAAATAAAGCGCCACCAAACCAAGGCTCAAGAGGTATTTTTGCAGGTGTAATATTATTTTTGTAAAAAAATAAACCAACTAAACAAGCTACAAAGTAATTTGTAATTATAGCATATAATGTTTGTACTTTAAAAGTATGAAAAAGCTTAAATACAATAAAAATTAAACTAGAAAATAAAATACTTAATAATAAATTTATCATTCCTATAATTTACTCTTTAGGTTGATGATGTCTTCATTGCCAACTTGCAAATTCCAGCTTTTAATTCCTAATTTTTCTGCAGCAATTGTATTTTCTTCTGTGTCATCAATAAAAAAAGTTTCTTTAGCATTTAAGTTGTTTTCTTTTAATACAAACTCGTAAATATTAGCATTAGGTTTTCTAAAATTAATTAAATGGGACAAGTAAAATTGCTCAAAACAAGCTTTAAATCTATCATATCTTTCAGTTCCCATATTTTTAATAACCTGCTCTATATGTAATTCATTTGTATTGCTAAGCAAAAATAAACGGTAATTTTTCTCTTTAGCTAATGTTTCTATAAATAGTAAACGTTCTTCAGGGAAATCTAAAATAATTTTATTCCAAGCATTTTTAAGTTCTTGTGGTGTGGCAGTAGGAAAAATTTTGTTTGTTTTATATATAAAATCATCAGAAGAAATTAACCCCTTTTCATAATTCTTCATTAATACGTCTAACTCAGGGGTAATTTTGGTAAAGCCAAATTTACTTAATTCTAATGCGGTAGCTGTTTTGTTTAGGTTAATAAAAATATCGCCAAAATCAAAAATTATATTCTTAATCATTATAGTAGGTCTTTAAGGTATCGGTTTTAATAGTGTTTGTGCTTTTTAGCTTTCCTGTAAATTTTGGTGCTGCAATACCTTTATTAAAGTTTGTTGTGCCAGTAAAAACACGTGCTTCATCCCAAAGGTTTTCGTTAATAAAGGTCTGTAGTGTTTTAGAGCCACCTTCAATAATTACGCTAAGTATATTGTGCTTATGTAGAATATTGCAAATTTGCATAGCTAAAGGTTTTTTAAAGTTTACACTTTCATAAATAATACCTTGTAGTTGTTCATTTTTATTAGACTCTTTTGTTATTACAATAGTTTTTACAGACGTATTTAATATGTTTTTGCTTGCATCAATCTTTAAATTTTGATCTATAATAATTCTAGTAGGAGACTTTCCGTGCCAATTTCTAACATCCAGTTTAGGGTTGTCTTCTATAATTGTATTTGTGCCAACTAAAATACCTTGTTCTTCACTTCTCCATTGGTGTACAAGTTGTCTGGCTGCTTTTGTAGTTATCCAAAAAGGTTCTGGTGTAGCGCTTCTTTTTTCTTGCAGTGGCGCAATAAAACCATCATTAGTTTCTGCCCATTTTAGAATAATATATGGTCTTTTTTTCTCGTAAAAACATAAAAATCTATTATGGTGCTCTCGGCATTCTTCTTCTAAAACACCAATAGTTACATTGCAACCAGCAGCTCTAAGTTTTTTAATTCCATTGCCAGCTACTTTTTCATGAGGATCCTTAAGACCAATAACTATATTAGGTATTTTGTGTTTTATAATTAAATCTGCACAAGGAGGAGTTTTTCCGTAATGGGAGCAAGGTTCTAGAGTAACGTAAATGGTAGACTCCTTTAAAACAGACTTGTCTTTAATGCTATTTATAGCGTTAACCTCTGCGTGGGAGCCACCGTAAGGAGAGGTGAAACCTTCTCCTATTATAGCGTTATTGTGTACTATTAATGCACCAACCATTGGGTTTGGAAAAGTAGATCCTAAACCGTTTTTGGCTATTTGTATACAGCGTAAAATGTATTTTTCATGTATCTTCACTTCGCAAAAATAGAATAATATTAAGATATAGTTTTTGTTTTATGGAGAATGTGGTAATAAGGCCTATTTTACAGAAAGATAATGAGGCTGTGGCAGAGGTAATTAGGCAAGTTTTGGTAGATCTCGGTGTGCCAAAAGTTGGTACTGCTTATGCAGATAAAGCATTAGATTGTATGTATGAAAACTACAATGTGCCCAAAGCAACTTATTTTGTAGCAGAAGTAAATGGTAAAATTTTAGGTTGCGCAGGAGTTGCTCAATTAGAAAACTATAACGGTAATGTTTGTGAACTTCAAAAAATGTATTTTTTAGAAGAGGCTAGAGGCAAAGGTTTGGGAAGTAAAATGATGAATGCTTGCATTGCTAAAGCTAAATATTATCGCTTTAATAAATGTTATTTAGAAACAATGCCATATATGAAAGATGCTCAAAAACTGTATAAAAAAACTGGTTTTGAGTATATAAATGAGCGTATGGGAGATACAGGTCATTATTCTTGCCCTGTTTTTATGCTGTTAAATTTATAGTTATATAAGTTGTTAGAATTTTTTTATTATTAATAGTAAAAAAGCAATTAAAAAACTTGTTTTAAATATGTTGTTAAAAGAGATAAAGAAAATTTATCATATAGAATTGGATGCTGTTTATCCTGTAGAAGAGGTAGATAGTTTTTTTTATATGGCAATTGAGCATTATTTAAAACTAGAACGTTTTGTGCTTGCGTTAGAGCCTAATTATGTAGTTACCAAAGACGAAGAGTCTACTTTGTTTTTGGTGGTAGATAAACTTAAAAAGCATATACCAATACAGTATATTTTAGGAGCGGCACATTTTATGGGGTTGGATTTTAATGTAAATACTAATGTTTTAATCCCTAGACCAGAAACAGAGGAGCTGGTAAGTTGGATTTTAAACGAAGTAAATGTTAGCCAAGAAATTACCATTTTAGATATAGGTACTGGTAGTGGTTGTATAGCAATAACACTAGCTAAAAACTTACCAAAAGCTAAGGTGTTTGCTTTAGATATTTCTAAAGAAGCTATTTTGGTAGCTAAAAGTAATGCAGAGGCTAATAATGTAACTGTAACTTTTTTGGAGCAAAACATTTTAGAAGAGCCTAGTTTAAAGCAAAAATTTAATATTATTGTTTCTAATCCTCCTTATGTTAGAGATTTAGAGAAAAAAGAGATGAGTGCAAATGTGTTAGAGCATGAGCCTAATTTAGCACTTTTTGTGTCGGATAATAATCCGTTAGTATTTTACAAGGCTATAACAAACTTTTCTGTAAATCATTTAAGAGAAAATGGTAAGTTGTTTTTTGAAATTAATCAGTATTTAGGAGAACAAACTAAGGAGCTTTTAGTAGGGCTAAACTATATAAATATCAAATTAAAAAAAGATATGTATGGTAATGATAGAATGTTAAAAGGGGAAATAAGTCGTTAAAAAAACATAAGCAAATACTAATTAACAATAGTAGTAAGCTGAATAAAATAAAAGTTAAAAATGTCTGTAAAAGAGCAAATTGAAGCGTTACGTGAAGAGTTGCGTAAGCACAACCATAATTACTATGTTTTAGATACTCCAACAATATCAGATTATGATTTTGATATAAAGTTAAAAGAGCTACAAGCATTAGAGGCTAAGCACCCAGAGTTTTATGATGCTAATTCGCCTACACTACGTGTGGGTGGTGAAATCACTAAAAACTTTAATACAGTTGTGCATGAGCACAGAATGTATTCTTTAGATAACTCGTACTCTAAAGAAGATCTTTTAGATTGGGAAAAAAGAGTAGAGAAAATATTAGGAGATTCTAATATAGAATTTACGTGCGAGTTAAAGTATGACGGAGCTTCAATAAGCTTAACTTATGAGGAGGGTAAATTAGTGCGTGCTGTTACTCGTGGAGATGGTTTTCAGGGAGATGACGTAACCACCAACATAAAAACAATTAAATCTGTTCCGTTACAGTTAAAAGGAGATTACCCTGCTAAGTTTGATATTAGAGGGGAAATTGTGTTGCCGTTTGAGGGTTTTTATAAAATGAACGAAGAGAGGATAGCCAATGGCGAGGATCCTTATATGAACCCCAGAAATACTGCATCTGGTAGTTTAAAATTGCAAGATAGTTCTTTAGTGGCGCAACGCCCGTTAGAGTGTTTGCTGTATAGTGTTGTTGGTGCTAATTTAAATTTAGAAACACAGTTTGAAGCGTTAGAAAAAACACGTTCATGGGGATTTAAAGTGCCAACTGTAGCTAAACTTTGTAAGAGTGTAGACGAGGTTATGGCTTTTGTTGAGTATTGGGATGTGCATAGGCATGAGCTACCATATGAAACAGATGGTGTTGTGGTTAAAGTTAATACGCTGCGTTACCAGGAGGAGTTAGGTTACACCTCTAAATCGCCACGTTGGGCTATGGCTTATAAGTTTAAAGCAGAGCAAGTTTCTACAGTTTTAAATGAAATAAGTTACCAAGTTGGTCGTACAGGAGCAATTACTCCAGTTGCAAATTTAGCGCCTGTTTTGTTGGCAGGTACAACGGTTAAAAGAGCATCTTTACACAATGCAGATCAAATAGAAAAGTTAGATGTTAGGGTAGGAGATGCTGTTTTTGTAGAAAAAGGAGGAGAAATAATACCTAAAATTGTTGGTGTAAATTTAGATTTGAGACCACAAAATTCTGAACCTACAAAATATATAGACCATTGCCCTGAGTGTAATACAGAGTTAATTAGAACCGAAGGAGATGCCAAACACTATTGTCCAAACGAGTATGGTTGTCCGCCGCAAATAACAGGTAAAATTCAGCATTTTATATCTAGAAAAGCAATGGATATTGATGGTTTAGGGAGCGAAACTGTTGAGCTATTGTTTAAAGAGGGGTTAATACAAAACTATGCAGACCTGTATGCTTTAACTGTAGACCAGTTGTTGCCTTTAGAGCGTATGGCAAAAAAATCTGCAGAAAATTTGGTAAAAGGTGTAGCTGCTTCAGTAGAAATACCTTTTGAGCGTGTGTTGTTTGCTTTAGGTATACGTTTTGTTGGTGAGACTGTTGCTAAAAAGTTAGCTAAAGCTTATAAAAACATAGATGCTTTAATGTATGCATCTGCATTAGAACTTGCTACTGTAGATGAAATAGGAGAGCGTATAGCATCTAGTGTAGTAGCATTTTTTCAGAACGAAATTAATTTAGATATTATAAACAGGTTAAAAGGGTATGGACTTCAATTTCAGGTGTCAGCAGAAAAACTTTTAAATCAAACTGAAAAATTAAAAGGAGAGACTTATGTTGTTTCTGGTGTCTTTGAAATGAGTAGAAACGACCTAAAAAAATTAATAGAAGACAACGGAGGTAAAGTTGGATCTTCTATTTCTTCTAAAACAACTTTTTTAGTTGCCGGAGATAAAATGGGCCCTAGTAAACGAACTAAGGCAGAAAGTTTAAATGTGCCTATTATCTCAGAGCAAGAATTTTTGGCTAAATTAAGTTAATTTTAAAAACAATGTAAATATCTAGTAATAAATTACTTATGTTTTTGTTTTTTGTTGAAGTTATCAACTGTTATATTTATAACAAAATGTTTTATTTAAAAAACAAAGTAGCTTTGTATCTTTGCATTAAATTGTGCTAGATAATAATTACATTTGTGTAAATGTAAAATTGCATGTTAAAAGGCATAAAAAATAAATTTAAGCGCAAGGCTGCTGTAAAGTTTTTAAACGAAAACAAAAACAAACGTGTTGCTTGTTCTAGAGTTAAAAAAGGAATAAGTAAAATAGGATGTATTGTAGATTTAGATAACGTGCCAGATGGTACAATATTTAATCAGTTTATTAAAGAGTTTTCATTACAGCCAAATGCACTAAAAATTATAGGATATAAGGCAGAACATGATAAAAATTCGCCTTACTCTACACCTGTTTTTTCTGAGGAAGATTTAGGTTGGGGAGCAAAAATAGAGAATAGTTATGCATTAGAATTTCTAGATAACGAGTACGATTTGCTTATTAGTTATTATACAGAAGATAATTTACTATTGCAATTAATGACTATGCAATCTAAAGCCAGGTTAAAAGTTGGTTTTGGTGAAGTAGATGAAAATTTAAATGATTTAATCTTAAATATATCTATTAAAGATTTTAACATTTTTAAAAAAGAGCTGGGAAAATATCTCTCGGTTTTTAATGAAATATAATAAGAACGTACTACGTATAGCAGCACGTTCTTAAATTTTGATTATTAAATTTATACGTGTGAAAGAATTAGTTGGTACTGGTGTTGCGCTAGTTACACCTTTTAAAGAAGATTTGTCTGTAGATGTTACAGCGTTACAAAATATTGTAGAATACAATATAGCTAATGGCGTTAATTATTTAGTGGTTTTAGGGACCACAGGAGAACCAGCAACGCTTACAGCAGAAGAAAAACAATTGGTGATAAATACCGTTGTTAAAGTTAATGCAGGAAGATTGCCGTTGGTTTTAGGTATAGGAGGTAATAATACAATGGCTGTGGTTGCAGAGCTAAAAGAAAGAGATCTTAGTAACTTTTCTGCTATACTATCCGTGTCTCCATATTACAATAAGCCAACTCAAGAAGGAATATACCAACATTTTAAAGCAATTGCATTAGCATCACCAAAACCAATAATTGTATATAATGTGCCTGGTAGAACAGGAAGTAATATGCTGCCTTCTACAACTGTTAGGTTAGCAAAGGATTTTGACAATATTGTAGCTATAAAAGAAGCTTGCGGAGATATGGTTCAAATTTTATCTATTATAAAGAATAAGCCAAAAGATTTTATGGTAATTTCTGGAGACGATTTTACGGCACTTTCTACAGTTTTAGCAGGAGGATCTGGGGTTATTTCAGTAATAGGGCAAGGGATTCCGGCAGAGTTCTCTAAAGTAATATCTCTTGGTTTAGAAAATAATGCAGCAGATGCGCATGCCTTATACAATACACTGCATGATGGTATAGATTTTATTTTTAGAGAGGGTAACCCAGCAGGTATTAAAGCTATTTTTGAAAATTTAAACTTGGCAACAGCAAAAGTTAGGCTTCCTTTGTTAGAGGCAACTCCAGAATTAAAGGCAACTATACAAACATTTATGAATAGTTTTAATAAGCAATTGGTATAAATTTTAGTGTGCAAATTAAAATTTAAGTTAAAACTTAGCCAAAAACTAAGGTAAACAATATTCACATTCCTATTTTAGCAGTATAAAAAATGTTTTTTATATCCGTATATATTAACTAATTTTGCAAAATGTTTTTAAGAATGAAGAAATTATTACCACTTTTATTGTTGGTGTTAATCTTGGGCTCTTGTAGCGAATACCAAAAAGTATTAAAAAACCAAGATGTTAAAGCTAAATATGAAATGGCCGAGAAGTTTTATGACGAAGGCGATTTTAAAAGAGCTAACCGTTTGTTAGAGCAAATAGCTTCTAAATATATAGGTAAACCACAGGGAGAGCGTGTAATGTTTTTCTTTGCAAATAGTTACTATCAAATAGGGCAGTATAATGACGCAGGGTATCAGTTTGAGCGTTTTGTAAAAGCGTATCCTAGAAGCGAAAAAATGCAAGAAGCATCTTTTTTAGGAGCTAAAAGTTATTCTTATTTATCTCGTAAATATTCTTTAGATCAGACAGATACCGATAAAGCATTGTTAAAAATACAAAACTTTATTAATACTTATCCAGACTCTGAATATTTGCCAGAAGCTAACGAAATAGCAGCTTCTTTAACAAGAAAAAAGGAGAAAAAAGCGTTAGAGATAGCAAAGCAATTTACTAAATTAGGAGAGTTTTACGATTTAGAGTACTCAATATCAGCAATAAAGGCATTAGAAAACTTTATGTTAGATAATCCAGGAACTATATATAAAGAAGAAGCATTATATTACAAAACACTTGCTGCTTACAATTTAGCAATAAATAGTCACCCTAATAAAAAGGAAGAACGTTTAAAAAATGCTAATGAAGCTTACGGTAAGTTAATTAAAACTTTTCCAGAAACAGAATTTGCTAAAAAAGCAAACAATATGAAGGAGAAAATAGACAAAGAATTACAAAATTATTCAAAATAAATATTAGGCTATGAATATGAACGACTTGAAAAATTCAAAAGCAGCTGTATCTACAACTACAATTAATAAAAATGAGTTTGATGCTGGTACAGGAAACATATATGAAGCAATTTCTATAGTTTCTAAAAGAGCAATACAGATAAACTCTGATATTAAAAAAGAACTTTTAGAGAAGTTGGAAGAGTTTGCTACGTATAATGATAGTTTAGATGAAATTTTTGAAAACAAAGAGCAGATAGAGGTTTCTAAGTTTTATGAAAAATTACCAAAACCACACGCTTTAGCGGTTACAGAGTGGTTAGAAGATAGAATTTACCATAGAAATACAGCGAAAGACTCATAGAAATGTTAGGTGGTAAAAATATCCTTTTAGGAATAACCGGAGGTATTGCCGCATATAAAACTACATTTCTTGTTCGCTTACTTATAAAAGCTGGCGCTAACGTTAAAGTTATTTTAACGGATAGTGCCAGCTCTTTTGTTTCTCCGTTAACCTTAGCTACGCTTTCTAAAAATGCTGTATTAACATCTTTTGTTAGTGAGGACAAGGAAGAAGGAGCATCTTGGAACAACCACGTAGAAATGGGTTTATGGGCAGATTTAATGGTTATTGCTCCGGCAACGGCAAACACTTTGTCTAAAATGTCTAATGGTGTTTGTGACAATTTGTTATTAGCAACCTATTTATCAGCTAAATGTCCTGTTTTTTTTGCTCCTGCTATGGATTTGGATATGTATAAACATCCGTCTACTGTAGCTTCATTTAGTAAGTTAGCTTCATTTGGTAATATTATGATTCCTGCTGGGAGTGGTGAGTTAGCAAGTGGCTTACACGGTGAGGGCAGAATGGCAGAACCAGAAGACATAGTACTACATTTAAAACAATTTTTAAACACAGGTTTACCGCTAAGTGGTAAAAAAGTGGTTATTACTGCTGGCCCTACATATGAAGCTATAGATCCTGTGCGTTTTATAGGAAATCATTCATCAGGGAAAATGGGGTTTGAGTTGGCTTTAGCAGCAGCAAATAAAGGGGCTAAAGTTATTTTGGTTTCAGGTCCATCACACTTAACTATTTCTCATGATAATGTTACATTGGTGCGTGTAAAATCTGCAGATGAAATGTATAGTGAAGTTCATAAGCATTATGCAAATGTAGATATAGCTATTTGCGCAGCTGCAGTAGCAGATTATAAGCCTAAAACTATAGCAGATCAAAAAATAAAAAAGAATGATGCTGAAATGCAGATAACTCTTGTAAAAAACAAGGATATCTTATTTTCTTTAGGAGAGCAAAAAAAGCATCAATTTTTGGTTGGCTTTGCATTAGAGACACAAAATGAGGTAGAAAATGCTACTAAAAAGTTAAAAAAGAAGAATTTAGATATTATAGTGCTTAATTCTTTAAATGATAAAGGTGCTGGTTTTGGAAAATCAACCAATAAAATAGCTATCATAGATAAGAAATTAAATATAAAAACGTTTGAACTAAAGACAAAGGCAGATGTTGCCTTAGATATTGTAAATGAAATTATTATAAAGACTAATGTATAAACTTGTAATTGCTTTTTTTTGTTTTGCTATTTTTTCTTCTGCTACAGCACAAGAGTTAAATTGTACAGTTACTATAAACTCAGAACAAGTAGGGCAAACCAACCAACAAGTTTTTAAAACATTAGAGCGTGCACTTAATGATTTTATGAATAAAACTAAGTGGACAAACCGTATTTATAAAGAACAAGAGCGTGTAAACTCTAGAATGTTTATTACTATAACAGAGTACTCATCAAGTAGTTTTAAAGCAAACATTCAAATACAATCTTCTAGGCCTGTTTTTAATACTTCTTATGAAACGCCTATATTTAACTATAAAGACAATCAATTTAATTTTAATTATATAGAATTTCAGCCTTTAGTTTACAACCAAAATACTTTTGATTCTAATTTAGTAGGTGTAATGTCTTATTACGCATATATAATTCTTGGTTTAGATGCAGATAGTTTTGCTTTAGAAGGTGGAACAGAGTATTTTAAAAAAGCACAAGGTATTGTAACACAGGCACAAGGTAGTAGTGCAGCAGGCTGGAGCCAATCTTCTAGTGAAAGAACTCGTTTTGAGCTAGTAGATAATATTTTGTCTAATGCTTACAGGGAGTATAGAGTTGCAATGTATAATTACCATAGAAAAGGTATGGATGTACTTGCAGATAATAACAGCACAGGAAAACAAGTAATTTCTGGTACATTACGTTTGCTATCTACTATAGCAAAGCGTAGAACAAATGCTTTTGTATTGCAGACTTTTTTTGATGCAAAATCAGATGAAATTGTAAGTATTTTTTCTGATGGGCCTAAAATGGATGTTGTAAAGCTTAAGGAAGTTTTAAATACTGCAGCACCTTTTTATTCTAGTACGTGGAATAAAATAAAATATTAACCCTCACTTTTTATATTATAATTATATTTGGTGTAATTTTTAATTACACAAATTGTTAGTATCACTTTCTATAAAAAATTACGCTTTAATAGACCATTTAAATGTGTCTTTTACCAACGGTTTTACAGTAATAACTGGTGAAACTGGTGCAGGAAAATCTATATTATTAGGTGGCTTAGCTTTAGTGTTGGGTAAACGAGCAGATCTATCATCATTAAGAGATAAAGAAAAAAAATGTGTTATAGAGGCAGAGTTTTCTATTAGCAAATACAATCTTAAATCTTTTTTTAATGAAAATGACGTAGATTATGAGGAAAACACCATTATTAGAAGAGAAATATTACCAAGTGGTAAGTCTAGAGCTTTTATTAATGATTCTCCTGTGAGATTAGCAACATTAACTGCTTTAGGAGATAGTTTAATAGATGTTCACTCGCAAAACCAAACACTACAATTAGGAGATAATGCTTATCAATTTAAAGTTATAGACGGTTTAGCTTCTAATACAGATCTTTTGGCTACTTATGAGAAAAACTTGCGTTTATTTAAAAAAGAGACCAAAGCCTTAGAGTTGTTACAGCAAGAAAAGCAAGAAGGAATAAAAGAACATGATTACAATACTTTTTTATTAAGTGAATTGGAAAATGCACCTTTAAAAGAAGGAATTTTAGAGGAGTTAGAGGAGCAATATGAGCAGCTTAATAATGTAGAAAACATTATGGAGCATTTGTCTAAAGGGCATCAATTAATATCTGATGAGCAAGTTGGTATTTTAACGTTGTTGGCAGAATTAAAACAAGCATCTAGTAAGTTGGCAGGTTTTGGGGCTCAGTTTACAAGCTTAAATGATCGTGTGCAATCTGTATTTATAGAGGTTGATGATATTTTTGAAGAGTTTGAAAGTTTAGAAAATAACGTAGAAGCTAACCCTAAATTGCTTGAGGAAGTAAATGCTAAATTGCAATTGTTGTATGATTTGCAAAAGAAACATGGTGTTTTAGAGGTAAAAGAGCTTTTGCAAATAAAAGAAGACTTAGCGCAAAAAGTAGATGCAACAGAGAATATAGATGCAACTATACAGGCAAAAGAAGCAGAAATTGCAGCTCAAGAAAAAGCATTAAATACAATTTGTACAAAAATTAGCAAACAGCGTAAAGCAATTATACCAGAATTAAAACAGCAGTTAGAGTCTATTTTAGCTTCTTTAGGTATGCCTAGTGCAGAATTTAAAATTGAAATAAATGAAGCACCAAGCTTTATGTATAATGGTAAAGATGAGCTAGTTTTTCAGTTTTCTGCAAATAAAGGATCTAGTTTTGGAGAATTAAAAAAGGTAGCGTCTGGAGGAGAGCTTTCTCGTATAATGTTAGCAATTAAAGCAGTGTTGGCTAAATATGAAGATTTACCAACGCTAATGTTTGATGAAATAGATACAGGTGTTTCTGGAGAAATATCAAATAGAATGGGGGTAATTATGCAAGAAATGAGCAGTAGTATGCAAATTTTTTCTATAACACATTTACCTCAGGTGGCGTCAAAAGGTAACCATCATTATAAAGTATATAAAGAAGATAAAAATAACGTAACGCACACACAAATGAAGCAACTTACTACAGAAGAAAGAGTAGTGGAGTTAGCAGAAATGTTGGGTGGTAAAGATTTATCAGATTCTGCAATAGCGCATGCTAGGCAGTTATTAAATTAGAAGCATTGCATTCTACTTTTTTTGAATATCTTTACGCGCACATAAAATTACCAAAATAAATAGCAAATGGCATACAATTTATTAAAAGGAAAAAGAGGTATTATATTTGGAGCATTAGATGAGAATTCTATAGCTTGGAAAACTGCAGAAAGAGTACACGAAGAAGGTGGTACTTTTGTGTTAACTAACGCACCAATAGCAATGCGTATGGGGCAAATTAAAGAGTTAGCAGAAAAAACAGGATCAGAAATTATACCTGCAGATGCAACTAGCGAGGAAGACTTAAATAATCTGGTAGCTAAGGCTACAGAAATTTTAGGTGGTAAGTTAGACTTTGTTTTACATTCTATTGGTATGTCTGTAAACGTAAGAAAAGGTCGTGCTTATACAGATGAGAAGTATGATTTTACTGCAAAAGGATGGGATGTTTCTGCATTATCTTTTCATAAAGTAATGCAAAGTTTATATAAAGCAGATGCAATGAACCAATGGGGTAGTATTGTAGCCTTAACTTATATGGCGGCACAACGTACTTTTCCAGATTATAATGATATGGCAGATAATAAAGCATATTTAGAGTCTGTTGCACGTAGTTTTGGTTATTTCTTTGGTAAAGAAAAGCAAGTACGTGTAAATACAATTTCACAGTCTCCAACGCCAACAACTGCTGGTCAGGGTGTTAAAGGTTTTGGTGGTTTTATTGCTTATGCAGACAAAATGTCTCCGTTAGGTAATGCTACTGCTCAAGATTGTGCAGACTATACTGTTTCTTTGTTCTCAGATTTAACAAAGAAAGTAACTATGCAAAACCTATTTCATGATGGTGGTTTTTCTAATACAGGAGTTAGCCAAGAGGTAATAGAGCATTTTACAGAAGAATAAGAATATTATAATATAGTAAAAGCCATCCTTTTTCTGGGGTGGCTTTTATGTTTACAGTGGTACTACATGAATTTAATGTTTTCTTTTATAGTTCCGGTTTATAACAGACCTAATGAAATTAGAGAGCTGTTGCAAAGCTTAGAGCAACAAACCTATAATAAGCCTTATGAGATTGTTATTGTAGAAGATGGCTCTACAATAAGCTCAGAAAAAGAGGTTTCTCTTTTTCATAATTTACCAATATCATACTATAAAAAAGAAAATTCAGGTCCTGGAGATTCTAGAAACTACGGAATGCGTAAAGCAAAGGGTAATTACTTTATTGTATTAGATTCAGATTGTATTTTACCACCACATTATTTAGAAACAGCAGAAACATCGTTACAAAACAATTATGTAGATTGTTACGGTGGGCCAGATGCTGCTCATGAGTCTTTTTCTACGGTGCAAAAAGCAATTAACTATGCAATGACCTCGTTTTTTACAACAGGTGGTATACGCGGAGGTAAAAAAGCAGTAGATAAGTTTCAGCCACGTAGTTTTAATATGGGAATTTCTAAGGTAGCTTTTGAAAAAACTGGTGGCTACGGAAATATTCATCCGGGTGAAGATCCAGATTTAACCATTAGAATTTGGAACAACGGTTTTACAACAAAATTAATTCCAGAGGCATATGTGTATCATAAACGTAGGATAGACTGGAATAAGTTTTACATTCAGGTAAATAAGTTTGGTATGGTTCGTCCAATATTAAATAAATGGCATCCAGAAACGGCTAAAATTACGTATTGGTTTCCGGCCTTATTTTGCTTTGGATTTTTAATGTCATTATTAGCTTCCTTTTTAGGATTACCTTGGTTTTTATACTGTTATAGCTTATATTTTGCAGTATTGTTTGTAGATTCGTTATTAAAAAATAATAGTATAGTAATAGCATTTTTATCTTTAGTTGCAGTTGTAATACAGTTTGTGGGGTATGGCTATGGCTTTTTAAAGTCTACATTAACATTAAACTCAAGTAAAAAAAGTGCGCAAGAGTTGTTTCCTAAATTATTTTTTAAATTATAAAGGTGTTAAGTAAAGTAAAAAACAGTTTAAATAAACGAAAAGTGAAAATTTTTTCACTCTTTCTACTATGTGCTACATTGGCTTGGTTTGTTAGTAATTTATCTGATTCTTACACCGCTAATACATACTTTAATTTAGAATACGTGAACGTGCCAGATAGCTTGTTTTTTGCTCAAAAACACAAAACAGAAGTACAGGTAAAAGTGCATGCAGGAGGTTTTCAACTATTACGTTTAAATATTTTTAGAAAAAACATAAAAATTGATTTATCTAACGTAGAGGAAAAAGAAGATAAATATTTTTTAAGGCAGTCGGTTTTTAGAAAGCAAATAGAGCAGCAGTTACCCAATTCTTTGTCGCTAACAGAAGTTGGTTATAGTGACACTTTGTATGTAGACCTTTATAAACTACACTCTAAAAAAGTGCCGGTTTTAGCAAATATAAAGGTAGATATGGCACAAAATTATGTGTTAGAAAAAGGTATAAAAATAACTCCAGACTCTATAAAAGTATCTGGACCTAAATCTGAAATAGACACTATTGTAAAAGTAACAGCAGAGGACTATAATTTTAGTGATGTATCATCAGATATTAGTAAAACATTACAGTTAATACTGCCTAAGGATTTAGCTAATACTAAGTTTTCAGACAAAGAAGTTGTTGTTTCTGGAAGTGTATTTCGTTTTTCGGAAAAATTAATTACAGTGCCAGTTACAGTTTTAAATTTGCCAAATGAAATAAGTATCAGAACTTTTCCTAGCGAGGTATCTATCTTATGTAAAGCAAATGTAGAGGTATTAAAAAAAGTTACGGCAACGGATTTTAGTTTAACAGCAGATTTTAATGATTATGTAGATGAAAATTCGCCAATATTAAAATTAAGTCTTACTAAAAAACCAGAAGGTGTTTATAGTGCAAAGTTAAAAGAAGAGTCTGTAGAATTTATTTTAAACAGAAAATGAAAATTGTTGGTTTAACAGGTGGTATAGGTAGTGGTAAAAGTACTGCAGCTAAAATGTTTGCAGACTTGGGTGTGCCTGTATATAATTCTGATACAGAGGCAAAAAAATTAATGCATACCTCTGCTAATGTAAAAGAGCAAATTATACAATTACTTGGTGCAGAAGCATATAAAAATGGATTTTTAAATAGAGAGTATATAGCCCAAAAAGTTTTTTCTAAAGCTAATTTATTAGAACAATTAAACGCTATTGTACACCCAGCAGTAAGAATACATTTTTTAGAATGGACTGAAAAACAAAACGCACCTTATGTTATACAAGAAAGTGCAATTATTTTTGAGAATAACAACCAAGATTTTTATGACTACATAATTTTGGTAACAGCACCCTTAGAAGTCAGAATAGACAGAATATTAAAAAGGGATAATACTACACGCGAAAAAATTCTTTCTAGAATGGACAATCAGTGGACAGATGAAAGGAAAGAAAAAATGTCTGATTTTATGTTAATAAATGAAGATATTGTAAAGTTAAAGTTAAAAATCAGAGAAATTCATTGTATATTAAGGGAGTTGTCTTAAAAACCGTTAAAGTTTAACTGTTAGTGTTAAGGTTAGGTTAAACCGGACAGACTATATATGTTAAAATCTTAATTTTGCCCAAATGAACAAGAAGTTATTGGTTATACTTATTGTGTTGATGACCTTGTCTTTGCTTGGAATTATATTTGTACAGGCATATTGGATTAAAAAATCTATAGAAGACAAAGAGGAGCAGTTTTATCAAACCGTATCACAGGTTTTAGATAATGTAGCAGGTAAGATAGAGACTAGAGAAATTAATGAGTACGGAAATAAGTTAATAGCACTTAAAGATAGTGTTGGTAAACCATCTGAATTTCAAATTAGAGATATCTTTTTTAAAGAGATAGATGAAGACTCTAGAGAAGTAACCATTTATAATCACGGAATATTAAAAGAGAATTATAATATTCCACCTTCGTTCTTTGACAATGATCTTTTTAATGATAGTACAACAACTATTACCAGTTACACCAGTAAAACTGTAGAAACAGTTTTTAAGGAAAATTTTGGTATGGATGGTAAAGGATACAGCTTTACGCCAATTAAAACAATAACAAAATTTGGAGATATATCTAGGTTTGAGCGACTGCAGTTTGAAGAAATGTTTAGAGATGCAGCAAACAGAAAACCTATGTATAAGAGGGTTTCTAAGGAAGAAATTAGATCTTCTTTAGAAGAAGAGTTTAAAAACAGAAAAATAGATATTGATTTTGAATTTGGTATTTATAGCAAAGGGTTGCCAACATCTGTAAAATCTAGAAAATTTAAGTTTGACCCCGAAACTGTTAACAGAACACCAATATTTAGAGATAGTGAAGGAAAAACAGATTTTTCATTATTGGTTTCGTTTCCAGAAAAAAAGGAATACTTAGTAGGTTCTATTTTAGGTATGGCTATTATTACCTTTTTATTTACCACAATTATACTTATTACCTATATAGGCGCTATTTACCAGTTAATTAGGCAGAAAAAAATATCAGAAATTAAAACTGACTTTATAAATAATATGACCCACGAATTTAAAACCCCAATTGCTACAATAAATTTGGCAGTAGAGGCTATTAGAAACCCGGGAACTATTGGAGATAAAGAAAAAGTTGGACGCTACCTGCAAATGATAAGAGATGAGAATAAGCGAATGCATGCGCAGGTTGAAAATGTATTACGTATTTCTAAATTGGAGAAAAACCAATTAGATATTAGTAAGGAAAGAGTAGATGTGCACGACATAATTGAAGACGCTATAACGCATGTAGAGCTTATTGTAGATGATAGAGGTGGTTATATAAACACACACTTAAATGCAAAGCGTACAGATGTTTTAGCTAATGAAATGCACTTTACAAATGTGTTGGTAAATGTTATGGATAATGCTATAAAGTACTCTCCAGAAGCGCCAAAAATAGATGTGTACACAGAGAGTACAAAAAACAGTATTCTAATAAAAATAAAAGATCAAGGTTCAGGGATGAGCAAAGCTGTTCTTAAAAAAGTTTTTGAAAAATTTTATAGAGAACACACAGGAGATATACATAATGTAAAAGGGCACGGTTTAGGACTGGCCTACGTAAAAAAAATAATAGATGATCACCAAGGTGAAGTATATGCAGAAAGCGAAAAAGGAAAAGGAAGCACTTTCTACATTAAATTACCTATAATTTAATAGATATGGAAACAGTAAACAAGAAAATACTTTTGGTAGAGGATGATCCAAATTTTGGAATTGTTCTTAAAGATTATTTAGGAATGAATAATTTTGACGTTGTTTTAGCTAAGAACGGAATGGAAGGTTTTGAAAAATTCAAAAAAGACATTTATGATGTTTGTATTTTGGATGTGATGATGCCTTACAAGGATGGATACACGCTAGCAAGAGAAATTAGAGAAAAAAATGAGAACGTGCCAATTGTTTTTCTTACTGCAAAAACAATGAAAGAAGATGTGCTTAAAGGGTACAAAGCTGGTGCAGATGATTATTTAAACAAGCCTTTTGATTCTGAAGTTCTTTTAATGAAACTTAAAGCTATTTTGCAAAGAAAGTCTTCTAATACAATGGCAGACAGTAAAAAGTTTGAGTTTACAATTGGTGATTTTAAATTAAATTCTAAACTTAGATTTTTAAAATATAAAGAAGAAGAAGCAGTTAAATTATCTCCTAAAGAAAATGATCTTTTACGTTTATTAGCTTTACATGAAAACGATTTAATGCCTAGAGAATTAGCATTAACTAAGATTTGGAGAGATGATAACTATTTTACATCTAGAAGTATGGATGTTTATATAGCTAAACTTAGAAAATATCTTAAAAAAGATGAGAATGTAGAAATTTTAAACATTCATGGTGAAGGTTTCCGTTTGGTTATTAAAACTGAAGAAGAGTCTTAATTAATAGATATTTATATATAAAAAAACCATCCAGTTTTGGATGGTTTTTTTATGCTTGTAATTTATCTTCAATTGTAGAAATAATGTTTTTAGGATTGTCGTTAAAATTTACCCAAAGCGTTTCTTTATTTTTATTAAACCAAGTTAATTGTCTTTTAGCAAATCTTCTGGTATTTTTTTTAATTTCAGAAATGGCAAAATCTAGCGTCCAATTATGGTTAAAAAACTGAAATAGCTCCTTGTAGCCAACAGTTTGTAGAGCATTAAGGTTTTGATGCTTTGTTAATGCTTTAGCTTCATCTAACAAGCCATTTTGCACCATAATATCTACCCTTTTGTTAATTCTTTCGTATATAATTTCTCTATCTGCCTTAATGCCAACAGTAATTGTGTTAAACGATCTTTTAGGCTTTTCTTGATTTAAAAAAGTAGAGTAGGGCTTGCCAGAACCAATGCATACCTCTAAAGCTCTAATTAACCTGTGTGGATTATCTTTGTCTACTTTGGTGTAATATTCTGGATCTAAAGCTTGTAGTTTAGTTTGTAAAGCAATAATACCTTTTTCTTCAAATAAAGTGTTTAAATCTGCTCTAACACTAGCATCTATTTTAGGAAAACTATCTAAACCTTTGGTTACAGCATCTACATACAAACCACTACCACCAACCAATATTACAATATCATTTTCTTTAAAAAGTTGTTCTAGTTTATAAAGAGCTTCTTTTTCATAATCGCCTACAGAATAGGATTCTAAAATACTTTTATGTTGAATAAAGTGATGTGGTGCAGCGGCAAGTTCGTTAGTATCTGGTACAGCGGTACCAATAGCCATTTCTTTAAAAAACTGACGAGAATCTGCAGAAATTATATGTGTATTAAAGTGTTGAGCAAGTGTAATTGCCAATTTTGTTTTGCCAATTGCAGTAGGTCCTACCACAGCTATTAGAGTTTTAGTAATCACTATACTTTTAGGGTTTTAATCGTCATCATCTTCTGTTAACTTATAACCACATTTGCGGCAATAGTCTGCATCAGATCTTTTAATTTCACAACTACAATTAGGACAAGATCTACCCTCATCCATTGTTTTATTTGGGTTTAAGTTAGATGCATACTCTGCTGATACAATACCTGTAGGCACTGCAATAACTCCGTAACCAATAATCATAATTAAAGTGGCTAAAAATTGTCCCATTGGTGTTTCTGGAGAAATATCTCCATAACCCACTGTGGTTAGTGTTACAATGGTCCAATATACACTGTGTGGTATACTGTTAAAACCGTGTTCTGGTCCTTCAATTAAATACATTAAAGTACCTAGTAGTACAGATATTATCAATACAAAAAATACAAATACAGATATTTTTGTTCTACTAGCTCTTAAAGCATTAATTAGCTTGTTAGATTCGCCAACAAAGCGCACTAATTTTAATATTCTAAATACGCGTAATAAGCGTAGAGCTCTAAAAGCAGTTAAGTATTGTGACCCAACAAAAAAGAAAGCAAGGTACTTGGGTATTGTGGATAAAAAATCAATAATACCAAAAAAACTAAAAACGTATTTTTTAGGTTTATTAATGCAAATAACCCTTAATATATATTCTATAGAGAATAAAATGGTTACTACCCATTCTGATATATTTAAAAAACGGTGATGTTTAGTGTCAAAACGAGGTACACTTTCTAGCATTACAATTATAACGCTATACACAATTAATACAAGCAATAAAATATCAAATAATTTACCGGCAGGTGTGTGTGTGCCATAAATTATTTCGTGAATTTTAGCTTTCCAATTTTTAGATGGTTTTTCGTTTTTCAATGGTTAGTGTAGTTGTATTTGTTGTACTCTTTTATTTTTTCTAAGATAGGTTAAAATTAGGTGAATGGTGTTTTGGGTACTTTTCATATTGGTAATAATAGATTCTAAGATATGAATATTATTTATTTGATGATTTAAATTGTAATATCCATAGCCTTTAAATTCTCCATTTTTAATTAAAATAGCAGAATATTCACCTATTTCTCTGCCTTTGTCTTTTATTAATATATTTTTTCCGGCTAGGCTATATGTTTCAATTACCTGTTTTACCCTAGCGTTGTAAACTTCTGTGGCTTCTTTTTTTATACAGGCACCATTACATGTACCATCTTCATAATTTCCACAGTTAGTTTTTGCTTCAGAAATATAATTTACCTTGTTGCAAAGTGTAAACTCTTTGCTGGTTTTATGAACAAAATTTTTAGCAGCAATGTAACTACTAAAAGTACCTATTGTTTGGTCTGTAGTTGTAGTTTTATCAATAAATAAAGACAAGTAGCCATCTTTATTTTCTTTTATAAAAACACCATAATTAAATAGCTTTTTACGTATGCTACTATTATATTTTGGTTTAACTCTGCGTAATTCTTCGTTTTCTTTTAGAGTAGCAATTAGGTCGTTTCCTGTTTTTTCAAATGTAACCTTACGTGTTTGCTTTTGTAGTTTTTTAGCAACATTAGAAACGCCTGTAAAGTGTTTGTTTACTTTTTTCTTAATATCTGTAGATCTCCCCAAAAAAATTAAATCACCATCTTTATCATACATATAATAAACTCCAGTATCATTAGGTAATTGTTCTACAAGATTTATTTGTCTGTCTGAAAGTTCTCCCATAGAACCTTCTTTTATAACAGTTTTAATAATGCTTTTGTTAGAGTCTTTAGCAAGCAATAGTTTAAACAATTGTAATGTAGCAAGTGCATCTCCATTAGCTCTGTGTCTGTCACTAACAGGTATGCCTAGTGAGCGTACCAATTTACCTAAGCTATATGATTCTTTATCTGGTATAAGTTCTTTAGATAGGTTAACGGTACACAAGGTTTTGCGTTCAAAATTATAGCCTAAACGCCTAAACTCGGTTCTAAGAATTCTGTAGTCAAACTGTGCATTATGTGCTACAAGAACTGCGTCTTCTGTAATTTCTACAATCCGCTTAGCTATCTCATAAAACTTAGGAGCGGTACGTAGCATTTTGTCATTAATGCCAGTAAGTTTTACTACAAAAGGCTGTATTTCTTTTTCTGGATTAACTAAACTAATAAATTTATCTACAACTTTATGGCCATCAAATCTATGAATAGCAATCTCTGTTATTCCTTCTTCATTAAATTTACCACCTGTGGTTTCAATATCTAAGATTACGTACATTAAATTTGTTTAGCCTGTTGTTATATATAATTTCTGCTACCAAAAATACTACTTCCTATACGTACCATTGTACTTCCTTGGTCTATAGCAATTTTATAATCGCCACTCATACCCATAGATAGTATTTTTACATCTAAGTTAGTAGATTTTGTGCTTTGTAAAGAAGAGAAAACCTCTTTTAACGTACCAAACTCTTTTTTTACTTGGTTTTGGTTGTCTGTAAAAGTAGCCATACCCATTAGGCCAACCACTTTTATGTTTTCTAATGTTTTAAAAACATCAGAAGATACAAGGCTATTTAGTTCTTCTAAATCTAGACCAAACTTTGTGCTTTCTTCTGCAATATGCATTTGTAATAAGCAATTAATTACTCTGTTATGCTTTTTTGCTTGCTTATTAATTTCTTTTAATAGTTTTAAACTGTCTACACCGTGTATTAAAGACACATATTCTGCCATATACTTTACCTTATTGGTTTGTACGTGACCAATCATATGCCACTGTATGTCTTTTGGCATCACTTCCCATTTCTGGGTCATTTCCTGAATTTTATTTTCGCCAAATATACGCTGTCCAGCAGCATAGGCTTCTTCTAAATCTGAAACAGGTTTTGTTTTAGATACAGCTACAAGTGTAACCGTTTCTGGTAAGCTATTTTTAATTTCTAGTAAAGACTGTTTAATTGACATAATTTTAATTAAAACTAAAATTCATAAATGGTAACACCGCTTCTTAATTTTGGTTCTATAAAAGTGCTTTTTGGAGGCATTTTTAAACCGTCATCTGCAATGCTTTTTAATTCTTCAATATTGGCAGGTATCATACCAAAACCAACTCTAAATTTACCACTATCTATTTTATTAACTAAACTTACAATTTCTTTTTTACCACTTAAGTAGTCTATTCTATTATTTTTACGAACATCTGTAATGCCAAGAATAGGTTTTAAAATGGTATTGTAAAGTAATTGCGCATCTAATTTATCTAAAGAATTTTTAAACGTATAAATAGATTTACGTAGGTGTAATGAATAAAATTCACCATCTAAATACATACTAAAATGATGTTTTTTATTTGGTTTGTATGGTATAGCACCTCTGTTTTCTATACGGTAAATAGCATCTAACTGTATTAAAAACTCTTCTTTAGTTAAACCATTAAGATCTTTAACCAACCTATTAAATTCGTGTATTTTAAGCTCAGACTCAGGAATAAAGTAACTCATAAAAAAATTATAATTCTCTGTACCATTATGGGCTTTGTTTTGTTCTTTACAGTCTAAACATAGTAATTCTGATGATGAAGATCTGTGGTGACCATCTGCAATATATAGTGTTGGTATATTTTTAAAAGCATTAACAATGGCGCTTATAGCTTCTTTTTCTGTAATAAGCCAAAGGTAATGCGTGTCTCTATACGTTGTGGTAAACTCATATTCTGCACGCTCTTCTTGTTTCTTTTTTATGATAGAAGAAACCTCTGTATTGTCTGGATAAGTAATAAGTACAGGCTCTGCATTAAAACCAACAGTTTTTAAATAGTCTTTAAAAACAACCTCTTTGCTAGCAATAGTATCTTCATGCTTTTTAATGATGTTATTTTTATAATCTTCTACGCTTGCGGCACCAACAATGCCATTAAACACTTGGTTATCTCTGTCTACAACTTTATAAATGTAAAAATAAGGAGAAGCATCTTGTGTAAAAACACCATCTTCTTTAAATTCTGAATACCTGTTTTTTACCAATTGATAACGCGCTACACCAGATATTTCTTTATCATACTTATAACCAGGATTTACAATATGTAAAAAAGAATACGGGTTATGGTCTAGCCTGGCTTCACGCTCTGCCTGAGTGTAACTTTGGTAAGAACGTGAAGCAACCAAACTAACCTTATCTCTGGTTGGGCGTACAGCTTTAAACGGTTTTATATTTGCCAATGCGTATTATTTTGCAAATTGAGAAGCTACTTTTTCTGCTTTTCTAGATTCTGAATAATCGTAAAAACCTTCTCCAGATTTTATACCTAATTTTTTAGCCATTACCATATTTACTAATAGTGGGCAAGGTGCGTATTTAGGATTTTTAAATCCGTCGTACATTACATTTAAAATGCTTAAGCAAACATCTAAACCAATAAAATCTGCTAATTGTAATGGTCCCATTGGGTGTGCCATACCTAATTTCATAACGGTATCAATTTCTTCTACACCAGCTACACCGTTGTAAAGAGTTTCTATAGCCTCATTAATCATTGGCATTAAAATTCTGTTAGCAACAAAACCAGGATAATCATTAACCTCTGTAGGTGTTTTTCCTAATTTAGTAGACAACTCCATAATAGTAGCAGTAACCTCATTAGACGTGTTGTAACCTCTAATAATCTCTACCAATTTCATAATAGGTACAGGGTTCATAAAGTGCATACCAATTACTTGTTCTGGTCTGTTGGTAACCGCAGCAATTTGTGTAATAGAGATTGATGATGTATTTGTGGCCAAAATAGTTTTAGCGTCACAAATAGCATCTAAATCTTTAAAAATCTTTAGTTTTAAGTCTACATTTTCAGTTGCAGCTTCAACAACTAAATCTACACCGTTAACACCATCTGCAAGTACAGTATGTAGTGTAATATTAGCTAAAGTATTGTTTTTATCTGCTTCAGATATTTTTTCCTTAGCAACCATTCTGTCTAAATTTTTAGTAATGGTAGCTAAGCCTTTATCTAAAGATGCTTGTGCAATGTCTATTAAGTTTACCTTGTAATTATTTTGTGCAAAAACGTGGGCAATACCGTTACCCATTGTACCTGCACCTATAACTGCTATATTTTTCATTTTATGTATATTAAAAAGATTCTATAATTTGTAAAGCTACTCGTAATGCATTTGTTCCTTGTTCTAGTGTAACAATAGGAGTAGTGTTGTTGTTTATGGCGTCTGCAAAAGTTTCAAGCTCGTCTAAAATAGCGTTGTTACCTGCAACCTCAGGATTTTCAAAATAAATTTGTTTCTTTTCTCCTTCAGCGTTTTGTAAAACCATATCAAAATCACCCGCTTGTTCTGGTGCATCTTTCATTTTTACAACTTCAACCTTTTTCTCTAAAAAGTCTACAGAAATATAGGCATCTTGCTGAAAAAACCTTGATTTACGCATATTTTTTAATGAAATTCTACTAGCGGTTAGGTTTGCAACACAACCATTTTTAAACTCAATACGTGCATTAGCAATATCTGGAGATTTACTAATTACAGATACGCCACTTGCGTTAATACTTTTAACCTCAGAATTTACTACACTTAAAATAGCATCTATATCATGTATCATTAAATCTAAAACCACAGGAACATCTGTACCACGCGGATTAAATTCTGCTAACCTATGTGTTTCTATAAACATTGGGTTTACAATACTATTTTTTACCGCTGAAAAAGCAGGGTTAAAACGCTCTACGTGTCCTACCTGGCCTTTAACATTGTGCTTGTTTTTTAGTTCAATAAGTTCTTCGGCCTCTGCCAACGTATTGGTAATTGGTTTTTCAATAAAAATGTGCTTTCCTTTCTCTATGGCTTTTTTAGCACAATCAAAATGAGATAGTGTAGGTGTAACAATATCTAAAACATCTACAGCATCCATTAGTTTATTTATGTTATCAAAATAAGTATAACCAAATTCGGCTTCAACTTTTTTACCATTAATAACATCTGGATCATAAAACCCTACTAAAGAATATTTTTCTGATTCGTTAAGCAAACGCAAATGGATTTTCCCCAAATGACCTGCTCCCAAAACTCCAACTTTAAGCATAAAAATCAATTTTCAACAAAAATAGGGATAATGTTTGTTCTATGGTTTATGTGTTTAAAAGTTTATGTAGGTAGAATTAAAAAAATGATAGAAAAGTGGTTTAAACGTGTAACTAATTTTTGGTAATAGTTACAGATTAGTATAATAATTGTAAATTTAGCAATCAAATTAAATACTCAAAAAGAATGAAAATGAACACTTTTAAAGCTGCATTTTGTGCAGTATTATCTTTAGGTACAATTACAGCCGTATCTGCGCAAGATAAACTAAAGGAAATGCCTGGTTATGAGCAGTACATAGAAATAGCACCGCAGATTAGAAGGTCTATAGTTACTTCTCCATCCTATGTGAAATGGAATGATGAAGGAACTGCTTTTCAATACAAAAAAGACGGTGAAACCAAAGAGTTTACTATAGGTAAAGGTGAAACTACTGCTACAACTAAGTTAAAAGATGATAGGTATGCAAAGTGGGCTAACAGGCCAGCTCGTGGCAGACAATATGCCTCTGCTGAGTCTCCAAACGGAAAATACAAAGCATTTACTAAAAACAGAAATATGTTTTATAGTAATGCAGACGGTTCTGATGTTGTTGCAATAACTACCGAAGGTAATGAAGAAAACCAATTAAAGTTTGGTATTGCTACTTGGGTTTATGGAGAAGAATTAAGTCAAAACACCGCAATGTGGTGGTCTCCAGATAGTAAAAAGGTTGCTTTTTACAAGTTTGACGAAAAAGAGTCTAAAAAATACTATGTGTTATACAACCAAACACAAATACAAGATTCTGTAGAGATTGAAGCATACCCTAAAGTAGGCGCTAAAAATTTACCTGTAGATTTACTGGTGTATGATTTAGAAACTAAAAAAATTACTGAATTAGATCTTAGAGACGGTAAACCTTATAACGATGGTGATTTAGGTACTTATATTTATGACATTAGCTGGACACCAGATGGTAAAGAACTATTGTACCACAGTACAAACCGTAAGCAAAATATTATGGAACTTAGAGCTGCTAATCCAAATACAGGAGCGTCTAGAACTGTAATTAGAGAAGAGTGGTTGCCAAGTTATACAGAAAACAGTCCTGAAATGCACGTTTTGGATAATGGAAAGCAATTTATTTGGGCATCTGAGCGATCTGGCTTTAATAATTACTATTTATATGATTTTAGCGGAAAATTAGTAAAGCAATTAACAAAGCACAATTTTGAGGTAGATGGTATTGTTAGCATAGACGAAGCTAAAAAAGTGATGTATTATACTGCGCGTAGTGGAGAAAACCATATGAAAATACAGTTGCATAGTGTAAAATTAAATGGTTCTGGAGATAAAAGATTAACAGACCCTTCTTTTCATCATACTGTATATATGGCGCCAAACCATAAGTATTTTGTAGATGTTGCAGAAACACACAATACTGCACCTGTAACTAACTTAAGAAGTATAAAAGGAAAAAAATTAGCAGAAATTGGTACATCAGACCTATCAGAATTTAATAAGCTAGGTTTAAAAAAGGTAGAAGCTTTTACTTTTACATCTGCAGACGGTAAAACGGAGCTTCACGGATTATTACACTTTCCTTCTAATTTTGATCCAAATAAAAAATACCCACTTCTTTTAAGTAATTACGGAGGACCTGCAACTAATGAGTTTACAGAACGTTTTACACCACCTAACGCATTAACAGAGTTTGGCTTTTTAGTAGCAGAAGTAGACGGAAGAAACGTTAAAGGTAGAGGTAAAAGGTTATTAGATAATTTATACCAAAACTTAGGTTTTACAGAGATGGATGATTTTGCTGCAGGTATAAAATCTTTATATAACAGACCTTATTTTAATAAAAACAAAGTAGGTGTTTATGGTACGTCATATGGTGGAACTACATCTGCAACCTTACTATTACGTTATCCAGATGTTTTTCATGCAGCAGTTGCAAACTCTGCTGTAACAGATTGGCGCAATTATGACAATGTGTATACAGAGCGTTATATGGGCTTGTTAGATGAAAATAAAAAAGGATATGAGGCAAGTAGCTTAATTACTATGGCTAAAGATTTAGAAGGAGAATTAATGATTTTCTTTGGTACTAGTGATAACAATGTACACCCAGCAAACTCATTACAATTTATAAAAGCATTGCAAGATGCTGGTAAGAGTTTTGAAGTGCAAATTGGTCCGGATAAAGGACATACAGCTATGGATACCAGAAGAATGATGGAATTTTTTATAGAGCATTTAGTTTTGGATAAAGAGTAAAAACACCCTCTTAATTTTTAAACTAAAAAAGGCTTCATTGTAAAATGAAGCCTTTTTTGTATCTTGTATACTGGTTTATACAGCATTTTTAATGGGGTAATTTATCTCTTACAATACCATATAAAAATGTACCTAACACGGCAAAAACTATTACAATTAAAATAGGAGCAAAACCAGCACCTACTAAAGTAAACATTGGGCCAGGACATGCGCCAGCTAAAGCCCAACCAAGTCCAAAAATAATTCCGCCAAAAAGGTATCTGCTAACGCTTTTGTTTTTAGGAATAAATTTTATTTCTTCTCCATAAGCAGATTTTATTTTAAAACGCTTAATAAGGTACGTAATTACAACACCAAGCCCAACAGCAGAGCCTATAATGCCATACATATGAAAAGATTGCATTTGAAACATTTCATAGATACGAAACCAAGAAGCTGCTTCAGACTTAAACATTGTTATACCAAACAATATTCCAATAAGTAAATATATAAATGTTCTCATAGCTTAAAATATTAAAGGGTATAAAACGTGAATCATAAATAAACCGCCAATAAAAAAGCCAATAACAGCTATTAAAGAAGGTAGTTGTAAGTTACTTAAACCAGATATTGCGTGCCCAGATGTGCAGCCACCAGCATACCTTGTTCCAAAACCAACTAGTAGCCCGCCTATGGCTAAAATTAAAATACTTTTTATATCTGTTAATGCTTCTAAACCATATAGTTCTGTTGGTAAATACGCATTTCCTGCGCTAGAAAAGCCCAATTCTTGTAATTGCTCTACAGTCTCAGGGTTTATGGCTACAGCTGTAGATTCTGTTAAAAAGTTTGCTCCTATAAAGCCACCAATAATGGCTCCAATCATTACAACTAAGTTCCATTTTTGACTTTTCCAATTAAACTTAAAAAAGTCCGATTTTTTATCAGCTCCACAAATCGTACAAAGAGTTCTTAAGTTGCTAGACATACCAAAGTTTTTACCCACAAAAAGTAGTAAAAACAGCACTAAAGCAATTAGCGGGCCAGACACATACCAAGGCCAAGGTTGTAAAATTAATTCCATTTTAAATTTTAATAATTATTTGATGCGTTGCAAAGAAACTTCATTTCAAAAAAATAGAAAGTAACTTAGGTTACCAAGAGTATAATATATTTAATGCAGCGCCTAAATGTAATAGTTATGCTTTACTTCTGCTTATAAATATACTTTATAATTTTAAAGATGTAGTTTTGTATAGCTATAATTTATATATGGATTCTTTAACGCAAATAGTATTAGGAGCAGCAGTAGGAGAGGCTGTTTTAGGAAAAAAAATAGGAAATAAGGCAATGCTTTATGGCGCAATTGCAGGTACAATACCAGATTTAGACACCTTTGCATCTTTCTATACAGATACTGTTACGGGCTTAGAAATACACCGTGGTTTTACACACTCTGTATTATTTTCTGTAGTATTTGCCCCAATTTTTGCGTGGTTAGTAACAAGGTATGAGAAGTATAAAGATTTTAGAGGTTGGTGTTGGCTTTTCTTTTTAGCATTTGTAACGCATCCAATTTTAGATGCACATACAACTTGGGGAACACAGTTGTTTTGGCCATTAAATAACCGACTAGCATTTAAAACTATTTTTGTTATAGACCCATTGTATACAGTTCCTTTTTTGGTGTTTGTAATTCTAACAATGTTTCAGAAAAAAGAAAGCTTAAAGCGCAAAAAATATAATAGATTAGGTTTAATAATAAGTAGTAGTTATTTACTATTAACCTTTGCTTTAAAGGGTGTTGCTTTTTATCAATTTAAAAAACAATTAGAAGAACAAAATATAGTATACTCACAAATAGAAACAAAACCATCTGCTTTAAATACTATTTTATGGACGGCAAATGTAGAGACTGAAGATGCATTTTACATTGGCCATTATTCTTTTTTTGACACCAAGCCTATTTTGTTTTCTAGGTATAATAAAAATCATTTTTTAGTAAACGATTTAAAAGATAACCCAAAAATGCAACGTATGATTGCCATTAGTAAAGGATGGTATACTATTGATACATACAAGGACTTTTTATATTATAACGATTTACGTTTTGGTACACTAGGTTTAGATTATAATGATCAAGATTTTGTGTTTAGGTATCAAATACATAAATATGGTAATGGAAGCATTTCTTTTAGTGAAATTCCAAAAAATAGAACTCAGGCTAAAAAATTACTAACTGATTTATGGGAGCGTATAAAGGGGAATTAGTAAATAAAAAAAGCTAAAACACTAATTAATTAGTGTTTTAGCTTTTGTGTTTTTATAAAGTAGATGGGCAAACGTAGTTGCTTATTGGTATTTTTGTTTCCTTTAAGGCAGCAATACCTCCGTTTACATTAATAAGGTTATGTATGCCTCTACTTTTTAATATAGAAGCGGCTACCATACTTCTGTAACCACTAGCACAGTGTATGTAAAAGTTGTTGTTAGCAGGGTACTTTTTAAGGTATTTATTAATAAAATCTAAAGGAGTATTAACTGCGTTAATTACGTGCTCAGACAAAAATTCGCTTTCCTTTCTAACATCGTAAATTTTTGTAGAATCATTTGCCTCGTTACTTAGCTTTTCTGCTGTTGTGCAGCTAACAGTATCATACTCTTTAGCAGCTTTTTTCCAAGCGTTAAATCCGCCTTTTAGGTATCCAAGCGTATTATCAAAACCAACTCTAGATAATCTAGTGACTGTTTCTTCTTCTTTACCCTCTGGAGCAATTAGTATTATAGGTTGCTCTACATCTGCAATTAGTGCACCTACCCAAGGAGCAAAACTACCATTTAAACCAATAAAAATAGATCTGGGAATATGGCCTTTGGCAAATTCATCTTGGTGTCTTACATCTAAAATTATGGCGCCAGTATTGTTAGCTAATGCCTCTACCATATCTGGGTCTAATTCTATTGTGCCACGTTTTATAATATTTGCTATATCATCATACCCTTCTTTGTTCATTTTTACATTTAAAGGAAAATACTCAGGAGGAGGTAGTAAACCATCTGTAACCTCTTTTATAAACTCTTCCTTAGTCATATTTTCACGTAAGGCATAATTTGTCTTTTTTTGGTTCCCTAAAGTGTCAACTGTGTCTTTACTTAAATTTTTTCCGCAGGCAGATCCAGCCCCGTGTGCAGGATATACTAAAATAGAATCTGCTAAAGGCATAATTTTGTTTCGTAAACTGTCGTATAAAAAGCCTGCCAAGTCTTCTTCTGTAATTTCGCCTGCTTTTTGTGCTAAATCTGGCCTACCTACATCACCTAAAAATAGAGTGTCACCACTAAAAATAGCGTGGTCGTTTCCGTTTTCATCCTTTAGAAGATACGTAGTACTTTCCATAGTATGGCCAGGCGTGTGTAAGGCTATAATGGTTATATCACCAACATTAAATTCCTGATTGTCTTTAGCAATAATAGCATCAAATGTAGGATCTGCTTTAGGTCCGTATACAATAGGAGCTCCAGTTTTTTGAGCTAATGTAACGTGTCCACTAACAAAATCTGCGTGAAAATGAGTTTCAAAAATGTATTTAATAGTAGCATTATTTTCTTCTGCTCTTTTAGTGTAAGGAGAAGTTTCTCTTAAAGGATCTATAATAGCCGCTTCACCATTACTCTCTATATAATATGCCCCTTGTGATAGGCAACCTGTGTATATTTGTTCTATAATCATAACATTGTAGTTTAATTTGGACTACAAACTTATGAGTTATTAATTTGTACAACAGTAACTTAGGTTACATTTAACTAATGTTTATAATTTTTATGTGATTTCTGTGTAATTCTATTTTTTCTAACTTTTCTAACTTCTTTAGTAATCTAGAAATCACCACTCTAGAACTATGTAGATCATACGCAATTTCCTGATGCGTATTTTTAATAATAGAACTATTAGTTACCCTTACCTTTTCTCTTAAGTAATTTAGTAAACGTTCATCCATTTTTAAAAAAGCAACACTATCTACGGTAAGTAGCAACTCATTAATACGGTTATGATAACTTTCAAAAACAAAATCTCTCCAAGATTTGTATTTAGATGTCCAAATTTCCATTTTTTCTATAGGAACCATAATTAACTTAGCATCTGTTTCTGCAATAGCTCTAATTTCACTCTTTTTTTGCCCCATACAACAAGCCATTGTCATAGTACAAGTTTCTCCTTTTTCTAGGTAGTAGAGTAGTAGCTCATCTCCTTCAGTATCTTCTCTAAGTATTTTTATGGCACCAGATACAAGTAAGGGCATAGACTTTACGTAGTCGCCAATTTCTATAAGTTTAAAACCCTCAGGAACTTCTTTATAAGTAGCCACTTCAAGAATTTCTTGTAGTAATTGGTCTTCAAATAAAGTGCCGTAGCTATTTTTTAATTCTTCAATCATAGTAACATCAAAGTTACTTAATAGCAAATAATGATAGTGTTAAAACCCTAAATTTTCACCTTTTTATTTTAATATCGATCTTAACTCCCTCTCTTTAAGTTTATTTAGAATTAATAAAAATAATTCTTGATTTGTAACTAATCCTGATTTAAGTTTGCAACACAAAATTATTTTAAATCAATCTAAATAAGAATAATGAAAAATTTAATGACCTTAGTAATGTTATTGGTAGCAACAATTGCAGCTACAGCACAAAACACTACACTAACAGGTAAAGTAACAGACGTAGATAATACCCCTTTAATGGGTGTAAATGTATTAGTAAAAGGAACAGCTTTAGGAGCACAAACTAATTTTGATGGTGCATTTAGTATAGCAAATTTAGAATCTGGCACTTACACGGTTCTTGTATCTTACTTAGGTTATAAAACTAAAGAACTGCAGGTTACAATTACTGCAAACACAGAAAATACATTAGAGATAGTACAACTATATGAAGGAAACGAAATTTTAAAAGAGGTAGTTGTTAATGGAGAACGTAGAAATAAGTTTTCTAGAAAAGAAACAGCCTATGTTGCAAAATTACCTTTAAAAGATTTAGAAAATACACAGGTTTACAGTACAATAACCTCAGATTTATTAGTGTCTCAAATAACAACAAAGTTTGATGATGCTCTAAAAAATGCAGTTGGTGTAGACAAGTTATGGAGCTCTACAGGCCGCGGAGGAGACGGATCTGGATACTACAGTATTCGTGGTTTTAGCGTGCAGCCACAATTGGTAAACGGTATGCCTGGCTTAACAAATGGAACAATAAATGCAGCAAATATAGAGCGTATAGAGGTTATAAAAGGACCATCTGCTACATTGTTTGGTAGTTCTGTAACATCTTACGGAGGTTTAATTAATACAGTTACTAAAAAGCCATACAAAGGTTATGGTGGTGAAGTATCTCTTACAGCAGGTTCTTACGGTTTAACAGTACTTTCTGCAGATTTTAATACTGCTTTAGATAAAAATAATGACATCTATTTTAGACTAAATACAGCTTACCACACAGAAGATAGCTTTCAGGATGCAGGTTTTAAAAAGTCGTTTTTTGTAGCACCATCTTTATCATACCGTGTAAATAATAAATTATCATTTTCATTGTATGCAGAAATTACAGAAGCAGAGCAAACAAATGCCACTTCGTTATTTTTAAACAGAGCAGCACCATCTGCATCTTCTAGTATTTCAGAATTGGGCTACAATAATAAATTATCATACACTTCTAATGATTTGTCTATAGAGAATCCTACATCTAACTACAGAGTAGAAATGGATTATAAATTGTCTGACACTTGGCAATCACAAACTATTTTGTCTAAAAGTAATACCTCTTCTAACGGATATTACTCTTATTTATATGAGTACGGAATTTTAGAGCCTAATACATTTTCTAGAATGATAAATAAAGAAAATGGAAAAACAAATACTACAGACATACAACAAAACTTTATTGGAGACTTTAAACTAGGAACATTACGTAACAGAGTTGTTGCAGGTTTAGATTATTACCAAGCAACAAACATAGACCAAAGTTCTGGTTTTTCTTTTTACGGTAACGTATTACCAAACGGAGATACAAACGGTGATAACCCTTTTACACCAGAAGTAGAAACAGATACTTACCCATTAACAGAAGCAGGAGTATTGTCTGTTTTAGCAGCACAAACAGCAAACAATATAAAATCTAAAACAAGTACCTATAGTGCTTACGTGTCTGATGTATTAAATATTACACCAGCTTTATCTGCAATGGCAAGCTTACGTGTAGATAGGTTTGATAATGAAGGTGATGTAACTACAGATGCAGATGACTATGCACAAACAGCTTTTTCTCCTAAGTTTGGTGTGTTGTACCAACCAATACTAGATAAATTATCGGTTTTTGCTAATTACCAAAACGGATTTACAAATATTGCGCCTAGTTTAGTAGGTGACCCAGCAGATGGCCCGCAAACGCTAAAATCTTTTGATCCAGAACAAGCAAACCAATTAGAGTTTGGTATAAAAACAAACCTATTTAACGGTAAATTAAATGCTACAGTTAGTTATTATGATATTACAGTGTCTGATAAAGTAATGACAGATCCAACATCTGCATTTAATAAAATACAAGACGGTGAAGTAGAAAGTACAGGTATAGAGATAGAAATTAATGCAAACCCAATTAATGGTTTAAATATAAAGGCCGGTTTTAGTAATAACGATAGTGAAATTACAAAGACTGATAATGCAATATTAGCAGGTACAAGACCTTTAGAATCTGGAGCAGAAACTCTTTATAACCTTTGGGTAAATTATGAGTTTCAGGTGGGAAGTTTAGAAGGTTTTGGACTAGGTTTTGGTTTAAACGGAGCCAGTGAAAGTTCTATTATTAATTATGGCCCAGGAGGTACTTTTGATTTGCCTAGCTACACTATATACAATTCATCAGTTTTTTACCAAGCAGATAAATACAGGGTAGGATTAAAACTTAATAATATGTTTAATGAAACATATTACAAAGGATGGACAACCATTACACCACAACAGCCAAGAGCATTATTAGCAAACTTCACATATAAGTTTTAAAAATAGTTTAAGTTGGATTTTTGCAGTAACATCTTAGTCTGGAGTTGTACCAGGCTAGGATGTTTACATTAAAAAAAAATAAAAAATGACCGTATTAATTTTAGTAACCACCCTTGCTTGTTTGTTGCATTATAGCACCTCTAAACGTGCTGTAATTACAAAAGAATTTAAACTATTATTTTGGTTACATAACAAACAAAAAAGTGTAAAAATAGCAGCAATTGTACTTTTTTTATTCGGTTTGTTTTTAGCTATTTATACATTTGGGTTGGGAGCAGGATTTATAATTTTTACAATTCTATTAATGCTAAGTTGGAGCTTAATAGTGCTATTAGCTCCTTTAAAAATTGTAAACTACAAATTACTAACACTACTTTTTTTAGTAGCCTTTTTATTAGAAAAATCATTATAAACTATGCCGGCAAATTCTAAATATTTAACAACAAATCCTTGGCAGCAATTTGCAAAAATATCTGTAGGTATTGTTGGTGGTTATATTGTAACATCATTAGTACATATAGCATTAGCATTATGGTTGCCAAACCCTAAAATAGTATTGGCAACGTCTATATATACCATATTTATAGTTTGGGGTGCATTAATGATTGTTCCTTTTTTATTTAAAAACGGATGGTTGGTTTGGCTAGTATATTTAGGTCTAAGTCTACTTTTAGCACTAGCAATTTATTTTGGAAAACTTAATTCCCCTTTAATATAATGAGTAAACGTAATTACAATGTTTTTTTTCATACACATACCGTTAGTGGTATTGTAATTAGTGTAGCCTTATATATTATATTTTTTGCAGGAGCCTTTGCGCTTATTAAGGATGAAATTACTGCTTGGGAAAAAGGAAACACAGCAGAAATTTTAGCTCCTGAAGATATAGATTTTAATAGGCTTATAAAAAGTATAGAGGCAGAAGGCCATACACTTTATGGTAGAGACATACGCATAATACCAGCAGATGCTAAAAAAGATATTTACGTACAGCTAACAGACTCCCAAGATACTACAGTAGTAAATATACCAGAAAAACCAACTTATTTTTATGCAGATCAAGAAACCTATAAAATAAGTGAGTATTATTCTTTTTATAGTGTAGGAGAGCTATTGTACAGGTTGCATTTTTTTCATCAATTACCAACAATAGGTATTTACATAGCAGGTTTTGTAGCATTGTTTTTTTTGTTTGCTATAGTAACAGGGGTTATTGTGCATTGGAAAAAAATGGTGTCTAACTTTTATGTTTTTAGACCCAAGGCAAAATTAAAAATGGTTTGGACAGATGCACACACGGCATTAGGCGTAATAGGTTTGCCTTTTCAGTTTGTATATGCAGTTACAAGTTGTTTTTTATGTATGCCTGTTTTTGTGTTGTTACCAGCAAATTATGTGTATAATAATAACCAAGATAAGCTTTTAGAGGATATACGTCCAATGATGAAAACTTATCCGTTAGAAGAAAAGTTAGATACTGTTTTAGACGTAAATTCTTTTATGGCTAAGGCCGATAAAAAATGGGAAAACTTTACAGCACAGCAAATTTATATTAAGAGCTACGGAGCAACAACTATGATGTTTCAGGTTGATGGTTTATTAGGCTCTAAAGAAAAGTTTTTAGGTAACGGAAGAGTCGTTTATAAAATGGCTACTAATACTATCGAATCTGAAAAAAGCCCTTATGTAAACAGCTATGTAGAAGATGTAGAACTTACCATACGCAAACTGCATTTTGGAGATTTTGGTGGTATGTACTTAAAAGTAATATACTTTATACTAGCATTAATCACTTGTTTTGTAATTATATCTGGTGTACTTATTTGGCTAGAGGCACGTAATAAAAAAAATATATCTGCAGCAAAGCAATTGTACAATAGGCGAGTAGGGCACGTGTATTTGGCCATATGTTTAAGTATGTTTCCTATAACAGCATTGTCTTTTATAGCATCTAAACTAATACCAAGAGAGTTAGATGCAAGTAGGCAAACCATTTTGTATCTCGTATTTTTTGTAGGCTGGTTGCTATTAACCATTTATTTTAAAAGTAAAAGAGACAATTACATTACCAACAAATACAGCTTGTTATGGGGCAGTATTTTAGGCTTTTTAATACCAATAGTTAATGGCTTGGTATCTGGCAATTGGTTTTGGAAAACCTTTGCAAACAATCAATTAGATGTTTTTACAATAGATGCCTTTTGGTTGGTGTTAGCTTCGGTGGCTTTGGCTATATATTTTAAGTTAGAGCGTAAAGTACCAAAGGTTAGTCACGCTAAACTAGTAGCAGAATACCAGAAAACAGTTTTAGAACAAAGAAAAGAACAAGAAAATCAATTAGAAACAGGAGAAGATCAATCTAAGAAAATAAAATTTATGAGAACAAAAATTTCAATATTCTGGCTATTAATAGTAGTAGGCTTTATTATACACCACGTTTACGGTTTATTTGGCGTGTATTATAATGAGAGTTTAATGATAGAAGGCGCTACAGGAGATGTACCAGTAGATCACCACTTGTACCGTATATTTTTTGAAGGCATTGCAATGCTTTTTTGCATAGCAACATTAGAAGTATCTAAACAATGGTTTAGATTAACCTCTATAATATGGGCAATTTTATTAGGTATTTTTAATGTATACCATTTTATAACAGCTATAGTTTATGAGGCTACAAACATATCAGAAATACTAATATTGGCATTAATGGGAGTTGTAAGTGTATTATTAGTAAAAACACTACTGCAATGGCGTAAAGAGGTAGTTTAGCTTATTATTACAATAAACAAAAAAGCATTTAGGTTATTCTAAATGCTTTTCTAATTCTTTAAACTTTCTGTGAATAAACATAATTTCTTTTAAAGTAAATTGCTTTTCATGAAACCAGTCATGGGCTTCAATTTTGGCATTCTCTACTTGTGCATCTCTAATGGCTTCTATAGTTACAATATGCCAATGTGCACCTTTGTTTTTAGAAACCGGATAGCCAACATCACTAATAATATAAGATTTACGAGGCTGATTTACCAATCTAACACCGTTTTTTAAAACAGCTAAGGTTTTGGTAAGAGAAACAACCTCAGAGAAAGAGTAACGTGCAAAGTCGTTAAAACCGTCTCGTTTTACATTAAAAAGCTTATCGCCAACTTCTAAATATCGCATAATTTATTTTACAAAGAGATCGCAAAAATAGAATGATTATCCCTTTTTTGCTTTACTACCAAGCACTACTTATTAACAATGGTAAGGGTTTTGTAGCTATTAAGCTGATACTGATAATTTTTAAGAGTTATTTTTTTATTTAATTATAGTAAATTAGTTTCTTCAGCTAGCGCAACTATTTTGCTTATTTGCCTACTCTTTAAGCCACGAGCGTGACGCTCGCGCTAGCGGGGCATCGAACTAAATTAAATCAGTTTCTTCTTTCTCAAAAATATGAAGAGTTCCACCTGCTGTTAATACAGTAATCATACTATCATTTACCTTAATTTTATCTATATGATACCAGTTATCTTCATTAGAAATTTTTTTGGGATCTTTTAAGAGTTCATAATAATCTATAATCTTATTTGTTTTAAGGTCTAAGACAGCCAATATACTGGCTATTAATGTTTCTCCTTGCTGTATAGCTAAGTATAATTTATTATTATGAACAACACTAGATTGGTGTTTAATACTCCAATTATTAGTAGGAAAAATATTGTTTAACGTTATTGTTTTGCACTCCTCTGTATCTAAATTAAAAATACTTAACGTTTGTATGTTATTAAAAATACCAGAAGTTGCAATAACTTCTTTGTTATTGTTAGTATATAAAAAGCCTTTAAGCCTAGGTACTTCTTTGTGTACTTTACCAGTATCTGTGTTTATTACAATACTTCCTACGGCGTTTAAACTGCTATTTGCAAAAGATAAAAACAACAAATTATCTATTATCAATAACTCGTTAGAAATTAAGTGATTGTTAATTTGTTTAGTATACTGTTGAAAGTTAAAACTCCACACTTCTTTTTCTGTATCTAAATAATAACAGTTTATATCTGTGTCATTTTTAGAAAGAAATTTATTGTTTTTTAAAATTTTCCAAATTCCGTTTAAACCGTAATTTATTGGATATTTTTCTCTAATTTTTAGTTTTTTGAAATCGAGTAAAGCCCAAAATTCTTCATTGTTTGATTCTAATTGAGTGAATACTAAATCAAATTCATTAAATATATCTTGTCTGAGATAAACAAAGTTTTCCAAGGTTTTTTTTTCTTCTCCTTTAATACTATATATGATTGTTTTTGCGTCGTCTTTATTATATACCCAAATACAATTATTAAATAAACCTATAAGTGAGCAATTAAGTTTACTAATATTTCCCCAACAAACATTTTTATTTTTTTGAAAAACTAAAGTGTTTAATAGTAGATACTTTGTAATGTTTTCAATTTTTGTAATATTTTTAGTCATCAATAAAAACTTTTTTAAAACTATTATTTGTAAAATCTATCACAGCATTTATCATTTTTTTTTTTTTTTGAAAGTTTGTGATATCATTCAAATCTCTGCGGTTTAAGAGAGAGTTTACTTTGTCTGCACCTAATTCCTCTATTGCTTTTCTTGCCCCGCTAGCGCAAGCATCTTGCTTGTGCCGTTAAACCAACTAAATTAAATCAGTTTCTTCTTTTTCAAAAATGTATAGCGTATAATCGTGATCGTGAATAAAAAGCTTGTCTTTATAAAACTGAAAAGAAAATATACCAGTTTTAATGCCTAAACTTTCTAAAGGAATAACTTTTTTAAAGTAAGCGGTTTCTTTATCAATACAAACTAAAGATAAGGTGCCAAATTTAGTATAAGCCCATAGCTCATTTTTAAATAAGGTTAAATCTTCTATCCCATAAAGAGTTATTAATTTTTCTAGCTGATATTCTTTTTGAAATCTTATCGCATACTCAACCTCACCAGATGCAATAGCTATTTTAGTAAGGCTTGTGTTAGATGCTGTGTATAAATATTCGCCAGAAATAACTCCCATTTGCTTAGCTATCTCACTATTAAGAGACCAAACTACTTTACCTGTTTCAATATTTAAGCATATAACAGATGTACCTTTTAAAATTAGTAAAAGTTGATCTCTAATAATAGTTTTTATTATAGTGGTATTTAAGTCTCCAATCTTAGTAATATCTATAGACCATAAAATTTTATCATCTATATAATTATATAAGCTTATTTCTTTTTTATGAAGTATAAAAAAATCTTTATAGGAATGAATAGGGTATCCTATCAAATATATCTCTTTTTGATTATTATATTCTGGTAAATCTGAAATGTAATAAGTTACTTGAAAATTAGAGTTCACTTTCTTTGTAATTACTACTTTATCATTATGAATTACATAATTTGGATTATTTAAAAATGAAATAGACTCATAAGATTTTTTATCAAAACCTTTTAAATTTAAATCTAAAATGTTATTACCTATTTCAACCATAATTTCCTCAGAAGAGTCCTCAATGGTTGTTATCTCCGATATTTTTGCTAAATCATAAATTACTTTTTCTTTATTAATTTTATTAAAAACTTGTAGTTTATAGTTTAATATCTGATAATTTTTACTGTTTTTGATTATTTTAATTTTTTTTAGCATAAAGTCTAATTTGAAATATCCCCGCTAGCCCAAGCATCTTGCTTGTGCCGTTAAACCAATTAAAATTATTTAATATCACTACAAAACTCCCCCGCTAACTCAAGCATTTTTCTTGTTTTCTTACTATTTACCGCACTAGCGTGACGCTCGCACTAGTGGGGAGTAGATCCATTTTCAAGAATCTCAGGGTAATGTTTTTCTAAAAATTTTATATCCCAAATCATACTTTCATAATAATACTCAAACGAGTATGGTGTTATGTTAATCAATTTCTTCTTTTCTATCTCTTTTTTAGACTCTTTTGAAAGAGGAGGGAATTTTTTCATAAATAATGAATCAACAGTTGTTGAATTATATTTTTCTTTCCCTTTTTCGAGTATATGAAATTCGTAAGCCTCTCTTTTTGATATAAAACAATAAATAATTATCCCTTTCTTTTTAAGACCAATATATGCACAGTCATTTGAATTATATTTAGAAAACTCATTAAAACCCTCAAAGCCATATTTCTGTTTTAAAATTTCAAAAACATCAAGAGCTGCTCTCTTAATTAAATATTGATTATGTAAATGATTCTCGCTTGTTATCATTAGTATTTTATAAATAGTTTATTAGATTCCCCGCTAGCGCAAGCATCTTGCTTGTGCCGTTAAACCAACTAAAATTATTTAATATCACTAAAAAAAAACTCTAATACTTAGCAGCTTTACCATTAGCAGCACTGTTTTTAATAAAAGCCCTTATGTCTTGGTTAGCAGATTTTAAATCTTCTTTACGCAAGTACATCATATGTCCGCTTCTGTAGCCCTTAAAAGTAAACCTGTCTTTTAGTTTTCCGCTTGGGTCTGTTTGCCACATACTATATTTAGAGGTAAAGTAGGTTGTAGCACCATCATAATATCCAGTTTGGTACAATACTTTTAGGTATGGGTTTTCTGCCATTGCTTTGCGTAAACCTTCTCTAACATTATTATTGCTATTGTCCCAAGGGTGTACACTACCAAACATATTGTACTTAAGGTCTGTTTTAAAGTTTAAGTGTTCTCTAAGGTAAAAGTTAATTGCAGGTGTAAAAGAGTGTAACCAAGAGGTAATTTCTGCATTATAATCGGGCTTTGTACCAGCAGCCATTTTGTCTATACCTAAATATCTAGAGTCTAAACGGCCAATAGTATGTCCGCTTTTATTGCGCAGTAAATCTTTCCAGAAAAAAGAAGTAGGTACCATTAAGTTATGGTCTAAAATTGCTTTTTTAGACATACCAGAGTAGTATGCCATTTTTTCTGCAACATCTTGCTTCTCGGCATCTGTTATAAAACCACCTCTTGCAATGGCAGGCATAAGCTTGTCTATAGTATATTGTTCTACTTCTGGTAATACCTCTAACAAGTCTTTTTGTTGTAAAGCGGTAGGTAACATTTTATGGTGCCAAGCAGCAGCAGTAAAATAAGGTAAGTTTATACCAGAAGATAAAGGTCCGTCTGCGTTGTATATTTTATAATCTGCTGGTGATACCATAATTACACCATTTAAATACATCCATTGAGACTCTTGCAGTTCTAATGCTAAACCAGACACGCGAGTACCGCCATAACTCTCACCAATAATATATTTAGGAGATTGCCATCTATTATTACGTGTAACAAATGTATTTACCCAAGCGGCCAAGTATTTAATATCTGCATTAATACCAAAAAACTGTTTGCGGTCTGGCATTTTCCCATCTTTTTGGGCAACCATTCTAGAGTAACCCGTATTAACAGGGTTTACGTAAACAATATCTGCTACGTCTAAAATAGAATACGGATTATCTTTAATACCATAGGGCTGCACAGGGTAACCCTCGTCATCAATATTTAAAATTTTAGGTCCAGTATATGCAATGTGCATCCAGACAGATGCAGATCCAGGACCACCATTAAAAGATATTACCAAGGGGCGTTCTTCTCCTTTACTAACATTTGTTCTTTTATAATAGGTATAAAACAAAGTTGCAACTACATTATCTTGTTTATCCCAAACAGGTTGTGTACCAGTAGTGGCCTTATAGGTAAGTTTAGTGTTGTTAATTGTAGCAGTGTGGTTTGTTACTACCGTAGTATCTACAGCAATTTTTAAATCTTGAGCTTTTGTTTGTGTAGTAAAACTAAATACCGCTAAAACGGTAACGACTTTTAGGTAAGCTAATTTTTTCATTTTTTGAGTTGTAGTTGAGTTCAGATCTAAAAGTATATAATTACTATAGAGAATAAAAATGTATTCTCTTTTTAACTTTTATAATAGTGATAAAAATGCTGTTAACCCTAGATAATCTGCACGTTTTTAGGATGAAATTTTTTGACTACTTTTTTTTAAAATGATTTAAATACACTTTTCTGTAGTTCACCGTTTAAAACTATCCGTTCAATTGAAAATTAGAAAAAAGGCTTAAAAGGCGTGGTAACTTTGTCCCAGATTTAACCTACAAATGTTTATTACCATGTCAAAATTTAAATTTTTACCATTAGGACTTTTAGCTTTATTTATAACAATGACTTCTTGTACTACAGAGAGCATTGAGCAAGAAGATGCAATTTATGCACAAGTAGATACGTCTAGTGAATTAGAGAAAGAAGTTATAGAATTGGTAAATGAGTACAGATCTTCTCAAGGTTTAAATACTTTAGAATATGGTAAAGTGGCATACGGTTATGCTGCACAGCATAATGATTATATGATTGAGGCTGGTAAAATTAGCCACGATAATTTTGATTTACGTGCATCTAATTTAGCAGTAGAGGCAAAAGCAGATTTTGTTTCAGAAAACTTAGCTAAAGATTTTAAAACAGCAAACGGTGTAGTTAAAGCTTGGATTAATAGTCCAACTCACAAAAAAGTAATGGAAGGAGATTTTACATACACAGCTATAAATATTAAAGCTGATGAAAATGGAAAATTATACTTTACACAGTTATATTATAAGTAAGATATTTTTAGGTTAAAATTATCTTTTTTAGATAACACTTTTAAGACAATTGAGATTGTTTTAAAAGTGTTTTTTTGTTACAATATTTTACAAATAGTTAATTTATAAGGAATTGAGTTATTTTTAAAGATTACTGCAAACGTTTGCATAATCTTCAATTTCTTAAAATTTTATGTATTTCATCGAAATGGGGTGTATTTCATCGAGTAAATACAATAAGTGGAGAATACATATACGCAAGGTTACGTTATAATTGTACCAAATTGAAACTTAACCAAAATTTTACTAAATGAAATTAATTTTACCCCAAAAAATTAGACTCATTTTTGTAACACTACTACTCGTTAGTATTACAAATCTTAAATCGCAAACAAAAAATTACGCTACAGCAGTTCCTATACAAGATAGGGTAGACAATGCAAATAACGCTGTAGATGGTAATTTATTAACCAAAGCAGACATAAATGCTAGTTCCGGAATACTTGTAGGTATTGGAGCGTACTCAGGGCATTTAGAGTTGCAGTATCCTACAGATTTACCTGCAAACACAACAAGCTACACTAAAATAGAAACTACTGATGATATATTACCTAGTTTGTTAGGTGGTAGCTTAGGAGGCCTATTGTCAGACATTGCAGGAGTTTTACTTTTAGGTAACCAACAGTTTACTGTTGCTGCAAAAAAAGATGCAGTTACTGTACTAGAAAAACAATCTACAGAAGCAAACGGATTCTCTACAGAAGATTTACGTGTTGTAGTAGATAAAGATAACAATTACTTTTTGGCTGTTACACCAGACCAAGAGTACAATAGAATACGAATTGAAAATAGTATAGGATCTCTAATAGGGTTAAACAATACCAGACAGTTAGGTGTGTATGAATCTTATTACACAACAGGAACAGGTGATTGTGGTTTACCAAGTTATACTTCTTTTAGCGGTAATGGTATTTCTTTAGACCTTTTAAATTTAGGAGGAGCAGGAGTAACAAATCCAAATTTTGCTATAGATGGTGATGTATCCACTTTTGCAGAGTTAGGTTTAGGAGTTTTAGATGTTGCAGCAAGCATACAGCAAACTATTTATTTTGACGCAGATTCTGGTACAGATGATGTAATATATGTGCGTTTGGCAGTAGATCCTTCTCTAGTTAGCTTAGGGTTACTAAATAATATTAATATTACAGCAAGCAATGGTGTACAAGAAGTATACTCATCTAACATATCTAGTTTATTATCTTTAGATTTATTAGGTCTATTGCAAAATGGTAATAGTACAGTAGTAGCGTTTAAGCCTAGTGCTTCTGTTAATAGAGTTACTATTAGTTTGGCTTCTTTGTTAAACGTTGCAGTTAGTCAGCAAATTAGACTTTATGATATTTATAGAGCACCAGAACAACCAGTATTTACAGACTCATCTACAGATATTAGTATATGTAGTGGCTCTACAGCAGAAATAACAGCAACAGCAAATGGCGCAGCTGTAGAATTACGTTGGTATGATGCAGAAACAGATGGTAATTTGTTAGCAACAACCAATTCTGGTGATACATTTACAACACCAGCTTTAAATACAAGTACCACTTATTATGTAGCTTCTGCATATGTAGGTTGTACAGAAGAATCTCCAAGAGTAGAGGTTCCTGTAACTGTAATGGAAATACCTACTGCAGCAGATATTACTGTAATTGGTAATGAAAACCCTATTTGCTCACAAAGTAGTGTGGTATTAGTACCTTCTAGTGCTATAGATGCAACATACAATTGGTTTTTAGACAGTGCAGAAACAATGCCAATTACTAACGGTATGGTTGTAAACGGAGCAACATACAATATAGATGAAAACGGAGTTTTAACCATTACAGGCTTAACAGACGTTAATAGTCCGTATACTTACTATGTAGGTAGTACAGATAATATTGCAGGTTGTAAAAATGTAGATGGCGATTTAAAACCTGTAGCTGTAACTATTGTAGATTCTTCTAATACAGCTGTAGACGTTACTCTAGACACCAACATTAGCTTAGCTAACTTAATTACTATTTTTCAGGTAAACCCAACCACAGACATTAATGGTTCTGTAACAGGAGACGTTAATGTAGGAGATGAAGTTACTGTAGCTATAAATGGTACAACTTATACAGGCATATTAGACGCTAACTTAGATTTTAGTATTGCAGTAGACGGTACAGATCTTTTATCTGATATAGATAATGTATTAGAAATTTTTATATCTGGCGGTTTGTGTAGCATTACAGATGATGTTACAGTAACAATACCAGAGTTTATACTAGATAATTTAAATCAGGTTTTTTGTGCATCAGATAATGCAACTTTATTAGATTTAGATGTAAATGGTAATAATGTTGTATTTTTTGATAGTCTTTTAGGTAGTGCTACAGTAGATGCTAATGCAGCTCTAACAGATGGTGGCACATACTATGTAGGACTTTTAGATGTTCCTTTATCTGTATTACCACGTGTACAAATAACGGTTTCAATTTTAGATACTCCTGCACCAACCACAACAAGCACTACACAAGTTTTTTGTGAAGCAAATAATCCGGTAGTTGGAGATATTCAGGTAAATGAAACCGCTGTTGTTTTTTATGATGCGGAAACAGGAGGCACAATGTTAGACCCTTCTACAGCTTTAGTAGATGGTGCAACATACTATGTTGCTAATACAGAAAACGGTTGTGAAAGTAGTGAAAGACTAGCTATTACAGTAACCTTTACGCAGCCTGCACCAACAACTAGTAGTACTGCACAAGAATTTTGTAGTACAAGTAATGCTACCTTGGCAGATATACAGATAAACGAAACCGCTGTTGTTTTTTATGATGCAGAAACAGGAGGTACAATGCTTTCATCTGATACGGCCATAGTAGATGGTACAACATATTATGTAGCAAATTTAACATCTGGTTGTGAGAGTGAAGATAGATTAGCAATTACAACAACAATAGAAGAAGCAGAGCAAGCTACACTTACAGGTATTTTTGAAGATGCTTGTTTAGAAGATAGTTACATGTATACCACAGAAACAGATAAGCAAAATTATGTGTGGACAGTTACTGGTGGTACAATTACAGATGGTGGTACAAGTACAGATAGTTTTGTAACGGTTACTTGGGACGATTTAAATAACACAGAAATTACAGTTACTTATGATAGTGCAAGTGGTTGCACCTCAGAAGAAGCTATATTAAGCGTAGGTGTTATTAGTTGTGGAGAGGTTTTAGGTGAAGAGTTTTGCTTGTTTGTTTACAACGAGTTTTCACCAAACAATGATGGGTATAACGATTTCTTTAAAGTACAGTGTTTAGAAGATTATAGTTCTAATACATTACAAGTATTTAACAGAAACGGAAACCAAGTTTTTGAAACAGTTAATTATAGCAATAACTGGGATGGTGTAGCAAATGTAAATGGTGTTTTACGTAAAGGAGATCATTTACCGTCTGGCACGTATTACTACATACTTACTATTCCAGAATTAAACAGAACCTTAAAAGGTTGGCTACAAATAGCAAGATAAAACAAAACCTACACAACAACCCCAAAAGAATATTACAATGAAATTAACCAAAAATATAAAATACCAATTACTGCTTGCGCTTGGCTTTTTAGGCATATGTGCTTCTAATGCACAGCAAGCACCACAGTATACACAATATATGCATAACACTATGGCGCTTAACTCTGGTTACACTGGTACAAGTGGCAAGTTAGAGGCTACCTTTTTACATCGTTCCCAATGGGTAGGTTTAGAAGGGGCACCAAGTAACCAGTCTTTTTCAATACAGGGTAAGTTTGGAGAAAAAGTTGGTTTAGGGTTAAGTGCAATTAATGATAAATTAGGAGCATCTAATAACATTACTGTAAATGGTAATTTTGCTTATGAACTGCCTTTAGGTTATGTAACTAAATTATCATTAGGTATAAACGCTGGTGTAGACATTTTAAACATAGATTGGTCTAAAGGATCTTATGAAGATAATATGGATCCTGTTTTTAATGAAAACAATAAAGATGTACGTCCCGTTTTAGGCATAGGAGCATTTATGTACGGTACAAAATGGTACGCAGGTGTATCTACCCAAAACCTTTTTAATTCATCTGTTTTAAAAGATAATGATGAGGTTGTTACAGATCGTAAAAGCCAGTACTACGTAATGGGTGGTTATGTGTTTGATTTGTCTGGTAATTTAAAATTTAAACCAACAATTTTAACAAAACACGTATCTGGAGCACCAATAACGGTAGATGTTTCTGGTAACTTTTTAATTAATGATAAATTTAGTATTGGAGCAGCATACCGTTATGATGATGCCGTTAGTGCATTAGCAGGCTTTAACATAACTAAAGAGTTATTTGTTGGTTATGCGTATGACTATACGTTAACAGATTTAGGAGATTACAATAATGGTTCTCATGAAGTTATTTTAAAGTACAGTGTTTTCAATTCTAAAAAGAGAGCATTATCACCAAGATTCTTTTAAAAATATAGATATGAAAAAAAGTTTATTCATTTTAAGTATACTTTTTGCTTCATTATCTGTAGCACAAAGTAAAGAAGATAGAGCAGATGTATATTTTGAAGATTTTAAGTTTAGTGAAGCTATAAAATTATATTCAAGTGTAGCATCAGAAAAAAGAAAACCATCGTTACACGTTATACAACGTTTGGCAGATAGTTATTTTAATATAAACGATTACCAAAATGCAAAAGATTGGTATAGTAAGTTATATAGCATAAAAGGAAAAGAAGTAGGAGAGAGTAACTTAATAAAATTGGTACAAAGTTTAAAAGCTAGTATGCATATAGATAGGGCAGATGAACTTTTAAAAGAGTATTACACCAATCCTACCAAATTAAAAATGATTTTATTACAAAAGGCGTATTTAGATAGTATTTCTAAGACAAAACCAAAATACACTATTAAAAATATGCCTTTTAATAGCTCAAAGTCAGATTTTGCACCTGCCATGTACTCAAGAGGATTGGTATTTGCATCTGCAAGAGACACTGCTAAGTCTAATAAACTTTACCCTTGGAACAAACAACCGTATTTAGATTTGTATTTTACAAACCCTAAACAAGAAGATTTTGTACCAGAAAAGTTTTTAGAAAATATGGAGTCTAGTTTTCATGACGCAACCATAGCAATTTCTAATAATGGAAGAACAGTATATTTTACCCGTAATTTTATTAAAAAAAATAAACTTAATGCCAATGCAGATGGGTTGTCTAATATGCAAATATTAAAGGGTACAATTGCAGATAATAAGTTGGTAAACGTTATGTCTTTAAGCTTTAATAGTAAAAACTATTCTTGTGGCCACCCAGCATTAAGCGCAGATGGGCAACGCCTTTACTTTACATCTAATATGGATGGCGGTTATGGTTCTAGTGATATTTATGTTGTAGAGCTATCTGCATCTGGAGACGTAGTTGGTAAACCTGTTAATTTAGGGCCAACTATAAATACAAGGGGTAGAGAAATGTTTCCTTTTGTAGATAAGGACGAATTGTATTTTTCATCAGACGGACATTATGGTTTAGGCGGCTTAGATATTTTTGCGTCTAAAATACTACCAAATAGTGAGTACTCATTACCATTAAATATGGGGAAACCTATAAACAGTAATATGGACGATTTTTCTTTTATTAGAGAAATGGCTTCAAACAGCGGCTACATAGCATCTAACCGTTATGGAGGTATGGGAGATGATGATATTTATCATTTTGAAGGAGCAAAACCTGTAAACTGTTTAGAGTATTCTGGTAATGTATATAATAAGCTTACAAAACAGCCATTAGAGCGAGTATCAGTTGCTATTTATGATGAAGATGACACGCTAATACAAAATAGTAAAACAGATGTTAATGGGTATTATAATTTTATTTTACCTTGTAACCAAACAAGTAAAATTGTATTTGCTAAGGATAAGTATTCTAAAAAAACAATAACAATAGCAACTCAAGAAAACCCAGAAGAACCATCATTAAATAATAAAGTATATTTAACACCTTTTGAGAGTTTAATTGTGAAAGAGGATAACGTAGAAAAAATTAATGTAGAACCTATTTATTTTGATTATGATAAATACGATATTACGCCAAGAGCAGAAATAGAACTACAAAAAGTGCTTTTTGTTTTAAAAGAGTTTCCAAAGACTAAAATAAAAATAGAATCGCATACAGACTCTAGGGGTAAAGATGCTTATAACTTAGAGTTGTCGGACAACAGAGCAAAATCTACCCGAAGATATTTAGTGTCTAAGGGAGTAGATATAGACCGAATAGAAAGTGCCAATGGTTTTGGCGAATTAAAACTTAAAAATAAATGTAGCAACGGTGTAAAATGTTCAGAGCAAGAGCACCTAGTTAACCGAAGATCTGACTTTATAATTGTTGCTAAATAATAATACGACTAGTTTTCCCCAAATCTTGAACACAAAGCACCGTTTTTACGGTGCTTTTGTTTTTGTTAAAGTATCTTTAAAATACTGGCTTAATATTACGTCATTGATTATTTTTAGGGTTAAAAATTAAGAAATATGAAAAAAGTTATAACATTAGTAATGAGTTTGTGTTTGGTTGTAGCGTTACACGCAAACACAACACCTTTAAATTCAGAGATTAAAGTAGGAACAGAACTTAAAATAGGTGCGGCATCTGCAGCTACCTATCAACATTTAGTTTTACCCAGAAAAAACTTTATTATTAAACGAGGTGGACTTGCAAATTACAAAAGCCTAAAAAACCTTACTGTTGTGGTTACGGCCGTAAATACTAAAAAAAATGGTGATGTTGAGGTTACATTAAAACGTAAAAACAGTAAAAAGTTTTTTAATAGTCACCCAACTATTAAAGCAGATTATACTAAAGCAATAGCAGAAAAAGAGCTAATTAAATAGTATAATATATAGGGCACTGCCTAAATTATTGGTAAATTTGCAGAGTTTTTTAATAATTATTAATAATTTAATTGTAGTGAATGAGGTATAGATATCTGTTATTTGTTTTTTATTTGTGTTTTGTAACCGCAACCGGACAAATATCAGATTTTGCTAGATTAGAATATAAGGTTTTACCCAGAGGAAACTCTAATTTTGGATACAGTAGAGCTCGTGCAGCTGTTAATTACCCAATAGAACTTAAAAATAGCAATTACCTTTTGTTAGGTTTAGATTATAGCAATATAGAAATGTCTTTTGATCCTGAAATTGCTAAGTTTAATACAGATATTATTCAGGACTTTCAGATGTTAGAGTTTAACCTAGCATACATTAAAAAATTAAAAAACGATTGGCGTTTGGGTGTACGTTTTACTCCCGGATTTAGCTCTAATTTAGGCAGTAAAATTACCTTTGAAGATGCTGTCTTTGCAGGTGATGTAGTTTTTATTAATGATAAACGTGATGATACTACTATTGACAAGCCTTACCGTTTAATAGTAGGAGTATCTTATTCGCAAAACAGAGGTATTTCTTTTCCATTACCTTTTATTAGTTACTACCGTAAATTTCATCCAAAATGGTCTTATAATTTAGGCGTTCCTAAGTCTAACTTACAATACCATATCTCTAAAAAATCTAGATTAAAACTGGTAACAGAATTAGACGGTTTTACAGCCAATATACAAGAAGGCTTACCTGTTAATAACGAAGAAGATTTAGCAAAAAAAATAAATGTATCTCTTATTTTAGGTGGGTTACGCTACGAGTTTAAAATAAAAGATCACCTAGAACTTTTTTGTAATTTTTCTGGCGTACTTATGGAAACCGCAGAGTTAAGAAATAAAGACAACGACAAGGTATCTACCGTAGATAAAAAAAATACCATTTACTTTGGTACGGGAATACGTATAAAAAAATAATTTTTTTTAATATCCCTATAAACCGTTACATATTTATTGTAGCGTAATATTACTTTTACTTCTATGATAAGAGAAACAATACCGTTAATAATTGTAGTGGTTGTGGTAACACTTTTGTATGTAAAACTTAAGCACATTTTATCTAACAAAAGTGCAGCTAAAAATTTAGAATTATTTTTAAAAAACAATTATGGTACAACTCTAAAATATAAGAATTTAGAGCGTTTTTTTAATACTGCTACAATGAACCCTAATTGCTTTACTGTTGTAATTTATGAAGCAAGGAACCCCAATGTAGAAATGCATTTAACTTTTGATGCAAGTAAAATAGTAGAACAAAAAGATGTTGCATCTGTATATCCAAATGAACTATCTTTTAATGAGACCTATATAGAAAAACAACAAGTTGTGGCTACACAAGCAGTAATTTCAGATAAAATGAAACCTCTTGGGGTTGACTTAAAGTGGAGTTATAATTTTATAGAGTTAATTTTTGATAAAAGTTATACAGAGAACGAAGTTCTAGAAAAAGAGCAATTTTTTTTAAATTTATTTGCTAAAGAAGACACAGATAAATTGGGGTATTACCACAGCTTTACGCTTCACTTGAGTTTTAAGGATAATGAATACCCTTTGCTAAAACATTTTGTAGAGCAAAAAAATGATAAATGGGAGTTAAAAGATATATCGTTAAATGAAGAAGATAAATCTTTTAAAGAGGTTAGTTTACTGGTTAACACTGTAAAAAATGAATATTTAGAAAGTAAACAACCCGCACTTAAATTAGCTAATTATTATGGTACATTAGTTAATAAAGTAGACTTTAGTAGAGTTATTTGGGTAACTTACACAGAGCATAAAAGAACAAAAAAAGAGCTAGAAGAGGCTAAAAAAGGAGTATATGTATCACCAATAAATGGTTATGTTGTTGTGTATTGGAATTTGTTTAAAAAACAAGCACAACACATTGCGTTTGTTTCTTTAGATGAGCATAAATCTATTGATGAAGTTTTAGAGTATGAAAAAGACAATTTACTATAGTTAACCGCTAATCTAGTTTGTTTTTTGTGCTAAAAAACATAGAATATTGTATATTGTAGCATACAATTTTATGATACTTTCCAAACCATTTATGTTGTCAAAAAAAATAGTTTTCTTTTTCCCTTTTTTATTGTGTTTTATTTCAAAAGCACAGGAGTTACCACCAATTAGTATTATTACTCCGCAACAATATGCAGCAGAAAACCAAAATTGGGATATTTCTCAAAACCAAAACAACTTAATTTATATAGCAAATAACGGTGGGTTATTAGAGTACAACGGTGCAGAATGGAAATTATATGCAGTGCCCAATAACTCTATTGTACGCTCTGTAAAAGCTATTGGAGACAAGGTTTTTACAGGTAGTTTTATGGACTTTGGTTACTGGCAAAAAAATGCTTTAGGTGTATTAGAGTACTATTCTTTAAGAGAAAGTTTAAATCTTCAACTAGTAGACGGTGAACAGTTTTGGAACATAGAAAATATAGATGGTTGGATAATTTTTCAATCACTATCAAGAATATATTTAATCAACCTAGAAAAAAAAGAAGTAAAACGTATAGATGCTAAAGCTACTATAGGTAAAATGATATATGTAGACAATACATTGTATTATCAAGAATTGGGTGTTGGTTTATTTAAAATTGAAAATGAAAAGAGAAAACCAGTAAGTAACAGTAGTTTTTTTAAAGAAAATAAAATAATTACCATACTAAAGCAAAATAACCAATTACTATACCTTACAGAAAATAATGGTTTTTATACCATTAAAAATGAAGAGCCTGTAAAATGGATTACCTCATTAAATACTGATAAAATTAGTGTTTACAATGCTATAAAACTTAAAGATAATGGTATAGTTGTAGGAACAATATCTAATGGTGTTTATTTTTTAAATGAAGACGGATCTTTAAAATATAAACTTAATAGACAAAAAGGAATAAGTAATAACACTGTACTTTCTTTGTTTGAAGACCGCTTTAAAAATGTTTGGTTAGGTTTGGATAATGGTATTAACTTTATAAATAACTCGTCTAGGTTTAACGTGTTTACAGATAATGATGGTAAGTTAGGAACTGTTTACACATCTATAGTACATAACGGTTATTTATACTTAGGTACCAACCAAGGTTTATTTTATAAAGAAATTAAAAAGCAAACAAATTTTAACTTTATTCCGGGTACAAAAGGACAAGTTTGGATATTAAAAAATATAGATAACACTCTTTTTTGTGGTCACGATAAGGGAACATTAATTATTGAAAATAATAAAATTAAAAACTTTATTAAAAATGCTCCAGGCACTTGGGATTTTAAACCTATTAATAAAGATAAAAGCCTTGTTTTACAAGGTAATTATAACGGCCTACACATACTTAAAAAACAAAACGGAAGTTGGGAGTATAAAAACCGGTTAGAAGGCTTAAATATGTCTAGTCGTTTTTTTGAAAATATAGGAAACACCATTTATGTTAATCATGAGTTAAAAGGGCTGTACAGACTTAAAGTAGATGCAGACTATAAAAAAGTACTTAACAAAGAGTATTTATCTGTGTCTAAAGAGGGCAGTGGTTCTAATATTATAAAGTTTAATGGTTCTTTACTTTATTCATCATCTCAAGGCATATTTACATTAAAAAATAATGAGTTTGTTAAAGACTCTATGTACTCAAATCTTTTTAAGGATTATAGTAGTTTAACAACATTAATGAAAATAAAGGAAGACAGTACAAAACTATGGCGTTACGCAAATGATAACATTTCTATTTTAAGTTTTGGTAGTATTAGTAGTGAGCCTAAACTCACAAACATACCTGTAGCACGTAATGTAGTAAATAGTGTAGCAGGTTTTGAAAATATGACTCAAGTAGGAGATATTGGTTATTTGGTAGGCACATCTAACGGTTATTTGGTTTTAAATAACTTAAATAAAGCAGATACAGAACAATTAAATATTAATATAAACTCTATTGAGGCTTACAAAAGGGATGATCCTAAATTTAAAGTAAATTTGTTTGAGAGTAGTACGCTAAAAAACAAAGAAAACAATATAGCTTTTCATTATAGTTTTCCTTTTTTTAATACAATTGTAAAAAATAAGTACCAGTATCAATTAAAAGGCTTGTCAAACAAATGGTCTAATTGGTCACAAAATACGTCTCAGCTTTTTGAAAACTTACCGTACGGTGAATATACATTTAACGTTAGGGGAAAATCTGGTAACAATACAACAAACACAGCCAGTTACACCTTTACTATAGAACGCCCTTTTTACCTATCTAACATAGCAATTGCAATATACATTTTTGCTTGTGTGTTACTTTTTAAACTAATAGATGTGTATTATAAAAACAAACAAAAAAGAGCGCTGTTAAAAACACAACAAAAGCTGTCTAGAAAAGAACTAGAAAATAAACAGCAATTAACCCAGTTAAATAACGAGAAGTTAAAGCTAGACATAGAAAATAAGAACAGAGAATTGGCAATTTCTACAATGAGTATTATAAAGAAAAATGAATTTTTAAATACCATTAAAAAAGAACTTATAAAAGCTAATTTGGGAAATAAGGTTTCTTCTGTAATTAAAATAATTGATAAAAATATTAACAATACAGATGATTGGAAACTATTTCAAGAAGCTTTTAATAATGCAGATAAAGACTTTTTAAATAAAATAAAAGCCAAGCACAGTACACTTACTCCAAACGATTTAAAACTGTGTGCATATTTGCGTTTAAATTTATCTTCTAAAGAAATTGCTCCTTTATTAAACATCTCACCTAGAAGTGTAGAGGTAAAGCGATATCGTTTGCGAAAAAAAATGAATTTACCGCATGAGACAAGTTTAACTAGCTATATTTTGGAATTATAGTACTACTACATTTTTTAATTTTACCAATACATTACCACAACATTAACTATTTTAATTAATTGTGAGTTTTAAATTTGTGTTATTTTCTTACTTATTGTAAAGCCAGTAAAACCAATGGTTTAATTATGATATTAGTATTTTAAGCTATATTTTTTTGTTGTGTATGTTTTTTGTTGTGTCTTAAATTAAGAATTTCTTAACAATACTTTTTAATTTTGAGAGTACAACAAAAACTTTTTTATGAAAACAAAACTTAGCTTATTATTTACAGTCTGTTTTTGTCTCGTATCCTTAGCACAACAAAATAATATTTCGGGTACAATTACAGAACAGGGAACAGGTTTTCCCATTCCTGGAGTAAGTATAATTATTAAAAATACTATTAAGGGAGTGGTATCAGACTTTGATGGAAATTACACCATTAATAATGTACCAGAAAATGCAATACTTCAGTTTAGTTACTTAGGGTATGTTACTCAAGAAATTAAAATTACAAATCAGCAAACATTAAACGTTATTTTAACTGAAGACGTTTCTAAGTTAGATGAAGTTGTTGTTATTGGTTATGGAGGTCAAAAAAAGAAAGACATCACTGGAGCCGTTTCTATTGTAAGTTCAGAAACAATTGAAGAGCTTAGACCTGTAGATGCAGCACAAGCATTACAAGGTACTTCTGCAGGTGTATCTGTAACGGCACCATCTGGTTCTCCTGGTGGGCAATTTAATATTACTATTAGAGGTGTAAACTCTAACGGAGATAACGGGCCTTTGGTAATTATAGATGGTTATAAAGGAGATTTAAACAGTATTAATCCAAGTGATATTGAGTCTTTTTCAATATTAAAAGATGCACAAGCTGCCATTTATGGTATAGAAGGTGCAAACGGAGTTGTACTTGTTACTACTAAAAGTGGTAGAAAAAACTCGGCATTAAAAATTAGTTACAACGGTTACACTGGTATACAGCAAACAACAAGACAATTACCGTATTTAAATGCAACAGAATATGCATTGTTATTAAATGAGAGCTATGCAGCAAATGGTCAAGATTTGCCATATACAGATGTTAGCAATTTAGGCACAGGTACAGATTGGCAAGATGAGTTGTTTGAGTCTGCACCAATTACCAACCATAATGTATCACTTACAGGTGGTGGAGAAAAAAGTACGTATTACTTTGGTGGTTCTATTTTAGAGCAAGATGGTATTATAGCTAGTGATAAATCTAATTTTACTAGAGCCAACGTTAAAGTTAAATTGGGTTTTGATGTTACAGATAAATTAAAATTTACCACATCTGCTAACTACTTTAATAATGTTAGAAAAACAATAGGAGAAAATGCATTAGGCTCTCCTTTATTTAATGCGCTTAATTACGCGCCAACATATACCTTAGATCAAGAAGATGCATCAGGCTTTTTAGGTAATGAGGTTATAAACCCTTTATCACAAATAGCAAATACCTACAACAAATACAACGGTAATTCTATAGAAGGTACTTTTCAGTTAGATTATGAACCTTTAGACGGATTAAAAATTACATCTCGTATAGGTTTAAAATCATATAATGATACGCAAAAATCATTTGCACCAATTGTAAACTATGGTTCTGGTAAAGTTTTTAATACAGACCGTAGTAGTGTTACACAAACAAAAAACACCAACAACTCATACACTTGGGATACTTTTATTACTTATAACAGGACTTTTGCAGAAAATCACAACGCTACAATTACTTTAGGTACAAGTGCACAAAGAGCTTGGGGAGATAATTTACAAGGTACTGGTTTTGATGTTCCTAACAACTCTTGGGAGTTTGCAGACATATCATTGGCAAATGGTTTAAGCGAAGCAAAATCTACAAGTTCTTATATTTATGATTCTAGATTATCATCATTCTTTACAAGGTTACAGTATGATTATAAAGGAAAATATTTACTTTCTGCAATGGTGCGTAGAGATGGTACATCAGACTTTTCACCAAGTAACAGAATAGACTATTTTTCTTCTGCTACAGCAGGTTGGATAATTTCAGATGAAGCTTTCTTAGAAGATTCAGACGTTATAAACTTTTTAAAGCTTAGAGCTAGTTATGGCTCTTTGGGTAACAATGTGGGAGTAGATCTTTATAGAGCATTACTTAGTGGTGAGGCTACTTACGTTTTAAACAATGGTTTGGTAACTGGTACAGCAAACGGAAGAATTCCTAACCCAGAAGCTACTTGGGAAACTGCAGATAAATTAGATATTGGTTTAGATTTAAACTTGTTTAACAATAAATTACAGTTTACTGCAGATTACTTTGTAGAAGATCGTAATGATTTATTAATAGCAAACTTTCCTGTATCTGGTATACTAGGTGCATCTGCTCCTGGTGCTGGTTTACCAACGGTTAACGCAGGTACTACACGCACAAAAGGTGTTGAGTTTTTTGTAAACTATAAAGAGAGTTTTTCAGATAACCTATCTGTAGATCTTAGTTATAATGTTACAAAAGTAGATGGTGAAGTAACATCTGTAAATAATAATATTGTATCAGAAGGTGGTTCATTTAGCGTAGGTCAGCCAGCAATTACGCGTATGGAAGTTGGCCAACCTATTGGTTATTTCTACGGACTTAAAACAGACGGTGTTTTTCAAAACCAGGCAGAGGTAAATGCAGCCCCATCACAAGAAGGTTTGGGATCTGCAGCAGCTCCTGGAGATTTAAAATATGTAGATACCAATAATGATGGTGAAATTACCATTGCAGACAGAACATATTTAGGAAAAGCACAGGCAGACTATATTATGGGACTAAATTTAAGAGTTAACTACAAAAACTTAGATTTTGGAACCTATATGTATGCAGAGTTAGGTAAAGAAATGGTTCGTAATTATGAAAGAGACCAACCTAACATTAACAGATCTAGTCTTTATTTAAATAGATGGACAGGAGAAGGCACTAGTAATACAGTGCCAAGAGCAACCATAGGAGCAACTACTAACAGGTTATTCTCAGACTTTTTTGTTGAAGATGCATCTTTTTTAAGAATACAAAATATACAATTAGGCTACACATTACCAGATGAGTTTTTACAAAAAATAGGTGTTAGCAAATTACGTATATACGGTTCTGTTAACAATGCATTTACGTTTACAAAGTACAATGGTTATGATCCTGCTGCGCAAGGCGTTAATCAAAACGGAAATTTAGATGTCTTTTCTAGCGGAATTGATTACGGTTTTTACCCAGTTTCAAGACAGTTTATTTTAGGTATAAATCTTTCTATATAAAACATAAAAAAATGAAAACATATATAAATAAAACCATCACTAGTTTGTTTGTTGCACTATGTGTTATAACAAACAATGCTTGTAGCGATTCTTATTTAGAAGAAGTAGATAGGTATAGTATAGATTCAGAAAATTATTTTAATTCTGAAGAAGATTATTACAATGCGTTAATTGGTGCTTATGACTTGTTACAGTCTACCTATGTAAACGTAATTTTAGGCGAAATAGCATCAGATAATACCTTAGCAGGAGGAGAAAGCGCTACAGACGTAGTTGGTTTTCAACAAATTGATGATATGATACATACGCCAGTAAATAGTAATTTAAGAGACATCTGGAACTGGATGTTTGCAGGCGTTAGTAGAACAAACTTTATACTAGAATTTCAAGATAAAACCGAGTTTGAAGGCAAAAATGTAATAATTGCAGAGGCTAGCTTCTTAAGGGCATATTACTACTTTGAGCTGGTAAAATGGTTTGGTCCTGTACCTGTTAAAGAAACTCGTTTTGAGCTAGGTGAAGAAACAACTTTACCAAGATCTTCTGTTGCAGAGGTGTATGCTTTAATAGAAAAAGACTTAAAATTTGCAATAGATAATTTAGAGTATACAGCACCAGAAGTTGGCAGGGTTACCAAAGGTGCAGCACAAGCTTTGTTAGGCAAAGCTTATTTGTATCAAGAAAAATTTTCTGAAGCAGCTATTGTTTTAGATAATTTAATACAAAACGGACCATATGATCTAGTAACAGATTACAATACCATTTTTGAAAATGACGGAGAAAACGGAGTTGAATCTGTTTTTGAGGTTCAATACTCTGATGCAGAAGGTGCAGGCTTTGGTTGTTTACAATGTAGTGAGGGTAATGTAGCTGTAGGTTTTAACGGAATTAGAAATTACTCAGGACCAGAGTTTGACTCTGGGTTTAGCTTTAATGTTCCAACACAAGAAGTTGTAGATGCTTTTGAAGACGGAGATTTACGTAAAGAAGTAGCCATTTTAGATATAAATGCATGGGCTGCACAAACAGGCGCCACATTTAGTACAGGTAATGAACATACAGGGTATTACAACAGAAAATACATTGCCAGAAAAGGAGATTTAAACACAGGAGATCAAAATCTTACAAACCCTAATAATTACAGAGCAATACGTTTTGCAGATGTTTTATTAATGGCGGCAGAGGCCTATAATAGAGGAGAAATTAGTGATACCAAAGCACAAACTTATTTAAACAGAGTTAGAGAAAGAGCTTTTGGAGCACCAAATGATGTTACAGCTACTGGTGTAGCGTTAACAGATGCAATTGCAAATGAAAGAAGAGTAGAGCTTGTAGGAGAAGGTCATCGTTTTTTTGATTTAGTTAGAACCGGTAAAGCAGCACAAGAAATTGATGGTTTTACAGCAGGTAAAAATGAAATCTTTCCAATTCCTATTGAAGAAATACAGTTTTCTAATGGTAATTGGCAGCAAAACCCTAATTATTAAAAACCATAACTATGAAGATATTTAAATATACATTGCTTCTTTTTAGCTTATTTTTTATAAGCTGTTCAGAAGATGATAATACAGATTACGTAAATAGTATTGCAGCCCCAACTAATGTGTCTGCAAAAGTGAGCGTAACACAAGACAATACAGGTGTTGTAAACATTACGCCTATTGCAGAAGGAGCTACAAGTTATACGGTAGATTTTGGAGATGGCTCAGAAGTTTCTGAAGCTATTAAACCAGGTAGTACTGTGGCACATACATATGCAGAAGGTAGTTATGAAGTTGCTATTACTGCTGTTGGGTTAAATGGTAAAAAAACAACTGTAACCCAAACTATAGAAGTTTCATTTAAGTCACCAGAAAATTTAGTTGTAACTATAGCAAATGATGAAGCAGTATCTAAACAAGTAAATGTAACTGCTAATGCAGATTTTGCATTGTCATATAAAGTATATTTTGGTGAAACAGAAGCAGAAGAACCTCTAGAAGCCGCTATAGGAGAATCAATTTCTTATACCTATCAAGAAGCAGGTACTTACACCATAAAAGTTGTTGCAATGAGTGCTGCAATAGCAACTACAGATTATGAAGAAGAGTTTGTGGTTACTGCAATTGTACAACCACTTAGTTCTGCTGATACACCACCAAGCAGAAACCCAGAGGATGTTATATCTATCTACAGTGCTGCTTATGATGATGTTGCTGGTACAAACTATTTTCCAGATTGGGGACAAGGTGGTCAAGGTAGCGGATGGACAGAGTTTGATCTTAACGGTGATACAATGTTACAGTACATTAATTTAAGTTACCAAGGTATTGCTTTAGCAGATGGTACTTCTATAGATGTTTCTCAAATGGAATATTTACATTTAGATGTTTGGACATCTGGTGATGCAACAAATTTAGAAATATCATTAATTAACAATGCGTCTGGTGTAGTTACAGAAGCTCCTGTAACATCTAGTTTATCTGCAGGTGAGTGGACAACTATAGATATTCCTTTGTCAGACTATACAAATCAAGGTTTAACAGTTTCAGAAATTTTTCAGTTAAAATTTGTAGGTACACCGTGGGCAGAAGGTACAGTGTTTATAGATAACATATACTTCTACAAAGCACCATCTAACATACCAACAGGTTTAGTAGGTACTTGGAGACTTGCAGAAGAGGCAGGTTCTTTAGGAGTTGGACCGTCTCCAGGAGATATTAGTTGGTTTAATTGTGATGCAGACTGTGTAGCTCTTAGAGCTTGTTATTATGATGATACGTATGTATTTGGATCTGATGGTTCTTTTACAAATAATTTAGGGTCTGAGTCTTGGATTGAAGGCTGGCAAGGCGGTTCTGATGCTTGTGGTGCTCCAGTAGCTCCGCATGATGGTTCTTCTACAGCAACATATACGTATAATGAAGCAGCAGGTACAGTTACCGTAAATGGTACAGGCGCCTATATTGGTTTAGCAAAAGCCAATAACCAAGGAGAATTACCAAACGTTGCGGTACCAAGTTCTATAACCTATAATGTTTCATTTTTAGATGCTAACACTATTTCTGTATACGTAGAAGCAGGTTCTGGCGTTTTTTGGCAGTATAAACTAGTAAGAGACGGTGCTGTTGTTTCTCCAATAGCAGGTACCTGGAAATTAGCAGAAGAGGCAGGTTCTTTAGGTGTTGGACCATCTCCTGGAGATATTAGTTGGTTTAATTGTGACGCAGACTGTGTAGGGTTAAGAGCTTGTTATTATGATGATACATATGTGTTTGGTACAGATGGTTCTTTTGCAAATAACCTAGGAGCTGAGACTTGGGTAGAAGGCTGGCAAGGTGGTTCTGATGCTTGTGGTACTCCAGTAGCTCCGCATGATGGTTCTGCAACTGCTACGTATAATTATGATGCAGCATTGGGCACTGTAACAATAAGTGGCACAGGTGCTTATATTGGTTTAGCAAAGGCTAATAACCAAGGAGAATTACCTAATGTAGCTGTGCCTAGTGAAATTACCTATACAGTTTCTTTTATAGACGCAAATACAATGTCTGTTTACGTAGAAGCTGGTTCTGGTGTTTTTTGGCAATATAAATTAGTAAGAATATAAAAAGATAAAAAAATGAAAACAATAAAATATAATATGATATTCTTTCTGTCGGTATTGCTATTATTTTCTTGTCAGGAAGATGATGTAACTATAGGGGGTATTATTGCTCCAACTAATGTAACATTAAAAGCTACTGTTGTAGGGGTAGACGAGGCTAACCCTAACGGAGATGGTAGCGGTTTTGTTACTTTAAAAGCAAATGCAACTAATGCTATTAGTTATAAGTTTGATTTTGGAGACGGAATTAGTGAAGTGTCTCCGTCTGGAGAAATTACACACAGGTTTAGTGTTGTTGGTGTAAATACATTTACAGTGGTTGTAAATGCTATTGGTACAGGAGGCTTGTCTTCTAGCACATCTGTAGATGTAGAAGTTTTTAGCTCTTTTGATGACCCTGAAGTAAAACAGTTTTTAACAGGAGGTTCTACTAGAACTTGGTATTTAGCAGCATCAGAAGTTGCACATTTAGGTGTTGGTGGTAATGCAGATATTGCTCCAGATGCTTTTTGGTTTCCTTCTTTTTTTGCTGCACAACCGTTTGAGAAATGTGGTATTGAAATTAGCAATTGTTTGTGTGATGATGAGCTAATATTTACCCTAACCGCAGACGGACAATTAACCTATCAGTTAAATAATAATAGTGGTACTTTTTTTAATGCTAGTCACCAAGATATAGTAGGGCAAAATGCTGGCGAAGACGCTTGTTTTGAGTTTGATACTTCTGGAACAAGTATTGTTTCATTAGCTCCAACAAGTATAGATTGGGAAACAGTTCCAGATCCAGATTTTAGACCAAGAGGTACGGTTATGAACTTTTCTAACAATGCTTTTATGGGGTATTATGTAAGCTCTTCTTCTTATGAAATTTTAGAGATATCAGATACAGAAATGTATGTAAGAACTCAAGATGGTTTAAGCCCAGAATTGTATTGGTATCATAAATTTCAAACTAGTCCAGCAGAAGACTCTTTTCAGTCGGTTTTTACAAACTTAGTTTGGTCTGATGAGTTTAACGATGATGGAGCACCAGATGCTACTAAGTGGGGTTATGACTTAGGTGCTGGTGGTTGGGGAAACCAAGAACTGCAAACTTATACTAATGACTCTAAAAATGTTATTGTAGAAGACGGGTTATTAAAAATTACCGCAATTGCAGAAAATGGAGGATATACTTCTGCTAGGTTAAAGTCTGAAAACTTAAGTGAGTTTACATATGGTAGAGTAGAAGTAAGAGCTAAATTACCTGCCGCACAAGGTACTTGGCCTGCAATTTGGATGTTAGGAGCTAATTTTGATGAAGTAGGCTGGCCTAATTGTGGAGAAATAGATATTATGGAACAAACTGGCCAGGATAAATCTAAAACTTCTGGAGCTCTACACCAGCCTGATGCTTTTGCTGGTAATGCGTTTACAAATGAAATAGCCAATGAAACATCTACAACAGAATTTCATAATTATAGTGTAGAGTGGACAACAGACGAAATAAAAATATTAGTAGATGATACTGTTTTTTTAACGTATGCAAACACAGATAGTACGCCGTTTAATTTAGACTTTTTTATGATTTTAAATGTAGCAATGGGTGGTACTTTAGGGGGAACGGTAGACCCTAGTTTTGTTCAGGATTCTATGGAAATAGATTATGTTAGAGTTTATCAATAAAAATAATATGAAAAGAGTAGTTATATATAGTATATCAATTGTTTTTGCAATTGGTATACTATCTTGTACTAATACAACGTCTAAAAGTGCTTCAGAAAGTTTAGGTATAGATAAAAAAGTAGATTCTATACTTGCTATAATGACTTTAGAAGAGAAAATTGGACAAATGAATCAATACAATGGTTTTTGGGACGTAACAGGCCCAACTCCAAAAGATGGTGATGCAGCTAAAAAGTACGAGCATTTACGTAAAGGTTATGTAGGTTCTATGCTAAACGTTACAGGAGTTAAAGATGTTAGAGCAGTACAAAAAATAGCAGTAGAGGAAACTAGACTGGGTATTCCTTTAATTATTGGTTTTGATGTTATACACGGATATAAAACACTAAGCCCAATACCTTTAGCAGAAGCAGCTAGTTGGGATTTAAATGCCATTAAAAAATCTGCAGAAATAGCTGCATTAGAATCTTCTGCAGCAGGTATAAATTGGACATTTGCCCCTATGGTAGATATCTCTAGAGATGCTCGTTGGGGACGTGTTATGGAAGGAGCAGGTGAAGATACATACTTAGGATCTAAAATTGCTGTAGCTCGTGTGCAGGGTTTTCAAGGTAGTAATTTAGCAGATAAGGCTACAATTGTGGCTTGTGCTAAGCATTTTGCTGGTTACGGATTTTCAGAATCTGGTAGAGATTACAATACGGTAGATGTAGGTACATCTACCTTAAATAATATAATTTTCCCTCCGTTTAAGGCAAGTGTAGATGCTGGTGTAAAAACATTTATGAATTCATTTAATGAGTTAAATGGAATACCTGCAACAGGAAATGCTTTTTTACAAAGAGAGGTTTTAAAAGATAAATGGAATTTTGATGGTTTTGTGGTTTCAGACTGGGGATCTATTAAAGAAATGATTGCTCACGGTTATGCAAAAGACTTAAATGCAGCAGCAGAGTTAGCAGCAAATGCTGGATCTGATATGGATATGGAATCTTATGCCTACGTAGAAGAATTGAGTAAGCTAGTAAAGGAAAACAAAGTTTCTGCAGATTTTATTGATGATGCTGTAAAGCGAATTTTAAAAGTAAAGTACGAGCTAGGACTTTTTGATGACCCTTACAAGTACTGTAATGAAGAAAGAGAAAAAGAGGTAACTGGCAACAAAGCAATTAATGAAGCAGTTTTAGATGTAGCTAAAAAATCTATTGTATTACTTAAAAACGAGAACAATTTATTGCCCTTAAAGAAAAACGGACAAAAAATTGCTTTAATTGGTGCCTTAGCAGCAGATAAAACTAGTCCTTTAGGAAGCTGGAGAATTGCAGCAGAAGACAGTACTGCAGTGTCTGTTTTAGAAGGAATGAAAAATTACCCAAACAATACACTTACCTATGCAAAAGGGGCAGATGTTGCTATTGGTAAAGCAGAATTTGCTTTTGAATTAAAAATAAATACTACAGATAAAAGTGAATTTTCTAAAGCTATAAATACAGCTAAAAATGCAGACGTAGTTGTTATGGTTTTGGGTGAGCACGGTTACCAAAGTGGTGAAGCTCGTAGCAGAACAAGTTTAGATTTGCCAGGGGTACAACAAGAACTTTTAGAAGCTGTTTACGCAGTTAATAAAAATATAGTTTTGGTTTTAAATAACGGAAGACCTTTAGCTATTACTTGGGCAGATGAACATATACCTGCAATAGTAGAAGCTTGGCATTTAGGCACACAAACTGGTAATGCTGTAGCACAGGTTTTGTATGGAGATTATAACCCTAGCGGTAAATTGCCAATGACTTTTCCTAGAAACGTTGGTCAAGTACCAATTTATTACAACTATAAAAATACAGGAAGACCATCTACAGACAATCCTGATATTGTTTTTTGGTCTCATTACATAGATGAAAGTAACAAGCCGTTATATCCATTTGGGCACGGTTTAAGCTATACAAAATTTACATATAAAAATTTAAAAGTGACCAAATTAACCAATGAAGAGGTAGAAGTTTCTGTAGCAGTTTCTAACGTAGGTGAGTACAAAGGTAAAGAGGTTGTACAATTATATATAAGAGATTTGTTTGCGAGTGTTACAAGACCGGTAAAAGAGTTAAAAGGTTTTAAAATGGTAGAGTTAGAGCCAAATACAACCAAAACCATTACATTAAAACTAACAAATAAAGAACTAGGCTTTTTTAACAATCAAGGAGAGTTTATAGTAGAGCCAGGTGAGTTTAAAGTTTTTGTGGGAGGAAGCTCTTATACAAGTTTAGAAGAAGATTTTACATTGTAAAGTTATAGTTTGTAATTATATTTTTATTGCTAAAAAGCCTCAATTATATGTAATTGAGGTTTTTTAAATTATAATAAAATGTAGTTTTATAGATATTAATTAAAAACAATAGCTGTTTTATTTTTTATACTATAATTAGCAGCTTCATAAAGTGTTAGCCATACTATTTTTTCTATCCAAAAATCACCTTGATTATCAATACTTTTATAGAGAGTTTCTTTGTTTTGTACTTCTAAATTTTCATTTAATTCTACACCTAACTTTTTTGCAACGCTTTTTAAATCTGTTAATAAACCATAAGAAGAACCAATCATAGCTCCAGGTACGTTTATTTCTTCAGTATCAAAAATAACGTCTTCTAAATCTATAGGAATGTAATACCCTGCGCAGTCTGAGTGTACTAAAAGGTGACTATAAAACATAGAAGATTCTTCTTCTACAATGGTATCTGCTGCAGGATCTAAATTTTCATCAAAAGGAATAGGAGTCCAATTTTCATCATTCATATGATATGCAAAAAAACGTCTTAAATAATGAAGAAAAGAATACGGAAAGCCACCAACGTGTAACGGATCTACACCTAATTCATTAGGTTCTAAATGTGGTTTGTAGCCATTTAATTCTAGTAACTTATTTACTTGGTCAAATTCAGCTTTGTAAGCCTCATAGCCCTCAGGCTCATTATTTATAAAGTCAGCTAAAATGCCGCTGGTAATACTTAATCCCATTTTATCTTTTTTTATAGCTTATTTTTAATCGCAAACTGTGTAAATTATAGACTTTTTATTTATTTTAAATTGCTTTTGTTGTTGTGTTACATCTTGTAACATTTCATATTTATTTACTTGTAAAAAGTTGTGATAATCACTTGTTTCTTCTTCGTAAGTACGCGGAACTTTTCCTTTGTATTTATAATTATTTAGCTTTTTATTGTATTTGTAACTTTTAGAGTTTATTTCTTCACTTTTAAACTCTTTATACCCAAAGTTATAATACATAGTTTTGGGAGTAAAGTTAATGGCAGACATTTCTTTTATGAATGAGTCATTTTCAGAGCCTGGTTTTGGTAAAGCAGATTTTTCTGTTATTTGCTTTTTTCCAAATACTAATTTGTTACCATCTATTAAAACTCTAATAGGCATTTTATTTTCTGCTCTTGTATACTCAAAAATAATAAAGTCATTAAAATTAGTAGTGTTTTTAAAACTGTATAGTGTTATTTTTTGATCTTCAGATTCTTCATAAGACTGGTTAAATGCTAACGATATTTGTTGGGGCACACTAGCTGTTTTATGTATGTAGGGAAAATCAAAACAATTGGCATCTTTGTTAAAAATAGGAGTTAAGTTTACAGGGGTTTTAGTAGTTTTATTGTATGTAATTAATGTTATATAACTAAATCTATCACCCAAAAAAGAGGTTTTAGTAGAATCTCCAATACTAGGGTTGTAACGACCGTATACACTAAAAGGATATTTAGTTTTATTAGGATTTAAATGTAAATATTTTTCTTTTACAACGCGCCAAGTGCCCGTTTGTACTTCTCCAAAAGAAACTATTACATAATTATTATTATGGTAAAGAAATAATGTTGGGCTACCCTCTGGAGATCTATTACCAAAAGATAATCCATAACTACCAAGTAAGCCTTCTTCTATGTTTTTATATTGTTTTTCTGTGTTGTATAAAGAGTCCATATTAGTAATTAAGTAACTTTCTCTAAGCTTTGTTAATTTAGTTTCTATAGCAGTGCAATTTTCAAATAATTTAGATTGTAAAAGATTATCATACTCGTTAAAAGTAGTTTGTTTAAGTACTCTAGTAGAATCTTTTGCACTAAGCGCAGCGCAAGACTTTAGTTTTAATTCAAAATCTGTTTGACTGTCTATATAATCTATATTCTCTATACAATTACAAGTTGCAGAAGCTTTATTGCTTATAAATTCTTCAATACTTTGTGCTTTACTAGCAAATACAGTTGTAAATAATAAGAGAATTAATAGTTTTATGTTTTTCATAGACATTTGGTTAGTTAAGTTACTATAAATGGTATTGTTTGCTAATCTTTTTTTCTGGATTAACACATAGTAGGTATAATGATATTAAAAAAATCCACTCCAAGGGTTTCATTAAAATATAGGTAATATTAGATCCTATTTTTGAGTTAATTTTTAAAGAAAGATTATAACCATACTTGTCATAATTTTTTCTGATAAAAGAGTGTAAACCTGGAGATATATCAGTAATCATTTCTTCAAAGGCATTGGCAATCTGTAACTGCCTGTTTACAATAATAATATTTTTATGCCTTTTTCCTAAACGAATAGGTTTTACAATTTTAGGATCTCCTTTAGCGGCTACAGTGCATAAATAATGACCTTTATGGTCTAGAATAGGAGGATGCATTTTTTGTGAAAAAGCCCAAGTTGTAGTTTCTGTAAAAACCTTAGTAATAGAATTTACATCTTGCCCAAATAACAATAATACTATTGTAATTAAAATAAAAACAGGAATAAAAAGTAGTAGAGCCCAAACGGACTCGCTAAACTTACTAGCTAAAAAGCTATTGCAATAATTAAGAAATTTATTTTTATAAACTTTGTCTTTAGCTTGTATTTTTTCTTCTCTAACTATTTTAAAAAGAAGTCCTATTGCAATAATTAAACTTAAAGCAGGTGTAAAAATAAAAAGAAATGTGCCTGTGTTTTCTGCATAAATGCCAAAGCTATCTAAGTTATGATGTGTTATTTGTATAAGTATAGCAGTATTAATAAATAATCCTATTACTAAAAAAACTAAGAATAATACAAGCGATAAAGGAGGCAGTTTACGGCCTTTAATCCAAATAAAACCAGCAGATATATTAAAGAAAATAAAATAAACAATAAGTGTTAGTATGTGTTTGCCGCCAAACGGTATATAGCATTCTGGGTCTATAGGGTCTATGGCTTCTGTATGCTGGTGTACGTGTGTAAGTATACCAAGACCAAATAAGAGAAAAGAAAGTAAATACAAAACAAATATAGCAACCTCTAAATTACTTATGCCTTTTTTGTTTTCCTTTAATGCTTTAACAGTAAAAAATATTAGCACAAAAAATAAAACGAGTAATAAAGGGATAATCATTGACATTAGCTTTTCTTTTTAATTAAACACAATACTTGTTTCTTAGTTCTTTAGCTTCTTTATCTGTTTTATAACCGTGTAATAGTAGCCCTTCTGTACAATTAATTTTTTTAGAGGTTATTTGCTTAATTACAAATGCTTTATAATCTTCGGTTTTGTTAAAATCTGAAGGTATTAATTTAATAAGTTTTTTGGCATCTTTGATACCTAATTTTTCACTTAAGACTAAATTAAAAATTGTTTTTTTTAGTTCTATTGTATGTATGGAGTGTTCTAATTTAAAGTTATATGTAAAAGATTTATCCCAAGTTGCAATAACTATTGTATTTTTTACACCTAAGCTCTTCTTTTCTATAGGATTTCTGTAATACTGGTCTATAGTTTGTCCGTAATAGGCATCTATATTAATTTTTAAGTCAGTAACATCTTCATAGTTAATTTTATTATTGTAATCAATAATAAATTCATTAGTACTAAACTCTATATGTCCTTCCTTTGTACAGTTAATTAATTCATAATCATAAAATTGATATATATGTGCTACACCAAAAAATAGAATAGAAATTATAAATATGGGAGCAATTATTGGCAGAATATTATCGGTTAATGGAAATTTAGTATTTAAAAGAAGTATTATGAATCCAAAAACAAAAAGAGCATAACTAGAATAAACTATTTGTTTTGTTATAGAAAGTTTTTCTTTAATAATTCTGTATTTATAAGCAGTAAATTTCAAATTACATTAGGTATTTATTTAAATTCTATCTTTGGTCTTTAATAATATCTGCTACAGCTTGTTTGTACTTAAATTGGTTACCAGCCTTTTTTATTGCTTTGTATGTTTTTTTTGGGTTGTTAGTTGCTAATGAAAAGAACTCCCAAAATCCTAACATTTTCATTTTTATTGGTGTTGGTCCAGACAATAATTCATCATACTGATGGTAAATAGTATCGTGAAATTCTTTAAAAATTTGCCATCTACCTTTAGGATATTCTGTTGAGTTGTTTTTTATCATACTTGGTAAAAACGGATCTGCAATTAATCCACGTCCAATCATAAAATGTTGTATGCTAGGAAACTGTTCTTTCATTTTTTTAAATTGAGCCACAGTAGTAATATCACCATTATAATACAATGTATGTTTGGCAACATCTACACATTTTTGAAAACCTTGTAAATCTACACCACCTTTATATAATTGTTTGCCTAACCTGGCGTGTATAGCAATACTTTTTAGAGGATATTTATCTAGTACAGAAAAAGACTCTAATATTTCATTACTATTCTCGTATCCTAGTCTCATTTTCATAGAAACGGTAACATCTGTTTCACTATGTGCACGGTCTAAAATATGGTCTATTTTCTCTGGATTACAAATAAGTCCAGATCCCATTCCGCTATTGGTTACCATAGGGTAGGGACAACCTAAATTCCAATTAAGTTCTTTATACCCTAAAGATTGTATGTATTTTATAGCAAATATAAATTGATCTGCATCTGCCGTCATTACTTGTGGTATAAGGTCTAAAGATGTATTTACCTCCGGATTTAAATCTCTTTGGTAAGAGCCCTTTATTACCATTTTTTTATTAAACCTAATGTAAGGCGCATAATAGGTATCTATACCACCAAAAAATTTTTGATGTGCATTTCTAAAGTTATAATCTGTAAAGCCTTGTAAAGGAGACGATAATAGTTTGTATGACATTAATTGGTTTTAAAGTAACAAAGATAAACCTTTGCTATCCTCTTTTTTAAATTTAAGTTGATTAGAAAATTTTAGTTATAAGTCTTCTCTGAAATTACTTTGTCATTTTTGTATTCAATTTCTTTAGAAATTTTACCATTTAATTTATAATATTTCCAAGCGCCTGTTTTTTCATCATTCTTATACAATCCTTCACTTTCTACTTTTGCTGCTTCATTATATGTTTTAGCAATTCCGTTTCTTCTTCCGTCTGCATATGTATAGGTTGTTTTTAGCATATCATCACTGTTGTAGTGTTTCCACTCGCCAGATTTGTATCCTATTTTAAAATGACCTTCTGTAACAAGATTTCCTGTTTTAGAATATTTTTGGTACAAACCATCTTTATAACCGTCTTTGGAGTTTACTACTTCTTTTTTATTCCCGTTATCATAAAAACTAGTTTCTGTAATAGGATAACTAGCAGCATATGTTCTTTCGCTTAATAAAAGTCCGGCAGAGCTATAATATGTACTAATCCCATCTTTTTTATTATTTACATATGTTTCTACAGAAGTTAGTTTGCCATTTGGGTAATATTCTTTTTTAATATAATTTCTAGGAGCGGTATATTCTTTTTCCCAAATTACACGGTTGTCTTCTGTTTTCTGAGACCATTTACCAGTTGCTTTATCAGCATTGTAAAAAGATGTTTCTACCAGTTTAGTACCCATATTTCCATCTTTTAAATAGGTAACCCATTTACCGTCTTTTAAGTCTTTTTTGTAATTTTCTAAACGTTGTACTTTCCCTTTTTTATCATAGGTTTTCCATTCACCATCTTTAAGTCCGTTCTTATAATTAAAATCTTCAAAAACATCACCATTTGTGTAGTATGATGTACTTTTGCCATTGGCTTTTCCGTTTTCATCAAAAACCATTTCTTGTTCCAAATTACCAGAAAAATCATAGTTTTTTTTAGTGCCAACCATTTTACCATTTGCAAAAGTTACCTCTGTATATGCACCACTGTTTTCTGCAATTTTGTAGCTTCCGTTTAAAACTTTATTATCAGTTTTAAATAATGTTTCTTTACCAAAACGTTGTGTATCTACGTTTTCCCACATTAAGTAATTTACTTGTGCATTTGTAGTTACAGCAAGCAAAAAGGTTAGTATTAGTACAATGTTTTTCATAATTAAAAAGGTTTTGTTTTATGGTAATGTTATTATCTTTTTTAAATGTACTTTATACTTGGCGTATCTAAATACCGCAATGTTTTTTGTTTAGATTATAATATATTTTCGTGAGTATTTGACATATATTCTGTTTTAGTTTTTAATGAAAAAAAGTAAAATAACGTGGTAATAGTAAAAACACATAGGCATTAAACAGGCAATATTACTTGTTTAAAAATAAAGGTTCTTATATGTGTTTTGGGCTACATTATAGTATTCTTCTATTTTCTGTAATTGCTTCTTTATAAACTTTAGACTCTTTTAACTGTAGATCTGTAGCTAAGGTTTTTATAAATGGAATACCTAAATCTTCCCACTCACTAACTTGTGCAGCATTCAACCTTATTTCTCTAACCTGGTTTGCAATACCCCCAAGAAAAACCCATAAATGGTAATGGTTTGTACTTGTTTTACTAAATATATAAAACCAATCTTTCCAATGTATAAGGGTATCTTTAGATTTTAGTAGTTGTAAGTGTATTTGCTTAATACTTATGTTATTATCAAGTACAGATAACTCAAAAAAATCTTGGTTACTATTGTTTACATAGTTAAATATTTCTGATTTATTTTTATCAGATAGTTTATAATCAACCTTTAAAAAAATGACTAATTCCTCTAAATTTGTAAAGTTTAATGAGGTTTTGTAGTAATATAATTTGTCTTGCCAAACTTTATAACTAGTAGTAATTTTAGATAAAATAAACTTGTCTGTTTTGGTATAAATTAAATCTAATGGCATTTGTAAGTATTGTGTTTTTTAAACTAATGTATGTTTATTTTAGTCTAAAGACGTGTATTTTCTCTCTTTTTTGTTTAACCAAGCAGCCTGTAAAAGTTATTTTTTTAATTATTTATTTACAGATATAAATAAATGCAACTTTGTTGCGTTAATGATTCATTTGCATATATTTGTGCATTAATAATTAAAAACACACAAATGAAAAAGACTTATTTATTACCTCTTTTAGCTATATCTGCTTTATTTACAGCTTGCTCTAAAGATGATGACAGCGTAAATGACGATGTAGATCATAATGATGAACATAAAAACGCATCATTACTAATTTCTGATGCAAATTCTGCTACATTAAATTTTATTAATGTAGATAATGAAGAAGTTACAGCTTACCAAGCATCTTATGCAAAAGGTAGTGTATATGTTACAGAATCTGGTAGGTATGCTGTTATAACGCATAGAGATAATAACTATACAGAAACATTTAATATTGGTGGAGAAATTGACCACGGAGACCATAGTCATAATTTAGGAGAAACTGGTTTTGGAGCTATAAAATTTGAAAGTCAAAAGCCAACACACTTTAAATCTGAACAAGATTATGTCGCTGTTTATAATGACGGAGATGCTACACTAAGTATTTTTAATGAAAAAACTATAGAGAATAGTACAACTGTTAAAAATATACCAACAGGTACTACTGCACATCATGGAGCAATGGTGATTTTTAAAAACGGAAACATAGCAGTTACAAATTTAGGAAACGGAGCTGTTTTGCCTGAGAAAGTACATATTATAAATCAAGATGGTGAAGTTGTGTCAAAAGAAGAACAAAGTTTAAGTACCTCCGGAATTCACGGTAGTGCAGGTAACAACACAACGGCTCTTTTTGGTTCTAATACCGGTGTGCTGGTTGTAAAAGACAACGGAGAACAAAAAATTATTGATTACCCAACTAATTTTGAAGAAAACGTATGGTTTGGAAGTATACTAGGTACAACTTCTGATGCTATTTTTGTTGGATATACCTCTAGTAAAGGTGCTTACTTTATTAATATAAATAGTGAGGAAATTACACCAATACATGAAACTGCAGAATTATTTAAATGTATGGTTTCTAGAGATAAAAAAGAGGTTTTAAGTTTAACAAAAAGTGGAGATATTAAAGTTACCAATGTAATATCTAATTCTGTTGTATATGAAGGTAAATTATCTATTACAATGGATACAGAATCTGATGGCCACGGATCTGTTACTAGTAATATAGATTATTTTGATGATTCTTTATACATATCTATTCCGTCAGAAGAAAAAATTATAAAGTGTAACTTAGAGGAAATGGAAGTTGTTAAAGAATTTAATTTAGGTATAACACCATATCAATTTAAAATATTGGAATACGATATAGAGCACTAGAAAGAACTTATTGACTAGTCCTAAATAATCGATACAGATTA
>NZ_ARZX01000011.1:0-115382 GCF_000568425.1 Cellulophaga geojensis KL-A
TTTAGTGTATCGCTATGTTAGGACGGGACATATTTTATAAAAGAAAAACCGAGTCTTTTGCTCGGTTTTTTTTATTGTTTTTGTAAAAACAATCTAATTTCTTTACGTAAGGATATTTCTGGCTTTGGCAAGGGTATTGTTTGTCCAAATTTTTTACTTCTAGTAAATTTAGAATAGGTTATTTTATGTTTTTTCCAAACCTCAGGATACAACTCTAAGAACTTATTAAAAAAACTCTGTTCGTTAATTTTACCTTCTATTTTAGCGAGTACTTCTTTAAATTTTTCTTCTTGTTGTATAATCATCTTGTTGTTGTTCAGTAGTAAATAAAACTAGTTGTAGTTTTTAATTAATCAAAGATTCAATTGTTTTCAATAAAAAAATGAGTTGCTATTATAAGTTGATACTAATGTTAGTTGTAACAACTTACAATAACCAAAAATAAGCTAATAAATCAGTTTTAGATTGTATAATAAATATTATTCATTCAATTAAAAAAATAATTTTTATAAGATTTTGTTATTCTTTTTTACTACTAAATAGCTATAATTTTATGGGTTGTTTTAAACTTTATTGAAACATTTAATTCCTATTTTGCATAAGTAAAGTTGGTAAGTAGATGAAAATAATATTATAAAACCACCTCATTATATAAGGCGGTTTTTTTAGAAGCATATAACTACAAGTTTGTTCGTCTTTATCTTTTTCTTTTTTGTTAATGATTAAACAAAATATCATTCGTTAGCCCTTCTAAACATTAGCGCATCTCAAATAATTCTTGATGAAATTTTGAATTAAAATCATTTTGTTTAAAGTCTTTCTTTATTGATTTTCCCATTTTTGAAGGACCACAAAACCAAACACTTGCAGATTTCCAGTTTAAAACAGAATTTCGAATATGTTCTCCAGATATTAGAGCTGATTTAGAGGTTTCAAATACATGTAAATTGATGTTGGCTTCTGCTGAGACTTGCTCTAACTTTTTCTTAAAATTAGCATCTAATTTCATAGCGGAGTAGAAAAAATCAATTTTTTGCTTATTATCCAGTTTTGCTAAACGCTCCATTCGGGCTAAAAATGGTGTGATACCTACACCTCCAGCTATCCAAATTTGACTTTCTTTTTTGTCGTTAAAAGTAAAATTGCCATAAGCACCTTCAAGCACTATCAAATCGCCTATTTTTAATTTATTAGACAAATTATTAGTGTATCTTCCAAGAGCCTTAATTGTAAAGCTAATATTTTTAGTTTTTGAATCCCAAGACGAACTAATTGTAAAAGGATGGTATGGCTCTTTTTTTTCAAATTTTAAAAACGCAAATTGGCCTTCGTTATGTCCTTTCCATGTATCGCTTTTTACTATTAATTCAAACATATTCATATCGGGATATGTGTTAATAGACTGAATAGTACCTTGAGACTTTTGTTTTTTTCCCACTTGCCCTAAAAGAACAATAAACGAAGAAACTGTTCCTACTAGCATCATAATTGCCATTGTTATACCAATGGGCTCCGTCCAATAATCAATATACATTAGTGCAAAAGCATGAAAAACTAAGGCTAAATATATTACTGCCATTGCAATGTGTGTTTTTGCAAAAAAACGATAAGGTATCTTTTTTAGTAAGGCCATAATTAGAAACAGAACCGTTAAATAAAAAGCATATTCACCTACTTGAAGCCCCAGAGATTCAATAGATTCCAGAAACTCTTCAAATGCGCCAGGTTCAGCTGAGGACACAGTGGCACCAGAGGTAGCATCTAAAATTATTAACCTATCTAAATACAACCACCATTCTGGCAATTTTGATACTAACCAGTGCAGAATAGAAAATGAGAATGCAAGAATACCAAGCCATTTATGCAGACGGTAAATTTTATCAAGTCCGCCTAAGTGTTTCTCAATCCATAAGGGACGCGTTGCCAATAGCATTGAAAAAGTCATAGCAGAAAAGGCAATAATTCCGGTATATTGATCCAAACTTTTAGTAAACAAGTTAGAATCAAACGGAATATACAGCAGTGTATTTGTCAAAAACCAAATTATTGTGATAAGCGTAATTGATATGGCGAGTGATAGTTTTATTTTATTCATACAAGTTTTCCAATTTGATTAGAACTCTCTGGTATTAGGATTATTTTTATTTTGGGAATTTACTTTTGGCAATGAAATTTTTATTAAAAAAAATGTAGAGGAAATTCATAAATAACCTCTACATCTAATAAAAAATACTTTTAATTAAAGTTCAAGAATTACATCTTCTTTTGCCAATCGTGCTTTAGGCAATTTACGGTTGTAATCTTTTCCATCGTTGTGATAACCAATTGCTAAAGCAAAAGTACATTCGTAATCATCTCCTAACTCTTTGGCAAATTCTTTCTTAATTTCATCCGCATCTACACCTTCCATTGGTGTAGAATCGATTTTTAAGCGTGCCAATGTGTGCAGTACGTTACCCAAAGCAATGTAAGATTGCGCTTTTGTCCAATGACTATTGTTTCCGTTTTCATCGGCTGTCATTTCAGCAAATTTAAATGCATTTGTTAGCATTTTGTCATACCCTTTTTGATTCATACGCCCAGCAGCCATACTAGCGTCTAATCGTTTTTTGAAATCCTCTTTGCTATAATGTACTTTATTCGCAAAAAGAATAATTTCTGAAGCACTGGTAGCGTGTGGTTGATTAAATTTATACTTCTCAAAAGTTTTTGCCAGACGCTGTTTTGCTTCATCACTCTTAATAACGATAAATTTCCATGGTTGTGAGTTTATAGAGGAAGGCGATAAGCGTAATACTTCTTCTATTGTTGCTAGATCTTCGGCTGAAACGCGTTTTGTTTTATCGTATGCTTTTGATGTATAGCGATTACTCAAATCTTCAATAATTTGAGTTCCAACAGCATTTTTTGTTGTTTCTTCTTTTTCTTTTGAAGTACAGGCTGCTAAAAGTCCTACACCAACTGTCAAGATTAAAATAGTTTTTTTCATCATTTATTTTTTTTAAATATTAATATTAGTTTTAAGATTACATTTTAAAAGAATGGTTAAACATTCTTGTGTATACCAACTACTAGTCCTTAACTTTGCTGCGCTGCAAGCCTAATTATAAAAGTGACAAGAGTTTTAAAGTGTTTAATAACACACAAAACACTTTGATTTTATGTTGCAAAAGTAGAAAGCAAGATTTGTTAATGTTGGAATTTTATGACCAACTAAAGTCATCAAATGACGAATTGAACTCGTCATATTTTTTAGCTTTTTCTTAATTAAAATTGGTTTTTTTGTATGAAAAAGTGGGTTATGAATAAATATGTAAGTAAAATAGTAGAAAACAAATGGTCGCAAGAGCTGTTTATTTTACTTATTTCGTTTGTGCTTTTTACCCTCAACGATTGGATATTGATTCATAATTGGCGAAGCTTACTTACAGGTTTTTGCTATTTTTTATTGCTTTACATTCACGCACAAATTAACCGCGCATTTTTATTACCTATTCTGTTAAAAAAGCAGCAACCTTTACTTTATATTTTAGCAAGTATAGGTTTATTAGGTGTTTTTACAATAATAACGTACCATTCTGTTACGCTTTGGATTTATAAAAACTGTTTTTTATATAAATCTATAGCACAAAAAAGCTATACGTACCAAGCAGGAACTTTAATGGTAAGTTTAATCTGTATTGTTTCTATTAGTTTAATATTCAAGTTTTATCGAAATAGTAAGCGAGAAGATAATAAAAAGCTGCTGAGTAAAAACGCACAATTATCCTCTTTAAAAGAGCAATTAAATCCGCATTTTTTATTCAATACCTTTAATACGTTGTACGGTATTAGTTTAAAATACCCAGAGCGTGTTCCAGATTTAATAATGCATACATCGCAATTAATGCGTTACCAGTTAGAATGTAGCGATACATCTACTGTGGTTTTAGAGCAAGAAATTGAGTTTTTAAAAAGCTACGTAGAGTTAGAAAAAGAACGTGTTGGTTACCGATGCGATATTAGTTTTACGAGTTCTATAGACCATCCAAATGCATATAAAATTGCACCAATGATGTTAATTGTGTTCGTAGAAAATGCATTTAAACACGGAACCGCATCAGCAGAAAAATGTTTCGTAAACATTACTATAGATGTAAAAGAGGGTCAATTATCATTTGTGGTGAAAAATAGTATTCCGAAAAAGAAACGAAAAATAGATTCTACTAAAATTGGACTTAAAAATACCTTAAAACGTTTGTCGTTAATTTATCATAACCATCATACCATAAAAATAACAGAAGAAGATGAGTTTTTGGTGAATTTACATATCAACCTAACAACAAAGCAGAATGACAACTAAAATTAAATGTATAATTGTTGATGATGAACCAGCAGCGCATTATGTGCTTTCGGACTACATTAACAAAAATCCTTTTTTGTCGTTAGAACATCAGCTGTATAATGGGTTAGAAGCTATGCAATATCTTACAAATAATCCTGTAGATTTAATGTTTTTAGATATTGATATGCCAGAAGTTACAGGTATGGAGTTGCTAAAAACACTACCTAATAAGCCAAAAACAATTTTAACCACGGCGTATAGCGAGTTTGCATTAGAAAGTTATGAATATGGAGTGATAGACTATTTATTAAAACCCATTTTTTATCCAAGGTTTTTAAAAGCAATAGCACATTTTGAGGATAAAAATGCTATTGAGAATAGTCCAGAACCAAAAGAAGAAGCAAAAGATATCTCTCTTAAAATAGGTAGCGATATGGTTACTATATTGTTAGATGATATTCTTTTTACACAAAGCTATGGAAACTACGTAAAAGTGTACACTATGAAGCGCACCTATGTAGCAACAATTACTACAACAGAACTTGAAAAGCAATTGCCTTCAAGTTTATTTGTTCGCTCTCATAAATCTTATATTGTAGCAATAAATAAAATAAAAACAATAGATAAAGATTGTTTGATAATACAGCAAAAATCTATTCCTATAGGTATTACCTATAAACGTGAAATTATGGAGATTATTAAGTGTAATTAATTACTTCCCAATACAGAAATTAGCAATCCTTTAAATACAGTGCCTTAGAGCTGTTAAGGTGTAAATAAGGTGTAATACTATGTTTTCTTATTGTTGTATAATATTTTTAATATTACGCTTTAAAATAATAATTGGATTAATGAATTCAATTGATTAAACTTATTATAATTTCTATTTTAAATAAAGTTTGTAGAAATTATTCATCCCTTTTCAGTCATATTCTTTATGGCATATTAACTTATTTAAAGAATTACTTTTTAAAACACACTTATTTCTCAATCATAAAAATGCCATAGCATCACAAAATTACTTTTAAATAAAGAATTAGTGCTAAAAAACTATTGTTCAAGCATCAATTGTTTTGTAATGAAATATTAGGAATTGAGTCGAGTCTCATTTAAAATCTTCTGTCGGGATTAAATGAACTTAAATCTAAAGTAGTCTTTTTTTCTGAAATTATTTCGGAAACTAACTTTCCTGTTGCTGGTCCTAAACTCCAACCCATCATCGCGTGTCCAGTTGCAATTGTTAAATTATTACATTTAGAAGATTTACCAATGTAAGGTAAACCATCTGGAGAGCAAGGTCTCAAGCCGCAGTCTGCAGACCGTTTTTCTGCTACAGAAATATTCAAATTAGTATAATAATTTTTTGCTGCATTGGCAATAGTCTGTACTCTCATTGGATTAATATTATGATTAATGCCAGCCATTTCCATTGTGCCAGCAAAACGTGTAAATCCTTGCATTGGAGTAACAGCTACTTTTGCTTCGCATAGTATTGCGGGAATTGTAATTCCTGTTTCTCTGTTTACATTAATTCTGTATCCTTTCCCTGCTTGTATTGGAATTTGTAAGCCTAGTTTTTTAGTCAATAATGGGCTCCAACTTCCAGCTGCTAAAACAACTTCATCAGCTTTTAATTTTTGTTTGTTTGTTATTATTTTTGAAACTGTTCGGTTTGTTACCTCAATATCTTTTACATCTTCATTAGCATAAAAAATAACTCCTTTTGTCTTTAAAAACTTTACCATTTCTGGCATAAAATCTGTTGGAGTCATATGTGCATCTGAATCAAAATAAATAGCACCTTTAATATTCAGGTTTGCATTTGGTTCTAGAACATCCACTTCTTTTTTAGTTAAATTTTTAACACCTAAACCTTCTTCAATTCCACGTTTACCGATCTTCCATTCTGCTTCACCAACTTTATCAGATTGATAGCACATTAATAAACCTTTACGTTCATAATGAAAATTAAAAGTGTTAGATTCTTTAATATCTTCATATAAATCTCTACTTAAAAGATTAATAGCTTTAATTACGGGAATTGCTTTTTCCACTTTAGAGGCAGTAGCAGATTTTTTAAACGCCCAAGTCCAATTTAAAAAATCAGCATTTAAACGGGGTTTTATATAAAAAGGACTAGTTGGATTAAACATCCACTTAATCCCTTTATTAATCATTCCTGGAGCTGCTAACGGAATAAAATGACTAGGTGTTATATAACCAGCATTAACATAAGATGCCCCGCTTGAGAAATTAGACTTATCGATTATTGATACTTGATGGCCTTCTTCTACAAGATAATAAGCTGTACTTAAACCTATTATTCCTCCACCAATGATTATTACGTTTTTATTCATATTAAATTACTTGGAAACCATGTGCATAAGGATCATCTTGATCATCAATAGTAATTGTATTGTATCCAAAAATTTTTGCCCAGCCCTGTATGCTTGGTATTATGGCTAGTTTACCATCTAAAACGGTTTCTTTTTCAACACGTCCTATAAATTTACTTCCAATAAAACTTTCGTGTATAAACGCTTCTCCGGCTTTTAATTTTCCTTTGGTATACAATTGTGCTAATCTAGCAGAGGTGCCAGTTCCACAGGGACTTCTATCTATAGCTTTGTCTCCATAAAATACAGCATTTCTTCCTGATGATGTTGGGTCTAAAGGATTACCTGTCCACAACATATGTGTTATATGTTTTATGGCTTCATTTTCTGGATGAACAAATTGATTAGGATATTTTTCGTTAATTCTGTCTCGTACTATTTGAGAAAATTGAATAACCTTTGACGCTGTAAAATTATGAATACCAGAGAAGTTTTTCTGAGGGTCTACTATGGCATAATAATTTCCACCATAAGCAACATCAAAAATAATCTCTCCTAATTCAGGACAATCTATTGTTAAATCTTGAGCGGCTAAATAACTTTTTACATTAGTAATTTTTACCCATTCTACCTTATTGTTTATTTGCTTGTATTCAATTTCTACTAAACCAGCAGGCGCTTCCATTTTAATTTTCCCTGGAATTTTAGGTTGTATTAAACCCTCTTCAATTGCAATTGTAATGGTACCAATTGTACCATGTCCACACATTGGTAAGCAACCTGACGTTTCAACAAATAAAATAGCAAAGTCATTTTCTGGATTATGTGGTGGATACAAGATGCTGCCACTCATCATATCATGCCCTCGAGGCTCAAACATTAACCCTTTTCTTACCCAATCGAATTCTTTTAAAAAATGAAGTCGTTTTTCGCTCATGGTATTTCCAATCAATTTTGGACCTCCACTTTTTATAACCCTAACAGGGTTTCCGCAAGTATGTGCATCTATACAAACAAACGTGTGCTTACTCATTTCTTAATTTTTTGATCTGATTCCATTTATAACTCTAAAAATATTGGAAGGATTATTGTTTTTTAATTCATTTGGCAACAAATCATTTGGCCAATCTTGATAACTAAACGGACGTACCCAACGCTTTATAGAACCTATTCCAACTGCTGTAAATCTGCTATCTGTAGACGCAGGATATGGACCTCCATGTACCATAGATTCGCAAACTTCTACGCCTGTTGGAACGCCATTAAAAATAATACGTCCCACTCTGTTTTGTAGCGCTGTAATTACTGCTGGATAGTTAGCAACTTCGTTAGAATCAGAAATTACAGTTCCTGTTAATTGCCCTTCTAAACTGGCAATAACGGTTTCTAGTTCTGATATGTTTTCACATTGGACAATCATAGAAAAAGGTCCAAAAACTTCTAAATGTAATGTCGAATTTTCTAAAAATGTTTTTCCATCAACAGAAACAATAGCTTGTGTTGCATAATTGTTTTGAACGTCGGATCTATAGTTTGCTGTTACTGTAACGTTATCTTGAGACACTACTTTTTCTTTATTTCTGACGTATCCTTTTTTAATATTTGGATGCAACATACACGACGGATTTATTTTAATAATTTCTTCTGATACGTTGTTTATAAAACTTGTTAAAGCGTCACTTTTAATACCTAATAATAATCCTGGATTTGTACAAAATTGACCCGTTCCTAAAGTAATAGAACTTGCATACGTTTTAGCAATTTCTGCTTGTCTATTTTCTAATGCTTTGGGTAAAATTATAACTGGATTTATACTTCCCATTTCAGCAAAAACAGGAATTGGTTCTGCTCTTTTTGAAGCTAATTCGAATAAGGCTCTTCCGCCCTTTATGCTTCCAGTAAAACCAACTGCTTTTACTTTTGGGTGTGCCACTAATTGTTGTCCAACTTCTATTCCACTAGAATTTAGATTAGAAAACACACCATTTGGCATTCCTGTTTTTTCAGCTGCTTTAATAATTGCAGATGCTACTAGTGCTCCTGTTCCAGAATGCATTGGATGGGATTTTACAATTACTGGGCAACCTGAAGCTAAAGCTGCTGCTGTGTCTCCACCGGCTGTAGAATAGGCTAAAGGAAAATTACTTGCGCCAAAAACGACTACTGGACCTAAAGGAATTAACATTTTTCTGATATCTGATCTTGGCATTGGCTCTCTATTAGGTTGTGCTGTATCTATTGTTGCCTCAACCCAAGACCCTTCTGCTACTAAATTTGCAAAGTTCTGTAATTGTCCAATTGTTCTTCCTCTTTCTCCTTTTGCTCTTCCTTCTGGTAGACCTGTTTCTGAGCAATATGTTTTGACCAATACATCGTCTAGTGCTAAAATTTCATTGGCAATTGCGTTTAAAAATGCTGCTTTTTTGATTCCAGGAACTGCTCTAAATTCTTTAAAAGCTGATGCTGCTAAATTTGCTGCATCATCAATTTCTTGAGCTGTTGCTTCTGTAAAAACAATAGCATTCTCTGTATTTAATTCCGGATTAAAGGTTTTGTATGTTTTGGTTCCGTTGGCAGATAATTGATTGCCAATAAAGTTTTTTCCTGATATCATCTATACTTATTTTTTAAATGTTTTTTCAATTTTATTGGTTTGTAGCTACTTCTTATTGATTCTAAAAATTTTTTCAATAATAGCTTGAGATTAAAAAGTTTTTTTTCAAAATCATAGCTAGAATAAAGAAGCTTTTTCTTTTAAATATTTGAAAGGCTTAACCTAGTAAGTCGAGAACTTCAAGTCTTTCTTTTGCAAGAATATATCTTGCACGGACATCATCAATTTGCTGTTGTGTTAATTTCTTACCAAAAGTACGTAGCCCCCCAGCAACATCATTATGATGAATTCCCATAGCAAGCTTAAGATATTCCATAAGCAGTGGCTGAGCATCCAGATACGATAATGAATTTAAAGCCTGAGAAATTTCGTATGCTTTAGTCCATTGTCCATTTGAAACATACTCCTGCATAGTTACACTTGCTTTTGGGAAGATAGTACCTACACCTGTAATGCCACCACTTGCTCCAGCAAGTCCGGCATATATAGTAACTGTGTCTACTCCAGCCAAAACTTTTAAATCTTTATTCTCTAACATCAAGGTTTCTATAATTGAAACATCTATAGTTGATATTTTAAGGGCTGTTACCATAGGAAGAACAGAAAGTCTTTTAAGAAGTTCTGTTGAGAGCGAATGGTAACCGGCTGCATCAGGATTGTTATAAGGCATAATTGTTACGCCTACATCTTTTGCAGTTGCTTCAGAAAGTGCATAGTACTCATACATTTCTTTTTCAGAAGGAACCGCTTTCGTTTTTGGAGGCATAACCATAACTGTATCAACTCCAACTGTAGCAAGTCCCTCAATAATTTTGGCAAGTTCTTCCTTAGTTTCTGCTGCTGCTCCGCTAATTAACGGGACGTTATATTTTTTAGCAACCTCAGAAAGGGATTTAAGTAAAGAAAGACGCTGGTTATTGCTCAGGTAACTATTCTCACCCAGGGTTCCAGAACCGACAACTCCACTCATTCTGCTTCCGCTTTTTCCTTGAACCTTTAAAATGTCTGCAGCCTGTTTTTGTGTTGCATCAAGGTCAATTTCAAGAGCTCCAGACTTTGACTCTTTCAACCAGGTAAACACAGCTGGCATAACGCCATTCCATTGTATACTCATAATTCTATTTTTAATGCTAGTAAAATTAAAGAGTTAACAAATTTTAAAATAAGATTAAATTATTCAATTTTGATACTATATTATCCTTAATGCTATATAATTTTGTAATATTGAATAATTTTAGATTAAAATTTAATTGTTTTTAAATGAAAGTTTTACCATTTAAAATTCCTAAACCAGATAATAACTCCTTAATTTATCAAGAAGATATTGAATTGGTGTTTTATGATAAATTGCACCAACATGATGAAATTCAAATAAGTTTTATCGAAAAAGGTAGTGGTTCTTTATTGGTTGGTGATCGTATTTCTAGCTATTCTGAAAATGATCTTTTTGTTATTGGAAGCAATTTACCTCATGCTTTTAAAAGTGATAAAAACGCAGTAATTCACTCTAAAATGTTGAGTCTGTTTTTTACAGCATCTTCTTTTGGAGATTCTTTTTTTGAATTGAATGAACTAGCTGAAATAAATCATTTCTTATCTAAAACTTTACAAGGTTTAGAGGTTAAAACACATAAAAACGATATTATAAAAAACTTTATAAAACTAAAAGATGCTTCTAAATTTGAACGTTTTATTTTATTTTTAGAAATACTAAAAAAAATTTCTAATGCAAAATCAGCTCCTCTTTCAACGTTTATTTACAATAAAAAATACACTGATATTGAAGGAAAAAGAATGCGTAATGTATTTGATTTCACATTTGAAAACGCGTATCAAAATATAACTTTGGATGATGTTGCAAACGTTGCTAATATGACAAAAAATGCCTTTTGTAAATATTTTAAAAAACGAACAAATAAAACGTTTATTAGTTTTTTAATTGAATTACGGATTGAAAATGCTTGTAAATTATTAATAGCTGACAAGGATTTATCTATTAATGAAATTGCTTTTAAATCCGGATTTAATAACATTTCTAACTTTAATAGACAATTTAAGATTATAAAACATATGACTCCCAATTCATTTAGGAAGACTAACCTTTAATGGAACCTATACTACATTAAATTTTTTTTAGTAAAAATACGAGATAAGTAGTATTTTTTACTACCTTTCTCGCAAAATTACTATAATTGCAGTTATCTGAATTTATAAAAGAACGGCTTTCATTAGAGAAATACTCTTTCTCTACAGAAGAACTTTATACCGCTATTGAAAAAGATAAAAAATATGTTAAATCTGATTTATCGTATTTAACGAAAAAAGGGGATATAATCCCTTTAAGAAAAGGTTTTTATTTAATTATTCCGCCAAGGTATTCAAAGCAAGCAAAATTACCGATTGAATTATATAGTGATAATTTATTTAAAAGTATAGACAGGCCTTATTACATAGGGTTGTATTCTGCAGCTAAATTCCATGGGGCAAGTCATCAGCAAATTCAACGTGACTATATCATTACATCCACACCAACTTTATTAGATATTGATAAAGGAGCTATTAATTTACGTTTTTTTACAATTTCAAAATGGCCAAGGAAAAATATAACCACTAAAAAATCAGATGCAGGGTATTTCAAAATATCTGACCCAGTTCTTACAGCAGTAGATTTAATTTACCATCAAACAAAACTTGGGGGCATTAATAGGATGTTGTCTGTATTAGAGGAGCTAATAGAAGAAATTCAAGTTTCTGATTTAAGAGATTTGCTTAAATGGTATCCACATAAAAGTGCTTTGCAAAGGTTTGGCTTTTTATTAGAAGAACTTCAAGCAGATGAAAAATTAACAAGCATTCTTTTTGAGTATATAGATTCTAATAAATTTTATCCTGTATTACTAAGCCCAAAATCAAACCAGAAACCTGGAGCAGTAGACAATAAATGGAAAGTTGATGTTAATATTAAACTAGAAAGTGATTTATGATACCAAGACCATATATAGCCAAATGGCAAGAACAAGCACCTTGGAAATCATTTTCTCAGATGATTTTTTAAGAGAAAATCTTGCCTTTAGGGGAGGTACGGCTTTACATAAATTATACCTAAATCCCGCACCAAGATATTCTGAGGATATCGATTTAGTACAAATTAAAGAAGGGCCAATAAAACCAATTATGAAAAGAATAGGGGAGGTAGTAACCTTTTTTGAAGAACCTAGAAATACAAAAATTGGAGGTCATGGAGCTAAAGCGATGTATCGTTTTAATTCGGAGTATGAGAATATTCGATTACGCCTTAAACTAGAAATTAACTGTAAAGAGCATTTTAACGTCTTAGACTGGGTTGATTTTCCTTTTGAAGTAAAAAGCGAATGGTTTGTGGGAAGTTGCAAAATTAGAACTTATAGCATAAATGAATTACTAGGCACTAAATTAAGAGCTTAATATCAACGAAGCAAAGGACGAGATTTATTCGATTTAGATTATTCTAGACTCAATATAAAATTAGATATAGAACAAATTATAAAATGTTTTAAGGAGTACACTATTTTTTCAACAGGAAATAAACCACCGAGTCAAAAAGAATTTTTGTTAAACATAGAAGAAAAAGAGAATGATTCCAATTTCACTGGAGATATGGAAGCTTTATTACGACCTGAAATAGAATATAATCAAGAGGCTGCTTTTGAATGGTTAAAGAACGAATTAATAAATAAGATATAAAACAATAAATGACAAGTAACAATCAAAGAGCCGAATTACAAAGTCAAATATGGAAAATAGCCAACGAAGTGCGTGGTTCTGTAGATGGATGGGATTTTAAACATTTGATAATTCTAAAATAGCTGAAAACGATTATAACCTATCGGTAAGTTCTTATGTGGAAACTAAAGATACGCGTGAAAAAACAGAGTATTTACATTTCGTTTCACTAAGTGCTTGCAGTTCAGAATGTGTAAGGTATTCTCTTTTAGATTCCCCTTGGCTAAATCCTTTGACCGATTTAACAACATCTACATTCAAATATCCTTCAGCGTAAGCTTCTCTTAATACAGCACGCAATTTATTGAAGTAAGTGTATTTTGTGTTTTGAGATAATGGTGTCTCCCCATTTGTTCTAGCCTCTTTATGAAGGTATTTTTTAAACCCCTTTAAAAAGTCTTCATCAATATCTTTAATGGCTATATTGAATTTGCTAAAACGTTTTAGGTGCTTAAATGCAGCTTCCCAATTATCATAATTACCTTTGCTTTCATATCGCTCCTCCTGAATTTTTTTGTAATAATCTAAAAGCAACGTTTTTTCCCTTCTGATTATCTTCAATATTGAATTTGCCTTTTATTAACTCCGCTTTTTTAAGCGTTAATATATTTTCAGCAAGATTTAATGTTTGTTTGTTCTCATTCTTTTCATTTGCCGTGATTGGGTTGCCGTGTAAATAAAGTTTTAAATATTCAAAAGCCCTATCGTGAATCGTCTTTCCATTCTCATCTATAGAATAGCCATTATAATACTCCAAGTATAGACTAATGCGTCCAGTTGCAAGTTTCTTTTTTCTAAGACTTATTTTCATAATTTGAAATTTACCTATTGTTAAACTACATTTTAAAAAGATCATCTATGTCAGAACGTTTAACTCTAATAGTTCTTTCTCCAAAATTAATCGCTTTGATATTACCTTTTTTTATATTACGATATACAGTTTTTATGGAACAACTCAAGAGCACTGAAACCTGCTTTGGAGTTAAAAATTCCAAAACATTTAATTTTTCTACTTCTAACGTTATTTTATGGGTAGTTTCTTCATTGCTTTTTGAGATTTTAGCTTGTTTTACTTTTTCTTTATAATGCCTGCTATTGCATTTGTGTGAGCAATATTTGGTTGTAGTTTTTTTAGCCGTAAATTCTTCTTTACAGTATTCACAAATTCTTTGTACTTGAATTTTACTACTCATTATAAACTAACTATATAAAGTTATAAGAGGTCCTAAGAAGTCCTATGAGGACATAAAAAGACATAAGAGGACATTTTGGCGAAATAACCTATAATGAGGTGTAAATTTTACACCTTTTAAGAATTTAGTAAAAAAAGGTGTAAAAATGGTGTGAAAATATTGAAAATATAAACGTAAAAAAGAAAGAGAAGGAATATAGGTGTTTTTGTAATCATTTGATTTTTAGGTGTTTGGCGTTAAATGAAATTAAATGATATCAAATAAAATACTTATTTACTTTCCAATACAGAAATTAGCAAAAATATTACCAAGTAGTTCATCATTAGAAACCTGTCCGGTAATTTCACCTAAGTGGTACAGGGCATCTTTTAAGTCTATAGCTAGTAAATCTCCAGAGATACCACCATCCATACCAAGTTGTACTCTTTCTATACCTTCTAGAGACTTTAATAAAGCATCAAAATGCCTAGTATTGGTAACAATAGTTTCGTTATTGCGCAACGCACCTGTATTTACAAACTCTAAAAGTTTGTTTTTTAAGGTTTCTACGCCATCGCCAGTTTTGGCAGATATAAATAGCGTAGAAGGTATTTCGGCCTCTATAGTTTCTATTTGTTCTGGCGTGTATAAATCTTTTTTATTGGTAATTACAACAAGTGTTTTTAACGGAAACTGATTTTTTATTCGCTCAATTTCTACTTTAATACTTTCTAAGTTTTCTATAGCAGGTGTAAGCGGACTTAAATACAATACCACTTGGGCTTGTTCTATTTTTTCAAACGTTTTTTTAATTCCAATACTTTCTACAACATCTGCAGTTTCTCGTATACCAGCTGTATCTATAAATCTAAAACCAACACCACCAATAGCTATTTCATCTTCTATTGTATCTCTTGTGGTACCAGCAATATCACTTACAATTGCGCGGTCTTCATTTAAAAAAGCATTTAATAAGGTAGATTTACCCACATTTGGTTCACCAACAATAGCTACAGGAATTCCGTTTTTTAGTACGTTACCAACAGCAAAGGAATCTATTAATCGTTTTAAAACCTCTTGTATTCTAGACAGTAGCGTTATAAACTGTGTGCGGTCTGCAAATTCTACATCTTCCTCCGCAAAGTCTAATTCTAACTCTATTAAAGACGCAAAATTTAAAAGTTCTTCTCGTAGTTTTTTAATTTCTGATGAAAATCCGCCTCGCATTTGCTGCATTGCAATTTGGTGACTAGCCTCATTGTCAGACGCTATTAAGTCTGCTACAGCTTCAGCCTGACTCAAATCTAACTTGCCATTTAAAAAAGCACGTAATGTAAATTCACCAGCATCTGCCATACGGCAACCATTACGCAAAAACAGTTGTATAATTTGCTGCTGTATGTATTGTGATCCGTGACAAGATATTTCAATAACATTTTCACCTGTGTATGAGTTAGGACCTTTAAAAAGTGATACCAAAACTTCATCATATACCTTTGTACCATCTACTATATGCCCTAAGTGTATGGTATGCGTTTTTTGCTTGGTTAAATCTTTATTACGTACAGATTTAAACTTAGCATTTGCCAATGTAATTGCGTCTGGCCCAGAAAGCCTAATAACTGCTATGGCACCAGCGCCAGATGGTGTTGCTAATGCAACTATAGTATCTTGTGAAAACATAAATGCAAAAATACAAATTATTAAAGTTGATGTGTATTCATTTTTCATTAAATAAATACTGTAAATAGCAAGAGAACGTAAGGTGTAACTTGTTAAATAGAGAATGGCGCAATAAAAAAGCAACTATGCATCATAACAAAAAGTTAAATCTCACTAGGTTAAGATGTGTAATTATATTTTTGTTAACAACTAACAGAAACCTAACAAACTCAAAAATCTAAAAAATGATTAAAAAAATGGCCTTGTTGCTATTGTTTGCCGTATGTACTACGGTAACATTTGCACAAGAAGAAACTAGCAATGTGCCAACACCTAATTACAGGCAAGCGGCAAAATTTTCCCCAGATAATTTAAAAAAAATTGTACATTCTACCACAGTTAGACCTAATTGGTTAAAAAAAGGAAATCGTTTTTGGTACCAGTACAAAACTACAGAAGGTGCTAATTTTTACTTAGTTGATGCCGACCGTGGAACCAAAACAAAACTGTTTGATAATGCAAAAATGGCACAGTGGTTAACTTTAATTACCAAAGAGCCGTATGATGCTAAGCACTTACCACGCTTTAATTTTAAGTTTGTTAAAAATGAAACAGCCATACGCTTTAGAGTAACATCTAAAGAAAAAGTAGATGTTGTTGATGATAAAAAAGACGATAAAAAGAATGATACCATTTCTAAAGACTCTACTAAAGCCAAGAGAGCTAAAAAAGCACCTAAAAAAGAGAACAAAGTATATTATTTAGAATACAAATTAGGAGGTAATGGTTTAACTGTTATTAATAATAAAAAAGAAGACGAAAACAAAAAACGATGGGCTAATATAGCTCCAGATAGTAGCATTGTATTGTTTTCTAAGCAGCACAATTTATATTGGATGGATAAAGCCAACTATTTAAAAGCTGTAAAAGATGAAAAAGATTCTACCATTGTAGAACACCAATGGACTAAAGATGGTGTAGAAAACTATGGCTATGGTGGTGGCTCATGGGGAGAGAACAACGAGACTAAAGAAGAGAATAAAGACAAACGTAAGGGGATAAGAGGGTATTGGTCTCACGACTCTAAAAAGTTTGTGTACCAACGATCTGATTCTAGAGATTTAAAAGATTTATGGGTTATAAATTCGGTTGCTAAAAAAAGACCAACTTTAGAAACGTATAAATACCATATGCCGGGAGAAAAAGAGTTCTCTAAACCAGAAATTTTGGTTTTTGATATACCTTCTAAAGAAAAGCTTGCTGTAAAGTTAGACACTACAATACAGCAAAGTATTGATATTTATAGTGCACCTACTAAAAAAATGAATTTTAGTGATGATTTTAGACCTTCATTATTACTTTCTAAAAAAGGTAAAATTTATTTTAGTAGTACTAGTAGAGATCGTAAAAAAGTACATATTAATGTTGCAGATATAAACACAGGGGAGGTTAAAACGCTTATTAAAGAGGAACTTAATACCTATGTAGAGACTAAGGACATTGTGTTATTTAATAATGAGCAAGAAATTATTCAATGGTCAGAGAGAGACGGTTGGGCACATTTTTATTTGTATGATGCAAACGGTAATTTAAAAAACCAGATTACCAAAGGTAGTTACCACTCTAATAGTTTTGTGGGTGTTAATGAAAAAGAGCGCACATTATTTTTTACTGCTAATGGTGTTACTAAAGAGCAAGACCCGTATTACGAGCATCTTTTTAAAATTAACCTAAATGGTACAGGATTAAAAAACTTAAATAAAGGAGACTATAATACTATTACTAGTATGGCAGACTCTAATAGGTTTTTTGTAAACAATTACTCTAGGGTAAATACAGTTCCAAAATCTGAACTAAGATCTAGTAATGGTAATGTAGTATTAAAGTTAGAAGAGGCAGATTTATCTGCACTTATGGCAACAGGTTACAAATTTCCAGAACCGTTTAAAGTAAAGGCAGACGATGGTATTACAGATCTTTACGGAGTAATGTATAAGCCTTTTGATTTTGATGAAACTAAGAGTTACCCGCTTATAGAATATGTATACCCAGGACCACAAACAGAGGCTGTAAATAAATCTTTTTCTGTTTCTATGAATAGGTTAGACAGGTTAGCGCAAGTTGGTTTTGTAGTAGTTACTTTAGGTAACAGAGGCGGACACCCAAATAGATCTAAATGGTACCACAACTACGGTTATGGAAATTTAAGAGATTATGGTTTAGCAGATAAAAAATACGTTGCAGAGCAATTAGCAGATAAGCATAACTTTATAGATATTTCTAAAGTAGGAATTTTTGGCCACTCTGGAGGTGGATTTATGTCTACCGCAGCAATGCTAGTATACCCAGACTTTTTTAAAGTAGCAGTATCTTCTGCAGGTAATCATGATAACTCTATGTACAATAGTTGGTGGAGTGAAACGCACCACGGAGTAGAAGAGGTAAAAGATGCTAATGGTGTTATTACATATAAATACGATATTGATAAAAACCAGACTCTAGCAGCTAACTTAAAAGGTAAATTAATGCTGGTAACTGGTGATGTAGATAACAATGTGCATCCTGGTGCTACAATTAGAATGGCAAACGCACTAATTAAAGCAAATAAGAGATTCGATTTTATGATAATGCCTGGCCAAAGACACGGTTTTGGTAGTATGACGGAGTATTTCTTTTGGTTAAAAGCAGATTATTTTAGCAAACACTTTTTAGGTGTAGAGGCTACAAATGTAGATATGTTAGAAATGAATAGAGCTAAACCAAAACACTAACTCTAGTTGGTAATATAAATGTATAAAACGCTCGTATTGTATTATATACGAGCGTTTTTTTAGTTTTTATGTTGATGACTTTTTAGATTTAAAAGAAAATTTTATGCTTTTTAGTGTAACATTTTATAAAATATAACTACTGATATAGTAATAACATCAAAATCAATCAAAAAATGGAAATCATCAATCAACAAAAAACAACATCAAGGTCTGATAACGGATTATTAGCAGTTACACATTTAACACAATTACTACATTATTGTACAGGTGTAGGAGGCTTTATAGTGCCTTTAGTACTTTGGTTAACTACTAAAGATAGCGTAGAAGGTATGAACGAGCACGGAAAATCAATAGTAAATTTTCAGTTAAGCTTACTGCTTTATATCATAATTAGTGTTCCCGGAATTTTATTGTTTGGTTTGGGCTTATTAGGCTTTTTATTTGTTGGTATTATAGGTTTTGTAATGCCAATAGTAAATGCTGTAAGAGCTGCAAACGGAGAGTCGCCAAGCAAATTTATGACAATCTCATTTATATCTTAATGCACTAATAATAAGTGTTTTACAAAATCTGTTTCTAAAATTTATTTAGAGACAGATTTTTTTTTGATTTTATATCAAAATTATAGTCTAATTTTGCACCACACACACATTAACTATAATTAAAATTATGAAGAAGATTGTATTAGCAGTAATGCTATTAGCACTTAGTGCAACAAGTTTAACAGCACAAGAGCAAAAAACAGAAAGCGTAGAAAAAGTAGAAAACACTAAAACTACAGAAGAAGTATTAAAAGCAGAAGAGGAAGCAAAAGCCAAGACTGAAGAGGCAGCTAAATTAGCAGAAAAAGAAGCTAAAAAATTAGAAAAAGAGCAAAAGGCTGCAGAAAAGAAAGCTAAAAAAGAAGCCAAAGAGGTTAAAAAGAAAGAAAAAGAGGCCAAAAAAGAAGCAAAACTAAAAAGCGCAATTGCCAAGCAAAAGAGAAATGTATCTAAAGTAGAAAGAAAAATTACAAAATTAGAGAATAAATTATCTCAGGATACTGCAGCAGGCAAATTATCTCCTGTAGCTATAGAAAAACTAAAATCTTCTATAGCAAAGCAAAAGCTTAAATTGGTAAAAGAAAATGTAAAGCTTAATAAATTAGAACGCAAGTAATAAGATATTAGTAATACAATTAAGAATAAAAAAAGAGGACATTATGTCCTCTTTTTTGGTTTTTTATGTTGGGTATTTTAATTTATGCGTTGTTAAGCATAACTGGCATTACAAGCATAGTTACGTGCTCGCCTTCATCTACACCATCTATAGGTGTTAAAATACCTGCTCTGTTTGGTAAACTCATTTCTAAAGAAACATCATCAGAACTTAAATTACCTAGCATTTCTACTAAAAATCTAGAGTTAAATCCTATTTGCATATCATCTCCTTGGTAAGAACAAGTTAAGCGTTCTTCTGCTTTATTGCTGTAGTCTATATCTTCAGCAGATATATTTAACTCTGCACCAGCTACTTTTAAACGTATTTGGTGAGTAGTTTTGTTAGAGAAAATAGATACACGTCTAACAGAACTTAAAAGCTGAGTTCTAGAAATACTTAATACATTTGGATTCTCTTTTGGTATAACCGCTTCATAGTTAGGGTATTTACCATCTATTAGTCTACAAATTAGTTCTGTATTGTCAAAAGTAAATTTAGCATTACTTTCATTGTATTCTATGGTTACATCATTTTCACTACCACCTAATATCCCTTTTAATAAAGTTAAAGGTTTTTTAGGCATAATAAATTCTGCTACCTGAGATGCAGTAACATCTGTACGTTGGTATTTTACAAGTTTGTGAGCATCTGTAGCTACAAACGTTAAATTTTCTGGAGAAAACTGAAAAAATACACCACTCATAACTGGTCTTAGGTCATCATTACCAGCAGCAAAAATTGTTTTGTTAATTGCAGTTGCTAAAATATCACCTAAAATAGTTGTAGTACTTGGGTTAGATAATTCTACAGCGTTAGGAAATTCTGCACCATCTACGTATGCTAAAGCATATTTACCGTGGTTACTACTAATTTCAACTGTGTTGTTTTCCTCTACAACAAAAGTTAATGGTTGCTCTGGAAAAGTTTTTAGTGTTTCTAATAATAATTTTGCTGGCAAAGCAATTGTACCTTCATTATCAGAATCTACCTCTAAAACAGAACTCATTGTGGTTTCTAAATCTGAGGCAGAAACAGTAAGACTGTTTTGCTTTAATTCAAACAAAAAATTATCTAAAATTGGCAATGTGTTACTGTTATTAATAACACCGCCTAAAACTTGTAATTGCTTTAACAAATAAGTACTAGATACTATAAATTTCATCAGCTATATAATTTTCTTCATTTATGGTTAGGCTCTCAAATGCCTTTAAGTATTTTTCAAAAAGTTTAAAAAATCCTTGAAACAAAGATATTTTAATTGTCCTTTTAACGAAAACAAACTTATTAACACTTATTTACCGTATTTATGTTTTCTATAATAATTAAATATTAAACCAAATAGTAGCGTTAAAACCACTGGTAATGCTATGTTTATAAGTTGCCACTTGGTTTTTTGAGCTACAATTTTTTCTTTATCTAAGAACGGAATTGCAACTTTTTTTGTTCGGATGTTTATAAGTCCGCTATCATCTAACAGGTAATTTATGCTATTTACCATAAAATCTTTGTTCCCGTAAGCGTTATTTGTCCATTTGTCATAACCAAGTTGTAAAGGCTTTCCTTTGCTTATTTGGTTTTTTATAACATCACCATCTGCAATAACCAACATTTTATTGTTTGTACCAACTTCTTTGTTGTTTTTTAGCGCAAATGGTTTTACGCGGTTATTGTAAACAGATTTAAATTTACCTTCTACCAAAACAGCTAAAGGTTTATTACCATTGTTGTATTCTTCTTTGTTAGGGGCTTTATTAACCAAATCTAAGCTAATAATATTTGGTGTGCCTACCACTGTAGATAAGGGAGAACTATAGTATAAAATATGTTTATTATACTCGTTATTATTTAAAACATCTATACTGTTTGCAAACTGTAAACGTAAAGCTTCTAAATTGTTATTTATAGGATGGTCATTTCTAGAAAAAACCATTGGGTTAAATGGCCAAGGCACAGGGTTGTATTGAGAGTTATTGCCATCTCCTTGTGCTAAAACAATTTGTGTAGCGTATATATCTTTAACCAATGCAGGGTTTATACGTATGCCATATTTAAAAAAGAAATCTTTTAAGTTTAAATCTCTAGGAAAAGCTAAAGATTTACCTTCATTATTAAATAAACTATCTAGTTCCATACTAACGTTATCTATAAGCCACATAGATTTTCCGCCATTTACAATGTATTGGTCTAACACATATTTTTCTTTATCTGTAAAAGGCTCCGTAGGTTTTGCAATTAAAGCAAGATCGTACTCTTTTAATTGAGTTAATGTTTTCTCTGGATTACTAGCAACAGAGTCTAAGGTAAAAGCTCCAATATTATAATATTCTTTAATAGTAGACAGGTAATCTGCAAGGTAAATATCTTGTAATTCACCATTACCTTTAATAACGGCTATTCTCTTTTTGTCTTTAATATTTAGTTTGCTAAAAGCATCTGCAAAAGAATACTCTAAATGTTGTATAGAGTTGGTTACGCGCTCTTCTGTAGTAGCTCCTAATTTATTTTTAAGCAGGGCAACTTTTACAGTTTTATTGTTGTAGTTAACTATTGCCCAAGGAAAAACAAATTCCTGAGACACTTTTCCGTTTTCTTCTACAGTAACATTAGCAGGTGTTAGGCCTAGTTTTTGCATTTCTGCAATTGCATTTTCAGATGAGCCTGTAGTTTCTAAAGGGTTAATAAAATTAAATTTTATATTGCTATTTTCAGCCTTAAACTCTTCTAGTATTTGTTTTGTTTCGGACTGTAATTTTACAAATTCACCTGGCAATTGCCCTTCTAAAAGAACATCTATAATTACAGGATTAGTAAAATTTTGTACGGTTTGTAAAGCAGCAGAAGATAATGTGTATCTGCTGTCTTCTGTAACATCTATTCTTGTGTATATGTAGTTAGATGCTATATTAAGTACAACTAAAGCAATAATACCAATAGCTATGGAGGTAAGAGTTTTTTTCATTATTGATTTAAGTTTTTAAGTTGAACAACAGTTAAAAACAAAAAAAACACTGTAAGGCTAATAAAATAAATTAAATCTCTAGTGTCTATAACACCGCGTGCAATACTCTCAAAATGTGCTTTCATTCCTAATGAGGCTATAGCAACAGATGTGCTACCGTCTGTAAACAATGTGCTAATACCTTGAAAACCGTAAAAGCAGGCAAAACAAAGAATTAAAGCCAGTAAAAATGCAACTATTTGATTTTGAGAAAGGGTAGAAGCAAAAATTCCAATAGCTGTGTAACTAGCCATTAAAAATAAAAGTCCAAAATAAGAACCAAACACAACTCCCATATCTATATTACCAATTGTTTGCCCTAGCTGAGATAAAGAGTATACATATAAAAATGTAGGTATAATGGCTATAATTACTAAGGTAAGAGTTCCTAAAAATTTACCAATAACTGTTTGCCATAAAGATATTGGTTTAATAAATAACAGTTCTAAAGTTCCTGTTTTACGTTCTTCAGAAAAACTTTTCATTGTAATGGCAGGTATTAAAAATAAAAATACCCAAGGAACAAGAAAAAAGAAGTTGCTTAGGTCTGCAAAACCATAATCAAAAACATTGTATTCTCCTTTAAAAACCCATAAAAACAGGCCGCAAAATATTAAAAATAAGCCAATGACCATATAGCCAATTGGCGACGTAAAAAACGACTGTATTTCTCGTTTGTAAATGGCGTACATCTAATTAATTTAAAGTTTCATTTTTATTTACAGTCCAAGCTTCTGGTTTATCTGCAAATAGTATTTTAGTTTTTGCCCAAACACCAATAAATAAATCTGAGTGTCTGTAAGCCTCTAAAGCATTTTCACTATCCCAATAACTATATGTAAAAAATATAGCAGGGTTATTTTTGTCTTGGTATAGCTCTAAAAAGTTACATCCATCAAAATTTCTAATTAAATGTTTAGACTGGTTAAATATATTTTCAAAGCTAACAATATTTTCAGTTTTAAACGTCAATTTTACAATGCGTACTATCATTTATAAAAAATTAATGGTTATGGTGTCTCTATAATCTAATCCTAATAGGGTAGATGCGCCACCAACAGTGGTTAAATTGCTTTTATAAATAGCAAGTTCTAAAAACTGAGACGAGTTAAAAAGAGCTAATAAATCTCCAGGACCATTGCGTCGGTTTTTTTCTGCATCAAAGTTAATAATATCACTATACTTATTATGTATTGTTTTTAATACTTTACCACGTACTCTAACCTCATAATCTCTACCATTTTTATAAGCTTCAAATAAGTTTTTTTGAATATTGCTAACAACGTTTCCGTAATTATCTATGTAAACAATATTGCCAATTATGGTTTTGCCTCCATCTATTAATTGCGGAACAAAGTCTTTAAAAGTCTTTAAATTGGTAAATGGCTTGCCTACAACTTCCATTTTACCACCACGAGCTAAATGGCAAGCAGCTTTTATAAAAACATCGTAAGTAGGGAAAGAGCCATCTTTAGTGTCTGGTATGTTAATAGAAACTATTTTTTCTGGTTTAATTTCAGAAGTTATTAAACAAACAACGCCGTTGTTAGCACTTATAAAATAATGCCCATCAACATAAGTAATAATATGTTCATTTTCTTTGGTAAGCTCGGCATCTACACCTACAATATGCACTGTACCCTTAGGAAACGTTTTGTACGAGTTTTTAAGAATATAGGCACATTCCTGTATGTTAAACGGATTTATGCTGTGTGATATATCAACAATAGTTGCATTTTCAATTTCGCTGAAGATTGCTCCTTTTAGTGCGCCAACAAAATGGTCTTTGTATCCAAAATCAGTAGTTAGTGTTAGTATTGTCATTTATGACTGTTGATATGTTTTTTGCCGTGGTGAAGTGATTTTGATTAAATTTGTTATACAAAATTACATAAAAAAATAGCCAACTAAAATTTATATTTACGTCCTAACCTTTTAATACATTTTTTCATTTGAACGAAATCATAATTGAACTCACAGAAATAAGTCCCAGAGAATTTTTTGGGCATCAAAATGCGCATATAGATTTATTGAAAAAATACTTTCCAAAACTAAAAATTGTTGCCCGTGGCAGCAAGATAAAGGCTTACGGAGATGATGAGCATTTAGAAGAATTTGATAAGCGTTTAGATATGCTTATGACCCATTTTGCTAAGTACAATAAAATAGACGAAAATGTAATTGAAAGGGTTTTTACTAGCAATAGCCAAGAAGATTACGCCACAAAACAGAGTAGTGGAGATGTTTTAGTACACGGTGTTAGTGGTAGACTTATTAAAGCACAAACTGCTAACCAGCGTAAACTAGTAGAGGCTGCAACCAATAATGATATGGTTTTTGCTATTGGCCCTGCAGGTACAGGTAAAACATACACTGGTGTTGCTTTGGCAGTAAAAGCTTTAAAAGAAAAACAGGTAAGGCGTATTATTTTAACTAGACCAGCGGTAGAAGCAGGAGAAAATTTAGGTTTTTTACCAGGAGACTTAAAAGAAAAGCTAGACCCTTACATGCAACCGTTGTATGATGCTTTGCGTGATATGATTCCGGCAGAAAAATTAGCACATTACATAGAAAACGGAACCATACAAATTGCACCAATGGCATTTATGCGTGGTAGAACACTAGATAACGCTTTTGTTATTTTAGATGAAGCACAAAATACTACGCATGCCCAAATGAAAATGTTTTTAACACGTATGGGTAAAAATGCAAAGTTTTTATTAACAGGAGATCCTGGCCAAATAGATTTGCCACGTAGAGTAATTTCTGGTTTAAAAGAAGCTTTACTAGTTTTGGGTAATGTAGATGGTATAAAAATTATTTACCTTGATGATAAAGACGTTGTAAGGCACAAATTGGTTAAAAAAGTTATAGAAGCATACAAAAATATAGAGCATCAAAATTAAAAAGCACTAATGAATACAATTACAGATACCAATTTTAAATTTCCTAAACAAGTAAACGTTTACAAAGGTAAGGTTAGAGAAGTATATCGTTTAGAGGATGATATTATGGTAATGGTAGCAACAGACAGACTTTCTGCATTTGATGTGGTTATGCCTAAAGGAATACCATATAAAGGGCAAATACTAAACCAGATAGCTACAAAAATGATGAATGATACAGCAGATATTGTTCCTAATTGGTTATTAAAAACACCAGATGCAAATGTAGCTATTGGTCACGCTTGTGAGCCTTTTAAGGTAGAAATGGTTATACGTGGGTATATGTCTGGACACGCAGCTAGAGAATACAAAGCAGGAAAAAGAATGCTTTGTGGTGTGCCTATGCCAGAGGGATTAAAGGAAAATGATAAATTTCCTTCTCCAATTATAACACCTGCTACTAAAGCAGAAATGGGAGACCACGACGAGGATATTTCTAGAGAAGATATTATAAAAAGAGGTATAGTTTCTGAAACCGATTATAAGCAGTTAGAAGATTACACTTTTGCTTTATTTAAAAGAGGAACAGAAATAGCAGCAAAACGAGGTTTAATTTTAGTAGATACTAAGTATGAATTTGGTAAAACTAAAGACGGTAAAATTGTTTTGATTGATGAAATACATACTCCAGATTCTTCTCGTTATTTTTATGCAGATGGTTATAAAGAAAGACAAGAAAAAGGAGAGCCACAAAAACAATTGTCTAAAGAGTTTGTACGCCAATGGCTAATAAGCAATAATTTTCAGGGGTTAGAAGGGCAAACATTGCCAGAAATGACAGATGAGTATATAGCGTCTGTGTCTGAGAGGTATATAGAGTTATATGAAAATATAACAGGAGAAACTTTTGTTAAAGCAGACATCTCAAATATTCAAAAAAGGATAGAAACTAATGTTTTAGAGTGTTTGCAAACACTATAGTATACTTAAAAAGTAAAAAGACCGTAATATAACGGTCTTTTTACTTTTTAAGCATTTAAGTTTTCTATAATAGATTTTAACTGTCCTGGTTTTATAGGTTTAATAATGTAACCATTAATTTCAGATACATTATTAGCACGTTCTATATCTACAGGGTCTACAGAAGATGAAACCATATAAACCGTAATTTTTTTGTCTAATTGAGGTTTAAATTTTACGTATTCTTCCATAAATTGAAAACCATCCATTATGGGCATATTGTTATCTAAAAAAATAACATCGGGAAGTTCATAATTATTTTTAATATTATCTAGCATAAAATCTTTTGCTTCTTCTCCATCAGAAAAAACCATAATTTTTTTTGCCAAGCCTAATGCTTTAATTGTTTTCACTATTGTAAATTGATAGATATCATCATCATCAATAATACATACGTTAAAATGGTTTTTCATAATTTTTTAGTTTAGGGTTACTATAAAGGTTGTTCCTTTATTAACGTGGCTTTTAGCGCTAATTGAGCCGCCAAGAGATTCTATTTGTACTTTGGTCATAAATAAGCCTATACCTTTTGCTTCTGGATGTCTATGAAAAACTTTGTTTAAGCCAAATAATTTGTGGCCGTGTTTTTCTAAGTCTATACCTAAGCCATTATCTTTTATGGTTAAGGTTATTCTGTTTTTTATTAAAGTTGTTTTTATCTCTATTACAGGGTCTCTATCTGGTGATTTATATTTAATTGCGTTACTAATTAGGTTTAAAAAAATACTTTCTAAATATAACTTGCTATATAGTACTGTATTTACAGAAGAGAAATCGCTAACTATTGTTGCGTTTGTAGCTTCTATTTCACCAGTTAAAATTTCCTTAGTTTTATTTAAAATGTCTTCAAATTTTAATTTTTTAAGCTCGGTTGGTGCTCCATTAGAAGTCTTTAAGGCTTCTACAAGTGTGTCTAATGTTTCTGTTAAATGGCCAATAACAATTTCAAACTTGCTAAAAATCTCTGCTTTATCCTCTTCATCTGTAGCGCTATTATAAAAACCTAAAAGAGAGTTTAAATTACTTACTGGAGCTCTTAAGTTATGTGATGTTATATGCGCAAAATCTGCTAGCTGTCTGTTTTTATTTAATAGGTTATCGGTTAAAACTTCAAGTCTTTCTTTGGCTTTTAATATTTTATACTCTGCGTGTTTTTGCTCTGTAATATCTCTTATGGCAACAGAAATAAGTAAACCTTCTTCTGTCTCTAAGGGAGATAAACTTATTTGAATTGGTATTTTTTCTCCATTTTTATGTAATGCATATAAATCTTCACTTTTTTCTGCTTCACTAGTTTTAATAGTTGTAAAAAAGTTATTATTATTGGTTTTGTATGTATGCATAAACTTCTCTGGTATAAGAAGTTCTACAGGTTTATTTTTTAATTCTAGAGATGAGTAGCCAAACAACTTTTCGGCCTGTTTATTACTAATTTGTATACAACCTTCCTCATTTACAATTAGCATTGCATCTGGTGCAGATTCTAACAGTCCTCTAAACTTTAATTCTGCCATACGTAACTGCGTTACATCTTGGCAGGTTCCCATCATTTCTATGGGTTCTCCTAATTCATTGGTAATAAGTTCTCCTAATAAATGTACCGTTTTTGTAGTACCATCTTCTAATACAATACGGTGTAAAACATCTGTAAACTTACCTTCTTTTACAGTTATATCAATAAAGTTAGAAACCTCTTTGCGGTCTTCTGGATGAATATGATTAAAATACGTGTCAAAAGTTACATTTTTTAATGTATTTGGGTCTCTACCAAAAATATTATACATATTGGCAGACCAAGTAATGTCATTATTTACCATATTCCAGCTCCAATTACCCATCATGGTAATTTGTTCTGCGTAGCTTAAAAGCTGATTTTTTTTAAGGAGTTCAGCTTCTGCTTTTTTACGGTCTGTTATATCGTAAAAAATACCCAAAATACCCAGGTATTCATCTAAATCATTTTTAAGTGGAGTTAGGGAAAGTTCTACAGGAAAAAGAGTTCCATTTTTTTTACGAAATGTCCATTCTCTTGTATCTTTAATATCTTGTATTCCTAATTCATAAAAAGGATTGTAATTTTTTATATGTTCTTTTCCAAATTTAGAAGCAAATTCTTTACTAAAGTTGGCTAACTCTTCTTCTAAAAGAATTGAAGTAGGAGGTAAGTTTCCAATTACTTCATTAGCAGAAAATCCTAAAAGATTTTCTGCACCAGAGTTAAACTGCATAACACCTCCTTGTTTGTCAATAGAAACAATAGAAACGGCACTAGAGTTTATTATAGATTTTAATTCACTGTTAACAGAGTGTAATTGTTGTTCTGTTTTTTTTGCTTCTGTAATTTCCTGAAAAATACCGTAAACACGAGTTACAACACCATTTTTTTTATCTGCAAGCCCAATTTTACGAGCCCATATTTTTTTTCCTGTAACTGTTTCTAAAGCAACCTCTTTATCAAAACTAACACCATTGGTAATGAGGTTAGTCATACCTTCTTTAATATTTTTTCTATGTACTTTATCTGTAAAAAGAGTAATGGTCTCTTTTAAGTTTATTTTATTTCTATCTTTTAAATCTAAAATGTCACTTGTAATTTTATCCAAAGTATAATCTTTGGTTTCTAGGTTAAGCTCCCAAATACCAATACGTGCCACGTTATTTATACGGTCTAACGTATTTTTAATTTTAGGATTATCTTTAATTGCGTTATGCATTCTAAATTAATTTATAAGCTAATTAAGCGTTATTGCTATTTCTTGGGGGAATAGAATATTCTAAAAATAACTATTTTAATGAAATTAACAATTATAGTAGGTAATAAATGTTTTTCTTTTTACTTTTTTTCGATAAAATACTTCTTAATTCTTCCTTTTTTTAATTATTTAGTTTAATTAAAAAAATATTAGTTATATTATAATTGTAAAAACAATTTATTACTTTTAGGGCTTAATTATCAGTTGTTTACTGTAAATACCCCAAAAAAATATGCAATGTCCTTGTACACCTACTCAACTTTATGAAAATTGTTGTAAAAAGGCCCATTTAGATATTACAAATGTAGAAACAGCGGAGCAGTTAATGCGTTCTAGGTACAGTGCGTTTGTATTGGCTAATATGGATTATTTATACAAAAGTCATTACAGCAAAACTAGACCAAAAAAAAGGGAGCGTAATGAAATAGAAAAATGGACAAACTCTGTACATTGGATAAAATTATCTGTGTTAGATATAGATAAAGGAACAAAAACTGATAATACAGGTATGGTAGAGTTTAAAGCATACTATATGGAAGATTCTAGCATCATTATTTTACATGAAACGTCTAATTTTTGCAAAGAAAACGGACACTGGGTATATGTAGACGGTAATTAATTTATACTAATTTTTTATTTGTAAAACCACGTAATATTTTTTGAATATCTAAGTTGTCTTTTTGTGGTATTAAGTAGTTTTCTAACTGTTCATTGTTTGTAATAATTTCAGTTTTACTTATAAAACCATATCCCATATAACTGCCATTTTTTAATAATACAAACGCTTCTTCATCTTCGGTTCTACCTTTTTCTTTAAGTACTTTTATTTTAGCTACATCTTTAATATGTTGTATGGCTTTGTCTACTCTTAAGTTATACTCTTCTGGAGTTTCATTTTGTCTACAAATACCATTGCAAGCACTAATTTTATGGTGGTTGCAGGCTTGTACACCTTCTTGTAGATGACAGTATTTAGGGCACAAATTAAATAAAAAACACAGCTCTTCTACATAAGCTCTACATTGCCTTACATTAGAAAAAATTTTTAAGGGATTAGGACTGTTTTTTACGGAGTTGTAAGCTAAATGTATTATTCCTTTACGGTCTGTATAGCTAAAAACAGCATAGTTTTTAAGGGTTCTTTTTGCTAGCTGGTTATACTCTGGGTAATGTTGTTTTATAGCAGCATCCTCCATTAGTAAAGCAACAAGCTCACTACCAGAAAGTTCAAAATCTATATCAGCTGTTTCTCTACACATATCTAAAGACTTCTGTGTTTTGCTGTAAAAATGAGAAAGCACTCTTTTTTTTAAATCAACAGCTTTACCTATGTATATAATTTTACCTTTTTTGTTTTTAAAGTAATAAATACCAGGTGTATTAGGTATTTTATTAAAAACTTCTGTTGGTAAATGAGATGGCAATGTACCTTCTTTTGATGTCTTTTTTAGAAAGCTATTAAAAACAGTTTCAGAACCTTCTTTATTAACTAAAATCTTAAATAAAGTTACAGTAGCTTCGGCATCACCTCTGGCTCTGTGTCTGCCTTCTATAGCAATGTCTAAATCTTTGCATAGTTTGCCTAAACTATAGGAGTTATGTCCAGGTAATAGCTTACGAGAAAGTCTTACTGTGCATAATTTTTTACGTCTAAAATCTTTGTCTACAGATTTAAACTCGTTACGTATAACATTATAATCAAAATTTACGTTATGGGCTACAAAAATGGTATCTTCTGTAATATCTAATACTTGTTGGGCAATTTCTGCAAAGGTAGGAGCGTTTGCAACCATAGCGTTGTCTATACCTGTTAGTGTAGTAATGTAGTAAGGAATTACATCTTCTGGATTTACTAAAGACGTAAACTCATCTACAACCTTATCACCATCAAACTTAAATATAGAAATTTCGGTAATTTTATTAGTTTGGCCGGTAGTTTCTACATCAATAATTGTGTACATCATTTTAAAGATTTTTCTAATGCTTTTAACTCTACACCAAGTGTATTAAACATTGTAATTATGCTACTTATTTTAAGTTCATCTTCTGTATATTCTTGAGTGTTAATACTACAGGTAAATTCCCAAATCTCTAACACTTCATCAATAGCTACTTCATAAGGCTCATATGCGTTGTTGTCTGATACTAATTTTAGAGTATTGTTTTTTTCAATTTGATTATAAACTCTTTTGTAAACCATACCATCATTAAGTGTAACTAAAACATATGTTTTACCACTGGTAATATCTCTTCTGTCTTCTATAAACTTGCCAATTACAAATGCGCCATTTTTCATAGGCAGCATAGAGTCGCCCTTAATAGGAAAAGCTCTGTGTTTACCTGTTGGTAAAAAAGGAAGTTTAATTTTAGATAATTGCTCTATATACTCTGGATCATCATAGCCAGCTAAATAGCCAGCAGAAGCAGCTACAGGTACAATTTCTATTAAATTGTCATTACTATCATCTACTTGTATAGGAAAAAGTACACGCTGGTTGCCAATTTCTATAAAAGATGCATCTGTAGCTTTGCTTAGGTCATTACGTACTAAGACATCTATGGGTAACTTAAAATAATCAGACAGTTGTATAAGAGTCTCGATAGTAGGAGCAGAACGACCTTCTTCATAAGAACTTACACGGGCTCTTGTTATACCTAAGTCTATGGCTAAGCTTTGTTGTGTAACACCTTTTAAGCTTCTTAAATGGCGAATGTTTGTAGCAATAAAAATCATAATGCTACAAATGTAAACAATAATTGCAATTAATTGTAGCTAAAAAACGTACTTAAAAGTTTATTTATAATTTAAATATTGTAGTTGTTTGGTTTTTAGAGGTTTAATTATTTGTAGTCTTTTTTAATGTTCCCCGTAGCCTACATTATCCATTTTTCCTTTAAAAACCTTGTATTGTATAACCATATAAATAGCAACTAGTACAACTGCAATAGCAAACCAATAAACACCAACAGAGAGTCCGTATTCATCTGCAGCAACATTGTAGAGTGTTAAGTCTGGATTTATAGAGTTTGTAGATGGCAAAACTTTAGGAAAAATTGAAGCTACGGTAGATGTAAGTCCGCCAAATAAAAATAAGGTAGAAAATAAAAAGCCCATTCCGTGCTTTTTAAAAGATTTTACTTTAAATAAGCCAAATAAACCTGTAAATGTTATTATTGGAAAAATCCACAACCAAGGCATATCTATAAAGTTGTGAAAAGGATGTGGCTCTATTATATGCCAAACCAGTAATGATAGTATTACCAGTACTACTAAAACAATATTTAAATTAAAAATTACTTTTTTAAGTTTTTCATTGATATCAGAATTAGTTTTAAATATAATCCAGTTTGCACCGTGTATTGTAAGCGCAACTACACCAATAATACCTAATAGTAGGGTAAACCAATCTATAATACCTAATTCTTCTGCGTGCGGACTAAAACTAGGGTTCCATAAAGGTAAAAAGAAATAATGTGCTTCATGTGTAGAAACACCATCTACAACATTACCTAAATTTACACCTCTAACAACATTACCCAAAGCTACACCAAAAAATAGGGCTAAAAGTAAGCTAGCAATACCAAAAGCTTTATCCCATATGGCTTCCCAAATTTTATTGTGTATTTGACCTCTAAGCTCTAAGCCAATTGCTCTAAAAATGAGTAACCACAAAATTATAATTAATGGCAAATAAAATCCACTAAAAGACGATGCATATAATGTTGGAAAAGCAAAAAATAAAACACCTCCAGAAGCTATTAACCATACTTCATTAGCATCCCAAAAAGGACCAATAGCATTAGTAATTGCTTTTTTATCCTTTTCTTTTTTAGCAAAAAATAAGTGTATAATTCCTGCTCCAAAATCGTAACCATCTAAAATTACATAAATAGCAAGCATTGTCATTAAAACGATATACCAAAATAGTTCCATAATTAGTGGTTGTTAAGTTGTGGCCCTTTATTAATAATTTTTCCTGCAAGCATTAAAAATAGCAAGCCAAGTAGCAAGTATAGGCCAATAAAGCCCAATAAGGTAAATAGTGTATTACCAGATGAAACTGTTGGCGAAGCCCCATCTGCAGTACGCAGTAAATTATAAACAAGCCAAGGTTGTCTTCCTAACTCTGCTGTGTACCAACCGGTAGTGTTAGCTATATACGGAAAAGGTATCATAAACATAAGAAACCATAAAATCCATTTTGTTTTGTAAAGTTTTTTGCGAAATAGTTGTACAACAGCTATAAGCATTAAACCAATAAAAATTGTACCTAAACCCACCATTATGTGGTAAGCGTAATACAGACCAGGTACATTTGTAGGATGTATATCTTTATTAAACTCATTTAAGCCTTTAATTTCTGCATTCCAATCTTGGTATGTTAAAAAGCTTAATATGTTTGGTACCGCAATTTTATTGTCCAATTTTTTTTCAAGCATATTGGGTTGACCAATAAGTACAATTTCAGAACCTCCATCTTCGGTTTCAAAAATACCTTCCATAGCAGCAAAAGTAACTGGCTGGTGTTTTGCTACGTTTTTAGCAACCAAATCTCCTGTAGGGAAAGCAACTAATAAACTAGAAATTAAACCAAAAATAACACCTGTTTTTAAAAAGAGTTTGCCAAACTCATTATGTTTATTGTTTAAAAGATAAAAAGCTCCTATAGCAGCTACAACAAATGAAGAAGTTACCAAAGATGCCGCTTGGTTATGTAAGTAGGAAGGTAACAACCATGGATTAGAAAAAAGAGCTCCAAAATTGTTTAAAACAAACTTACCATTTTCTAATATTTCATATCCTACAGGATATTGCATCCAAGAGTGCGTAGCTATAATTAAGTATCCGCTTGCCCAAGAACCTAAAAAAACAAGAAACCCAGTAACAAAATGTAGTTTGTGTCCTAAAAGTTTTTCTCCAAATAAAAACAGACCTAAAAAGGAAGATTCTAAAAAGAAAGAAAACATACCTTCCATAGCTAAGGTCTGACCAATAATACCTCCGGTTAACTCAGAAAATTTAGCCCAATTGGTGCCAAACTGAAATTCCATTGGTATGCCAGTTACAACACCCATAGCAAAGTTAAGTGCAAAAATTTTCATCCAAAATTTAGCAGCTTCATTATATTTTAGAGTATTTGTTCTAAGAAATTTCCATTTAAAATAGACAATCATTAAAGATAAGCCCATTGTTAATTGCGGAAATAAATAATGAAATGTGATAGTAAACGCAAACTGCATTCTATCATAAAATAGCATGTCCTCCATATGCTTGTAAGTTTAGACTATAAAAATACAACACAGATGCTAAAAACTATGTAACATTTATTACAAAAAGCTTATTATTTAAAAGCTTTTAGAAATTTTATAAAATTAGAGTTTAAAAGAAAATTAACTTCTTGCTTAAAGCAATTATTTTTCTTTTTTAGTAATGATAAAAAACAACTCTTTTCCTGCTCTTGGCTTTATAGAGTTGTATGCTTCTTCCATAGTTTTTATTTCAAAATATGGCTTAAAGTACGTAAGATATTCATTTTTAGATCCTCCAAAAGGTGGTTCATTAGTATTTAATGGAATATTAAATAGTAAACCGGCTACTTTTCCGTTTTTATGTAATAAACTATGTGCTTTTACAGTATAATCTAGTCTTAGCTTAGGGTTAATAGCACAGAAAAATGTTTGTTCTATAATTAAATCAAAATTTAAGTCTAAATCAAAAAAGTTAGAGTGGAGAAGGTGTTGTTTAGGAAAATTAGGTACTCTAGCATTAAAATTATTTAGCGCTGTTTTAGAGACATCAACTACATAAATATTTTTAAATCCGTTTTTATGCAAGTATTCTGCTTCATAACTATTTCCGCCACCAGGTATTAAAATACGTGTTTCTTTATTTTTTAATTGGTCAAAATAATTTTTTAAAGGTGTAGAAATTTCACCAATATCCCAACCAATATCGCTTTTTTTATACCTATTGTCCCAATAATCTTCAGTAAGGTTCATTAGTTAGCTTGTGTAATAATAGATAGTAATTCGTTTTTTTGTAACACTCCAGACTGTCTCCAAACTTGTTTGCCGTTTTTAAAAAGCACTAAAGTAGGCACGCCCTTTACTTGGTATTTAGCAGCTAGTTTTTGGTTTTTATCTACATCTATTTTAACAATAGAAACCTTGTCTTGTAAATTGTCTTTTACTTGTTTTAAAATAGGACTCATTGTTTTGCAAGGCCCGCACCATTCTGCATAAAAGTCTACTAAAACAGGAATGTCTTTGTTTATAATTTCTGAAAATTTACTCATCTAAATAAAGATATAATTAAATAACTATAAAGGTATGAAATTAGAATATGTTTAAAAATGATTTAAGAAGTAAAGCTTAAAAAATTGAAGCATAAAAAAAAGCGATTTAGTTTTTACTAAATCGCTTTTAATGTTGTAGCGAGAACGAGAGTTGAACTCGTGACCTCCGGGTTATGAATCCGACGCTCTAACCAACTGAGCTACCTCGCCAGGTGTTTTTTTTAACGGGTGCAAATATATATATCTTTTTTCTGTTTATCAAAATTAATTTTGATAAAAATATTATAGCTGTTTTAGTTTTTTTATCATACAGAAATATATATATTGCCTTTTCTAAACATTACGAGAATGAGCGATAAAATTAACTATGAACTAGAGTTTGTGATACAATCCTCACCACAAATGCTTTACCAATATATATCTACACCATCTGGCTTATCAGAATGGTTTGCAGACAACGTTAACTCAAGAGGAGAAAAATTTACATTTATTTGGGACGGATCTGAAGAAGTTGCTAATTTATTAAAGAAAAAAAGTGATGAATTTATTCGTTTTGCTTGGGAAGATGACGATGATGATTGTTATTTTGAACTTCGTATTAAGGTAGATGATATTACATCAGACGTGTCTTTATTTATTTCTGACTTTGCTGAGGAAGATGAAGTAGAGGAAGGTAAATTATTATGGACAAATCAAATTTCTAGTTTAAAACAAGTCTTAGGATCTGCCTAGAAATTATGAAATAAACAATATCTTTGGCCTTGAATTTTTTTCAAGGCTTTTTTTATGATAAATTTTAACGGAGAACTAGTAGAAAACAATACTTTATTTTTAAATGAAGAAAACAGAGGATTGCGTTATGGCGACTCATTGTTTGAAAGTTTACGTGTTGTAAATGGAAAAATTTATTTTTGGGAAGATCATTATTTACGCTTAATGGCTTCTATGCGTATTTTGCGTATGGAAATACCAATGAATTTTACAATGGAGTATTTAGAAGAACAAATTTTAAATACTATTGAAGCTAGTAATGTACAAAATGAAGCTTTGCGTATACGATTAACGGTTTTTAGAAACAATGGAGGTTTGTACTTGCCAAATTCTAATAATGTTAGTTTTATTATAGAAGCAAAAGTATTAGAAAATGCTTTTTATGTGCACTCTAATGAGCATTATGAGGTAGAGCTTTTTAAAGATCATTATGTAAATACAGGTTTATTGTCTACATTAAAGTCTAACAACAAACTTATAAACGTTTTAGGTAGCATTTACGCTAAGGAAAATGGTTATAACAACTGTTTGTTACTTAATAACCAAAAACAAGTTGTAGAGGCTTTAAATGGTAATTTGTTTTTAGTTAAAGGAAATACAATAAAAACACCACCACTAAAAGATGGCTGTTTAAATGGTATTACACGTAAAAAATTAATTGCAAGTTTAGAGAAATTAGAGAATTATACGCTTGAAGAAGCATCTATATCTCCTTTTGAACTGCAAAAAGCAGATGAGTTGTTTGTAACAAATGCAATTACAGGCATACAATCCATTACAAAATACAGGAAAAAAGAATACGCTAATACTGTTGCTAAAGATTTATTAGGAAAACTAAATGCAATAGCTAGGTTGTCTTAGTTTAAAGCAGGGTTTTCTGGAGCATTAGACCATAAAAGGTAATCACCTCCTAATTGGTCCATTTTTTCTTTCCATAGGTTATTGGTGCATTTTTCTAAAATTAGACTTTTGTGCTCGTTTGTGGCAATTATCCAAGATTTTGACGTTAACTCATAGTCTAATTGCATAGAATCCCAACCAGAATATCCTAAGAAAAAACGAATATCATTTTGGGTAATAATGTTGTTGTTGATTAAACCAACAATTTTTTGGAAGTCACCACCCCAAAAAATACCATTAGATATTTCTATACTGCCTTCTATAAGGTCTGGTACCTTATGTATAAAGTAAAGGTTGTCTTGTTCTACGGGGCCGCCGTTATAAACTCTAAAAGAGGGTTTTATATCATCTACAAGGTCATTAATGGTATATTCTAAAGGCTTGTTTAGAATAAAGCCTACAGAGCCATCATTATTGTGTTCTGCTAATAATACTATAGACCTATTAAAAGAAACATCACCAGTTAGTGATGGTTCTGCTATAAGGAGGTTTCCTTTTTGTGGTTGGTTTATTGGCATATTATAGTGTTTATTCAATTAAATTAAATAATTTTTATGAGATATAAAAGGTAACCACACAAAAAAAAGCGCTTCTACAGGTAGAAGCGCTTTTATATTTTACAAAAGTAAAGCTTAGTTTACAGAGTTGCTTAACTCAGTACCTGCTTTAAATTTAACAACGTTTTTAGCTGCAATCTTGATAGTTTTACCAGTCTGTGGGTTTCTACCGTCTCTTGCTTCTCTTCTAGTCACAGACCAAGATCCAAAACCAACTAAAGAAACTCTGTCACCTTTTTTAAGTGATCCTTCTACGTTTCCTAAAAAAGATTCTAATGCTTTTTTTGCTGCTGCTTTAGTGATGCCAGCGTCAGCTGCCATAGCATCGATTAATTCTGTTTTGTTCATAATTAAATTAAATTAATTGTTGTTTTTAATAACTTATATTCTACTAACAAATTTATATGGATTTAACGTTAACGCAAGTAAATTGCAGGGAAATGCATCATTTTGTTAATAACTAAGACTGTTTGTTAATAAAGTAGGGCTTTTTCTACGTCTTTTTATGTTAAAAATGGGCTTAGCTAGTCTAAATATGCGGTTTCTTTTAATTGTAAACCGTTTAAAACATCGCTAGTTTTCATTCTTCGCTTACCAGAAAGCTGTATTTCTAACAATTTTATGTACCCATTAGGTACGGCTACTTTTATAGTTTTTTTATCAAAAACTAATTTTCCGGGGTTTAGGTTATGTGTTTCTTCTATTAATTCTGTAGTGTAAATTTTTAAATCTATTTTACTATCATTATTATATAAAGTAGTCCAAGCTGCAGGATACGGACTAAGACCTCTTATTAAGTTGTAGGTTTTTGTGGCATCTGCTGTCCAATCTATTTTACAGGTGTCTTTATGTATCTTGTAAGCTAATTTTAAATTGCTATTTTCTTCTTGCTTTTTTGTAGTTACTTCTTCTTTTTCTATTAACTCTACAGTTTCTATAACAAGTTCTGCTCCTAAATGCATAAGCTTGTCGTGCAATGCGCCAGCATTTTCAGTAGCAGAAATGTTTGTTTTTTTATGTAGAATAGTTTCTCCTGTGTCAATTTTATCATCTATAAAAAAAGTAGTAACACCAGTTTCTGGCTCCCCGTTTATAATAGCCCAATTAATAGGAGCGGCACCGCGGTATTGTGGTAATAAAGAAGCGTGCAAATTAAATGTGCCATATTTAGGCATTTGCCAAACCACTTTAGGTAACATCCTAAATGCAACAACAATTTGTAAGTTAGCCTCAAGAGCTTTTAATTCTTCTATAAAAGCAGGCGCCTTTAGGTTTGTAGGTTGTAAAATAGTAAGGTTGTTTTTCTCTGCATATTGTTTTACTGCAGAAGTGTGTATTTTTCTACCACGCCCAGCTGGCTTGTCTGGAGCTGTAATTACACCAACCACATTGTATTTGTGTTGTATTAAACTATTTAAAATGGTAACGGCAAAGTCTGGCGTTCCCATAAAAACAATACGTAAATTACTCATATTATTGTAGGGTATATTTATTTTCTGTGTTAATATCTATTTTGTTATCTTCTAATAAAAGTTGTAAAGCTTCTAAAACTGTTTCTTGTCTGTAAGGTAATAATTGTATTAATTCTCTAGAACTTAAATTGTTATTTTTTAGTTTATCTATTATTTCTGATGTTATGAGCTCTAAAATACTATTGCTAGTGCTGGGGCCTTTACTAATACACACATCGCACTTGCCGCATTTTTCTTTTTTTTCACCAAAATAGGCTAGTAGTTGTACATTTCTGCAAATTTTATCATTATTAATGTACTGCAGTATAGCATCAATATTATTTATTTTAACCTGTTGTAATTCTTTTACTTTTTTAGAGAATGAATTAATTGTTTGGTCATCTTCTCTAGGAACTAAAAATGTAAGTTCTAAATCGCTATTTTGTGCAGTGTAATTTACAATTTCATCTTTTTGAAGCTTTTCTAATGCTTGAAGAATTGTATTCTCATCAACTGTAATTTTTTTAGCTAGTAAAGAGGTGTTAATTTTAATAGGATACTCAAAAATACCACCATAGGTTCTTAATAACGCTTGTATAATTGGTACAAGTTTGTGGTGGGTACTTAGGTATTGGTTAAGTGTAGGCTTATTAGCTATAAATTGTACAGTGGCTTGTTTATTGTAGTTTTCTACTAATGATATTACAGAGTGTTGATCTAATATTTTTAGTGCATTATAAGTTAGCATTCCTTTTAACTTATATGTATTGCAAAAATTATTAAAGTTTAATTGAAAAGTCTCTTGTGTATCCTCACCATATGATATCTGAAAATAGTTGTTTAACTTATTATATAGGTGTTTTAAAAAAGCAATATTTGGTAAAACACTTAAAAATTGTTGTTTAACCTGGTTTTCATCTTCTTTGTTTAAAAGTAAAATAGCACTAGACTCTTGTTGGTCTCTACCAGCTCTACCAGCTTCTTGGTAATAATTTTCTATACTATCTGGAATTTGGTAGTGTACAACCAAACGAACATCTGGTTTATCTATACCCATACCAAAAGCATTGGTAGCTACTATAATTTTGGTAGTATTATTTAGCCAGTTATTTAGTACTGTTTTTTTATCTTTTTTAGGAACACCACCGTGAAAAAAAGTAGTAGCAAATCCGTTTGTGTTTAGGTAGTTAGATATTTGTTCTGCTAATCTTCTGGTTCTAACATAAACAATAGCACTATTATTGGTTTGTGCACAAAGTTGTTTTAATTGGTACATTTTATCCTCTGTCCATAAAACCTTATATGTAATATTATCTCTAGAGAAAGAATCTTTTATAGTTAAAGAGTTTCTAAACTGAAGATTTTCTGTAATATCTAATGCTACTTTTTTAGTAGCTGTAGCAGTTAAAGCAATAACTGGTACAATAGGAAAAATGTCTCTTAGTGTACTACAATTTTGGTATGCAGGCCTAAAATCGTTTCCCCATTGAGAAATACAATGTGCCTCATCAATTGCAATGAGGTTTACATTCATTTGTTGTAAGCGCTCTTTAACCAAGTCTTGTTGTAAACGCTCTGGTGATAAGTACAAAAATTTGTAGTTGCCAAAAACGCAATTATCTAAAAGGTTGTTTACCTCTTCAAAAGAAATACCTCCGGTAAGTGCCAATGCCTTTATGCCTTTATCTTTTAAGCTATTTACTTGGTCTTCAATTAAAGCAATTAAGGGAGATACTACAATGCAAATGCCCTCTTGTAATAGAGCGGGTACTTGGTAGCAAACAGATTTTCCTCCTCCAGTAGGTAATAAAGCTAAAACATCTTTTTGCTCTAAAACAGCAGCAATTATTTTTTGTTGCGAGCCCCTAAAGCTGGCATAGCCCCAGTATTGTTGTAAAATATCTTGCGGACTCTTATGCACTAGCTAATATTTAGAGTTTTTAAAATAAAATTAGTACGCTCTTCTACAGTACCTGTTGGTACAATAATAGGAGTGTAGCCAAAATCTCTATATGTTTTATCTAACAAATTATGCAGCCTTTTAGCTTCTTCAAAATCCTCATACCTTTCATTGTCGTTAGAGTGAATTTCTTCCCAAGGCGGAAAAATAAAAACAACATCATATTTTGTATTTGTACAAGCTTGGTTGTAATTATCACCATAAGCAATGTCTGTTCCGTTTAAATAAGCAACAACGTCTGGTACACCACGATCAAGAAAAACAATATCCTTGTTTAGCTCATTGGCATTTTGGTATTGTTTTATGCGCCCTTCTAACAACTTATCACTAAATAATAAAGGATTAGTTAAAAAAAGTTGCGTAATACCTTCTTCTCTGGCAGCTAAGGTAACATCTCTAGATATTTCATGTAAACAAGTATACCCAAGAGCATCTATTTTATTAATAACTGTTGTTTTTCCTGTACTAGGACCGCCTGTAATAACTATCTTTTTTGGTTTCAATATGCAAAATTAATGTTACAAAGATAACTAAAATAGGAACTACACAAAAAGTAGTATAAAATACAGTATTACATTATATTTGTAAAAAATAAAGTATGAACAAGGATAATCCAGAAGAATTTTATGCAAGGTTAAAGGAACAACTAGAGTTAAACAACAGTTGGCCATCTAATTACCTGTATAAATTTATTATTCCTACAGATGTAGAAAAATTTAAGCAAATAGAAGAAGTTTTTAATAATACAGGAGCAGTTATAGAGTCTAAAAAGTCTAAAAACGGTAAATATACAAGCGTTTCTGTAACTGTGAATTTAAAAAATCCGGATGCTGTTATAGCAAAATATACAGAAGTTGGTAAAATAAAAGGAGTAATATCTTTATAAAACCACCTATAAATGGTGTTTGTTTTATTTATTTTAGTACTTTGCAGAACCTAAGCGTATAACTTCACGTTTAGAATATAAATTAGCATAAATCTTTTTTAGTTTGAATTTAGTAGAAAACTTACAGTATAATACTGAGCGAGACCAGCTCATTATTCCAGAATATGGTCGTCATTTTCAAAAAATGGTAGACTACGCAGTATCTATAGAAGATGCAGAAGAACGCAACAAAGTGGCTAAAGCTATAATTAGCGTTATGGGTAATTTGCAGCCTCACCTTAGAGATGTGCCAGATTTTCAGCATAAGCTTTGGGATCAGTTATTTATAATGTCAGATTTTAAATTAGACGTAGAATCTCCTTTTCCAATAACAACAAAGGAAATGTTGCAAGAGCGTCCAGAACCATTAGAATATCCTCAAAACTTTCCGAAATACAGATTTTACGGTAATAACATTAAGCGTATGATAGATGTTGCTGTAGAATGGGAAAAAGGAGATATGAGAGATGGTTTAGAGTATGCAATTGCTAATCACATGAAAAAGTGCTACCTAAATTGGAATAAAGATGTTGTAGATGATAGTGCTATTTTTAATCATTTATATGAGTTAAGTGATGGCAGAATAGATTTAGCAGCAAAAAATGAAACACTAACAGATAGTGGTCAGTTTTTAAAGAATAGGGTTGCAAAATCTAACACTAGATATACAAACGGAAAAAATAATCAGAGAAATAACAACAACCGAGGTAAAAAACGGTACTAAATAATATAGTCTTTAATGGGGACATTTAAAATTGAAGGCGGTCAACGTCTGCAAGGAGAAATTACTCCGCAAGGAGCAAAAAACGAAGCATTACAAATACTATGTGCGGTATTATTAACACCAGAAGAGGTGCAAATTAATAACATACCAGATATTGTAGATGTAAATAAACTTATAGCTTTATTGGAAGATTTGGGTGTGAAAATCCAGAAAAGAGGTAAAGGATCTTACACTTTTAAGGCAGATGATGTAAATTTAGATTACTTACAGTCAGACCAATTTAAGGAAGATGGTCGTGGTTTACGTGGTTCTATTATGCTTGTTGGGCCGTTATTAGCACGTTTTGGAAAAGGATACATACCTAAGCCAGGCGGAGATAAAATTGGCCGTAGAAGATTAGATACGCATTTTGAAGGTTTTATTAACCTAGGCGCTAAATTTAGATACAATAAAGAAGAGTATTTTTACGGAGTAGAGGCAGATAAGTTAAAAGGTACTTACATGCTTTTAGATGAAGCCTCTGTAACAGGAACAGCAAACATAGTAATGGCGGCTGTTTTAGCAGAAGGAACAACTACAATATACAACGCAGCCTGTGAACCATATTTACAACAGCTATGTAAAATGCTTAACCGTATGGGGGCAAAAATTACAGGTGTAGGCTCTAATTTATTGGTTATTGAAGGTGTAGATGAGCTTGGCGGTACAGAACACAGAATGTTACCAGATATGATTGAAATTGGTAGCTGGATTGGTCTTGCTGCTATGACAAAAAGTGAGCTTACTATTAAAAATGTTAGTTGGGATGATCTTGGGCAAATACCAACTGTATTTAGAAAATTAGGTATTACACTAGAACGTAAAGGTGATGATATTTATATACCAGAGCATAAAGATGGGTATGAAATACAAAATTATATAGATGGTTCTATTTTAACAATAGCAGATGCACCTTGGCCAGGCTTAACACCAGATTTGTTAAGTATTATATTAGTTGTAGCTACACAGGCAAGAGGTGAAGTGTTAATACACCAAAAAATGTTTGAAAGCCGTTTATTTTTTGTAGATAAATTACTAGATATGGGAGCAAAAGTTATTTTGTGTGATCCGCACAGGGCAACAGTTATTGGTCACGATTTTAAATCTACATTAAAAGCAACAACAATGGTGTCTCCAGATATTAGAGCAGGGGTATCTTTGTTAATTGCAGCATTATCTGCAAAAGGAACCTCTACAATACACAACATAGAACAAATAGACCGAGGTTATGAAAATATAGACGAGCGTTTAAGAGCTATTGGAGCAAAAATTACGCGAGTTTAACTAGTTTGTAACTAACCAAAAATTTGTACTCTGTACAGTTTTTAAAATAGTCCAACCTAATAAGAATGTTAATATAATAATTCTTATTAGGTTGTTGTTTTTTATAGCACGTTTGGCTTTTTCTAAAGAACCAACACCTTTAATTATTATAGCGTGGTTTGCCTCAATAATTACATAATGTTGTACCCACAATGCACAAATAGTTATAGAGCTAACAATGGTGTATAAGTCTTGTTTGTGTACCAACTGCAAAATTATAGAAGTAAGGTGTATAGGTCCTAAAAGTATAGCAAATAAGTATATTTGGTCTCTCTTATCTCTATACCAATTTACTAATTCTTCTTTAGAGAAATAATTAAATGATGGGTATATAATAATATGGAGTAAACTAAAAACAATTAGCGAACCAAACTCAAACATAAGCCTTATAATATCAATCATTTGGTTGTAATTTAGGGTTGTGGTTAGTTTACGTACTATCATTTAAAATAGTAAAAAAAACAATAAAGGAGCTACTATTTTTAGAGTAGTGTTACTTTTTTTACTTTAAAATACCGAATAAGGACTCTAATTTTTCTTTTCTGTATTCAAAAATTTCTTCTAGTTTGGGTTTTACTAAAAAAGGATGTATTAATTGTCCTAATATTCCAAAAGGTACTTTATAATCTATAATATCCTCCATTTCTATACCACCTTCTACTTCCTTAATAAAATGTTTATGGTGCCATAACGCATAAGGGCCAAATCTTTGCTCGTCTACAAAATACTTATTTTTTACCATATGCGTAATTTCTGTTACCCATTTGGTTTTTATACCTAGTACAGGTGTTACTATGTATTGTATTATTTGTCCTTGATACATTGGCCTATCTGCACCAGATAAAATGAAGAAGCCCATATAATCTGGCGTAATTGTTTTTAAATTTTCTGGTTTAGATAAAAACTCCCAGGCTTGATCTATAGTAATAGGTAATTTTTGTTTTTTATGTAATGTATAGATTTTCATATTTAGTTATAAATTAAAATATATGCATTTAATGATGTAGCTATACACAACCAAATAATATATGGTAAAATTAATATTGATATATTTTTAACTATAGACTTGTACTTGTAAAACATATAAATTACTAGTAAAGTTAATGCTGTAATTAGTACTAAACCTATACTTATGTAATGTTGATTAAAAAAGGCAAAATTCCATCCAACATTTAAAAACCATTGTATGGCAAAAAGTAAAATAAACTTAAAGTTTTTACTCTGTTTGGCTAAAAAACCTAAATAAGCTGCAAAACAAATCATAATGAAGGTCCAGGCAGCACCAAAAACCCATCCTGGAGGCGTCCAAGGAGCTTTATTTAGTTGTGAGTACCAATTAGATTGCGCTCCGTTATCCATTAACAATACACCTAATGCTAAAGCACTAAAATTTAGTATTAAAAATAGAGTAATATATTTAGCTAATTTCATTTTCATTTTTCATTAACAGCGCTATTTTGTCTTGTATAACCTCTGCTTCTGCAAATTTAGCATCACTAGCGCTACGGTTACTAACAGAAAGAGCATGGTACTCTTTCATCAGTTTTTTGTATTGCTCTTGTAATTTTTCTACAGGTGATTTCTTTTTAAATAATCCAAACATATTTATGGTTTTAAATGTTTTGTTATTTTTTTGCTTAAGGGACTTGTAGTAGAGTAGTAGTAGTCTACAAAATTCCCGTCTTCATCAATTAAATATTTCTGAAAATTCCATTTAACAGAAGTATTTGTATTACCGTTAAGCTCTTTTTTAGTAAGCCAGGCATATAATGGGTGTTGGTTACTGCCTTTAACTTCTAATTTTTCAGTCATTAAAAATGTAACACCATAATTTCTCTGGCAAAAAGTTTTAATTTCTTCTTCTGTGCCAGATTCTTGACCGCCAAATTGGTTACAAGGTGCACCAATTATCATTAAATTGTTTTTATAGGTATCATAAAGTTTCTGTAATTCTTCATACTGACCTGTAAAACCACATTTAGAGGCAACGTTTACAAAAAGTATCTTTTTACCTTTGTAATCTTCCAAATTAATAGGTTTACCTTCTAAACCCATTACTTTAATATTGTAAATACTAGTGTTGGGTTTTGCTTTATGTTTAGATGAGCATGAAGAAAATATAGTGAGTAATGTTATCATAAGTAATGGTTTCATTTTAGAGTTTAAAATTTACAATTCCACAATCTACTTCCAGTATTTGGCCAGAAATGCTTTGTGTTTTTTCACTAATTAAAAAGCTGGCCATATGTGCAACATCTGTAGGGTCTAAAAAACGCTTTAAAGGATGTCTTTCTTTAATATTTTCAATCATTTTATCATTACGCAATAATTTAGCAGCTAAATCTGTATTAGTTACTGTAGGTGCAATAGCGTTAACACGTATGGTAGGTGCTAATTCTGCTCCTAAAGATTTAACTAAACCTTCTACACCAGATTTTGCGGTAGCAATACTAGCGTGGTATGGCATACCAAGTTTTGTGGCAACGGTACTAAATAGTACTATAGATGGGTTTGTACCATTTTTTAAAATATTTAAATAATGTTTAATGGTTTTTACAGCGCCAATAACATTAATTTCAAAATCTTCCTTAAAGTCATCTATACTTAAACGTCCAATAGGTTTTAAATTAATACTACCAGGACAGTAAATAAGGTTGTCTATAGCATCTATTTCTGGTAAATTATCTGTAAGTATATCACAGCTAAAATGTGTTAGGTTTTGGTGCTCTAACTTTGGTGCAGTTCTGCTAATAACAATAACTTTTTGTGTGCTAATAAGCTCTTTAGTAATAGCAAATCCTATTCCTTTGCTACCCCCAACAATAACAGTAGTTTTCATTAGTATTATTTTAAATTAGAGCAAAGGAATACCTGTTGGACAAGTATAGTTTGCCAATTATGTACAAATATTTTAGGGTGTTTTTTGTTAACTACACTATGGTAGTGGCTGCATATTTAGCCTTTTCTCTACTTTACGTTTTATTGCAGTAAGACGTTTCATTAAATCCATAATTTCTTCGTCCTTATTTTCTTTATAAATTGTATTAAGCTCAAGAATAAGGGATTTAGCTTCACGAGAAATTTCAACTCTTTCGCTGTTAGATAATGACTTCATCTTTCTTTTCTCAAACTCTAATGCTTTATCTATAATCTCCATATTGTTAATGTTTTAAATAGTTTTGTATTTCTGTTATTTTTGTGGCGTTGTTAAACTCACCACCATAAAAAGCAGTTACTGTTGTAGAGGTGTCATCTTTTACACCTCTAGATGCTACACATAAATGTTTGGCATCTATAATGACAGCAACGTCTTCTGTATTTAATATTTTTTGGAGCTCCACGCCAATTTGGTTGGTTAAGCGCTCTTGAACTTGTGGTCTTTTAGCGTAGTATTGTACAATTCTGTTTAATTTAGACAAGCCTATTACATTGCCAGAAGATTTGTACGCTACATGTGCTTTGCCAATAATTGGAACAAAATGATGCTCACAATTAGAGTAAAAAGTAATGTTTTTTTCAACAAGTATTTGGTTATATTGGTATTTATTTTCAAATAAAGCAATTTTTGGCTTATTTTTAGGGTTTAAACCACAAAAAATTTCATCAATGTACATTTTTGCAACACGTTTTGGTGTTCCTAGCAAAGAATCGTCTGTTAAATCTAAGCCCATAACGTCCATAATTTGCCCAAAAAGGTTTTCTATTTTTTCCTTTTTTTCTTCATCAGACAATGCAAAAGCATCTGGTCTTAAAGGTGTTTCTAAACCTGTAAACAAGTGATCGTCTCCAATATCTTCTACAGAGATATTGTTAGAAATGCTTGCTAAATTTATTGTATCTATACTCATTATAATATATAATAATTATGGCAATAAACTACTTATTATTAATAAAAAACAGTTTATTTAATATCTTTTACTTATAGTGTTATTGGTAATATGCTTTTGTCTGCTACATTTAAAGCGACCGCTAACGAATGTTCTTAGTTTTGCGTGCTTTGTTTTGCGTCCTTGAACCCGTTTGCGCCACATTTTAAAACTACTTGGTTTCATTTCTGTGCGCATTAATGTAATCACTTCTTTTTCAGACAAGCCAAACTGAAATTTAATAGCATCAAAAGTGGTTCTATCTTCCCACGCCATTTCTATTACACGATCTATTTGTTGTATGCTTAAGCTCATTTTGCCACTAATTTGTTAATCATTCCATTAAAAATAAACATATGAAAAGGGAGTACGCTATACCAGTACAACCTACCAGCTAAACCTCTTGGTCTAAATGTAGCTGTTTGTTTAAGTATGTTTTCTTCAATCTTAAATTCTAACCAAGCCTCTCCAGGTAACTTCATTTCAGCGTACAACAACAATTTTTGTTGTTCTTTATCTGCAAATATTACACGCCAAAAATCAAGAGCATCACCAGCACTTAAATCTGTAGAGCTAGTTCTTCCTCTACGTAAGCCTATGCCGCCAAATAACTTGTCTAAATAGCCTCTAAATTTCCATAAAATAGTACCATAATACCATCCTGTGGGGCCACCTATAGCCCAAATTTTATTAATAGTCTTTGTTTTATTAGTAACCTTACGCTCTTTATAATCTGTAAAACAACCATATTTTGGTACGTTTATATATTTGTGTAAGTTGGCTTTTAGCCTTCCGCTACTTATAATGGAGTCTTTCCAACTAGATAAAATACTATTTTGTTCTATTTTTTCAAAAGCTAATTGTACAGCTTCTTTGTATGTAATTGGTTTTATATTTAAAATGGAATTAATATCACTTGGTTTCCCAATAATTTCTACACCCATACTTTTTACCAATGTAGTTGCTAATTTGTACGATGTAGAAGTAACAAAATATAACCAGTAAGACGATAGTTTAGGAGTCATTACAGGTACAGTAATTATACTTCTTTTAAGACCTCTAACCTCTGCAAATTGCAATAGCATTTGTTTGTAAGTTAGTACATCTGGGCCAAAAATGTCTATGCCTTTATTGTATAATTCTTTTTTTACTATTGCTTTAGATAAAAATAGAAGTACATCTCTAACAGCTAATGGTTGTGTTTTAGTATCTAACCATTTAGGAGCAACCATAATGGGTAATTTTTCAACCAAATCTCTAATGATTTCAAAGGAAGAACTACCAGATCCCACAATAATACCAGCTCTAAATGTAGTAAGAGCATATTTGTTAGATGCAAGTGTTTCTTCTACCAACTTTCTAGAAGATAGGTGCATAGATAGTTTTGGGTCGTTGGTAATACCGCTTAAATAAATTACTTGCTGGGTGTTTGTTTCTTCTATATAATTTTTAAAATTAATAGCACATTCTTCTTCTAGAGATTTAAAATTACTTGAGGAATTGGACATAGAGTGAATTAAATAATAAGCTATGTCTATATCCTTTGGTATTGTTGATAGCGTATCTTTTTGTAAAAAGTCAGCTTCAACAACAGTAATTAAAGGTTCGTTTTTATACCATTCTTCTGCTCTTAATTTATCTCTAACAACACATACAACTTTGTGGCCCTCTTCTATTAAAAGGGGCACCAATCTTTTGCCTATATAGCCTGTTGTACCTGTTACTAGTATTTTCATTTGTTATTTTGGTCTTTGGTATTCAAATCTTGTATTTGTTTTTGGTATAGCATAAGTATCTAATCCGTTAATGGCAGCCACATTACCTTTTGCTAAATCTATCAATCCATCTTGTTGCAAAAGATTTTCTTTTACATATAAATTAATAATTTCTCCAATCACTAAAATGGTATCATTAGCAGCAATAGGCAACTCTTCTATAAATTTTAATTGCAATTGTACAGGAGCATCTTTTAAAAATGGAGCAGTGCAATTGTCTTTATATTCGGGTGTTAGTTTTGTTTTAGTAAACTCAGATACATCTTCTGGATATTTAGCAGAAGTATGGTGTGCATCTTCTAAAATATCTTGGTGTATGTGGTTTATTGTGTATGTTTTAGTTTCTATTATATTTTTGTAAGTATGCCTAGGTACTGTCGTTGGCCTGCAAATAAAACCTAATAATGCAGGATTAGACCCAAGGTGAATTACTGAACTAAAGACAGCAATATTTTCTTGGCCTTTTACAGATTTTGTGCCAATTAAGTTGGCAGATTTGTAACCTGTAGCACTGTTTATTAAATTAATTTTATACAAGTGCTCTAGTTCTTTTATATTGTTTGTACTGTATTTTATCATTTTTTTTAGAGCGATAAATAGTTGTTTATTTTAATGTCTTTAGATTTTAAATCAAACATTAGGTTATAAAGTCCAAAAAATGTTCTGTTTATGTAAATAAAGTGTTTAGAACCTCTGTTTCCGTTCATTTTACGTAGCTCTGTACTTTTGCTATATTTTTCGCCAAGTTCTGCAATTTGGTTAAAGAAAACAGGGTCAGAGAAATCAAACGTTTTATTGTGAAAAGGTTTTGTGAATAAACTTAACATTTCAAAAAAAAGATCAGAGAAAAAAGCAACTTCTTCTTTAGAGTCTTCTTTTTTTAATATTTCTAACTGATGCATTTTTTGTGAAAATAAAACAGGATTGTTAATAATCTCTGGTTTAGCCAGTTCAAAATAAGGAGTGTAAAAATTGCTAGGGACCTCTTTAATACATCCAAAATCTAAAGCAATTAAATTACCCTCTTTAGAAATTAAAAAATTTCCGGGGTGCGGATCTGCATGTACTTTGCGTAGTACGTGCATTTGGTACATATAAAAGTCCCATAGTGCTTGGCCAATTATGTTAGCTTTATTTTGGTTTGTATTATGGGCAGTAAACTCGCTTAAGTGCTCGCCAGTCATCCAATCCATAGTAATAATACGTTCCGATGAAAATTGTTCATAATACTCCGGAAATCTTAAGTTTGGTATATGCTCACAGGCTCTAGCCATTTCTTTACTCTGCTTCATCTCTAAAAGGTAATTGGTTTCTTCAATAAGCTTGTTTTCTACTTCTGCAAAATATTTATCTGAGTCTTTTCCTTTTATATTAAACATTTTTATAGCTATAGGTTTAACCATAGCTAAATCTGTAGAAATGCTGTCTGCTACACCAGGGTACTGAATTTTTACGGCTAATTTTTTGCCGTTAGCTTCTGCATAATGTACTTGTCCTATACTGGCTGCGTTTACAGAGTTAATATTAAACGTATCAAAAATTTCATTTGGAGTTTTGCCAAAATATTTTTTAAATGTTTTTTGTACTAAAGGAGCAGACAATGGTGGAACAGAAAATTGCGCTAACGAAAACTTCTCTACGTACGCTTGTGGCAGTATACTTTTTTCCATACTTAACATTTGCGCAACTTTTAAAGCACTCCCTTTAAGCTGTTTTAAACTATCATAAATATCTTCTGCATTGTTTTTATTTAAACGCTCTTTAGCTTCTATTTCAGTTTTTGTTAATTTATCTCCGTAGTATTTTAAGTAATTAACACCAACTTTTGCGCCTGTAGTAACCAACTTACTGGCACGTTGTATTTTAGATGTAGGTATTGTGTCTATAGTTTTCATAGGCTTACAAGTTCATATTAATTTTTTCTTTATAAATAAACTTTCCTAGATCTATAATACTTTGTAAGGGTTTAGTGTCTAGTAAATCAAACGTGGTATTAACACTTTTTTCAATAAATATATCTGTTTTTTCAAATGAAGATGAAGTATCATCTAACCAAAACTTTATTGTAATTAGCAATTGTATCCAAGCAGATTCATTAAGTGTTTTTTGCTGAATTTTTTCTAATTTTTCTTGCTTAAGATCAATTGTTTCAATTTCTAAATGTGTAATATAATTTGTGAAACTTTCTTTAAGTTTAGACAAAATACCTACATACTTTAATTTGTTCTTATGCTTACTTAAAGCATATACTACATAACTTCTGTTTGCGGTAAGCATCTCAAAAAAAGTATAGTAAAAGCTTAATAATTTTGTTCTGTTATTAAAGTCTAAATATGCTTTATCTGCTTCTAAAGCTTTAATAGTGTAATTGTAAAAAGCGTTAAAAACTTCTTTTTCTAATGTTTCAAAAGAGTTGAAGAAATTATAAAAAATAGCCTCATCAAAATTATTTGACTTAGAAAACTTGTATACAGAAGACGGTTGCTTTTCGTTTTCTAATACATAATCCATATAAAAACTTATAATATCCTCTGCTGTAATCTTCTTTTTCTTTGCCATAATTTTTGTATTTCTAAAACAAAGATACAAAAATGTCTAACTATTTCACTAAAAGATTAGACAAAATTGTTTTTATGTCTGTTTTACTGCTATTTTGAACTCTAAAATGTTAGCTTTTACTTAAAACTATTTATAGTCTTGTAAGTTACACGTAGCTTTGCATCTAATTATAAATTAAGTATTTATTAATGAAGGTTAAGTTAACACTGTTATATATTTCTGCTTTGGCATTAGGCGCTTTTTTTGGTCAATTTACCAGTTCTTTAGTAGGCGTTTTACCAGAAGCTGTTTCAGAGTCATCAGGTTTACTTTATTTTGATGATACTTTAATTTCTCACAACGATTCTGGTAATGCACCAATCTTATATCAACTTAATAAAAAAACATTTAAGGTAGAGAAAGAGATAGAAGTAGTAAATGCTAAAAATATTGATTGGGAAGATTTGGCCCAAGACCAAAATTATATTTATGTGGGTGATTTTGGAAATTATTGGGGAGACAGAGAAGACCTTGTGGTATATAAATTATCTAAAAAAGATATAAGAACATTAAGTAAAGTAACAGCAGAAAAAATTTATTTTAACTATCCAGATAAAAAGAATAACACGCGTAAAAGCAGTAGTAATTTTGATGCAGAAGCTATGTTTTGTAAAAATAACGAGCTTTATATTTTAACTAAGCAATGGAGAGAGAAGAAAACTAGCGCTTATAAAATTCCTGTAAAACCAGGTAAATGTGTGGCAACAAAAGTGGGTGAATACAACACAAAAGGCTTGGTAACGGGTGCAACTTATAATAAACAAGATAACAGCGTACTTTTGGTTGGTTATAATATGTTTATGATGCCGTTTGTGGTTGAAATAGAAAATAGTAGTGCTAATAATTTGTTTACAGGGACTGTTAAAAAGACACAGTTAGACTTGGGTTTTGTGCAAATGGAAGGGGTAACTACTTATACAGATGGCACTTATTATTTATCTTCTGAGTCTTTTACAAAATTAGGTGCTAGCGCAAGTATTTATAAGTTAAACGCCAATTAGTGTGTTGTTTTTTAAGTAATTTTATGTAATAAAATTTAAGGTTTTGTTAACATTTAAAGGGATAGGTGTGCCTTAATTTTGAAGAAACTTAAAAAACTATAAATCAAATGAAAAAAATTGCATTAGTATTAGTTGCTGTGTTTGCCTTAACAGGAGTACAAGCACAAATTGAAACACCACAACCTAGTCCGTTTACTAAAATAGAACAAAAAGTAGGTTTAACAGATGTTACTTTAGAATACTCTAGACCATCTATGAGAGGAAGAGAAGTTTTTGGTAACCTAGTACCTTTTTCTAAATTATGGAGAACAGGAGCTAACAAAAACACAACAATTACTTTTAGTAACAACGTTACTATAGGTGGTAAAGAAGTAAAAGCTGGTTCTTATGCGGTGTTTACTAAACCAGGAGAAAGCTCTTGGGAAATTATTTTTTATGCAGATACTAACAATTGGGGAACACCTAAAGCTTGGGACAATGCTAAAGTTGCTGCTACAGTTAAAGCAGATGTTGTAAAAATGCCTATGAAAATTGAAACTTTTACAATGACTTTTGATGATTTAACAGCTAGTTCTGCTGTATTAGGTATTTTATGGGAAGATGTATATGTAGGTGCTAAGTTTGATGTACCAACAGATAAAACAGTTACTGCTGCAATTACTAAAACAATGAATGGCCCAAGTGCACAAGACTACTATGCTGCTGCTGTTTATTATAAAGAAGCTGGTAAAGATATTAACCAAGCAAAAACTTGGATGGAGAAAGCTATGAGTATGATGGAGAAACCTGCTTTTTACCAATTAAGACAATTGTCTTTAATTTATGCTAAGGCTGGTGATAAGAAAAAAGCCATTGAAACTGCTAAAAAATCTTTAGCTGGTTCTAAAGAAGCTGGTAATGCAGATTACATAAAAATGAACGAAGACTCTTTAAAAGAGTGGGGAGCTAAATAAGCTCTATTTTTAAAATAGTAAAAGCCCGTAAAACAATTGTTTTACGGGCTTTTTTGTAGATGAAATTTTATATTTTCATTTCGTTTTCGGTTTTCATCATTCGGTCAAAACCCTCTAACATTATTGCTATAGAAATTACTAAAGCACAGCCAAAGGCATTTAGCCATAGGTAAGACATCCAATCAAAAGCCCAACCAAATATTACAATAACCTGCGTAATAATTGCAGCAACAAATACGGCATTACCTTTTACATATTTAAAAAAGAACGCTAGTAAAAATATGCCCAACACGTTACCGTAAAAAATAGAACCTATAATGTTAACCAATTGTATTAAATTATCAAACAAGCTAGCTACACAGGCAATTAATATGGCTAAAATACCCCAAATTAGTGTTAGTACTTTAGATGCTTTAACGTAGTGTTCTTCTGTTTCTCCTTGTTTAATACTCCTTTTATAGATATCTAAAGCGCTAATAGTACCCAAAGCATTAAGTTCTGATGCTGTTGAAGACATAGCAGCAGACAATATTACGGCAAGTAAAAGACCTATAATTCCTTGTGGTAAGTAGTTTAATATAAAATGAATAAAAACATAATCTGTATCATTTGTTTCTACAGAATCATCTGCTTGCTTAATTAAATTTTTACCTGCATCTCTACCTAACTTTTCTTGCTCATTTAGGCTTATAATTTCATTTTTAGCTTTCTTTTGCGCCCTAATATTGTTTTGGTCTATTGCTACAGATAATTTATTTTGAGCAACTACTTTTTGCTCTGTTATGTACTTGTGTTCTTCCTGTAAAAGTTTGTAGTCTTCTGCGTGAATAGAGTTTTCTACTTTAGCAGTAGCAGCAGGGTTAAAGTTTAAAGGAGATACGTTGTATTGATAAAACACAAATACCATTACACCAACCAATAAAATAAAAAATTGCATTGGAATTTTTAAAATCCCATTAAAAATTAAACCAAGCTGACTCTCTCTTACTGATTTACCAGATAAATAACGCTGTACCTGACTTTGATCTGTACCAAAATAAGACATAAACAGGAAAAATCCACCAGTTAATCCGCTCCAAACAGTGTACCTACTCTGTGTGTCTAAACTAAAGTCTAAAATATTTAATTTATCACTTGCACTAGCAACCTTTAAGGCTTTGCTAAATGTAATATCGTCTGGTAAATAATCTAAAATAAAATAAAAAGCCACAAACATACCCAGCATAATAATAAACATTTGCTGTTTTTGGGTAACGCTTACTGCCTTTGTACCGCCAGATACGGTGTAAATTATAACCAGAATACCAATTAAAATATTCAAAATTCTTAAATCCCAACCTAGTACTGCAGATAAAATAATAGAAGGAGCGTAAATGGTTATACCAGCAGCTAAGCCACGCTGAATTAGAAATAAAAACGCAGCAAGTGTTCTGGTTTTAACATCAAACCTGTTTTCTAAAAACTCATAAGCAGTGTATACCTTTAGTTTGTGATATAATGGTACAAAAACCATACATATTACTACCATAGCTAATGGTAAACCAAAGTAAAATTGCACAAAGCCCATTCCTGAGTTATAGGCTTGTCCTGGAGTAGATAAAAATGTAATTGCGCTAGCTTGTGTAGCCATTACAGACAACCCAATTGTCCACCATTTAGACTGGTTGCCACCTAAAACATAATCGTTTACATTTTTACTTCCTTTTGTTTTGTACACGCCAAAACCAACAATAAATAGTAGCGTTCCAATAAGTAAATACCAATCTATTTCTGCCATACTAATTGTAAATTTTCATTATTATAAAAAAAACAATGGCATACATTAAGTTTAATAGTAACACCCAAGAATATTCTTTTTTCCAAATAAATTTATCTTTCATAGTGTTTTATTTTTTTTTAGGAAGTGATAATAAATTGGCAAATAATTTATATGCCCCTGGTACACCAGCAGGTAATTCTCTAAAAAAGCTAATTCCTGTATATACGTAATTTCCTTTTCCATAAGCAGCAATTAAAATACTACCTTTTTTTGCCTCTTCTCCTTTATCTGCCATTGCTAAAATAGGAGTAAATTCTTTACCCCATTTGTTAGGAAAGTATAAACCACGTTCTTGTACCCAATTATTAAAGTCGTTAGGAGTAATTTTGTTTGGAGTGTTTACCACAGGATGATCTTTTGCTAAAATGGTAACTTCTGCAAACTCATTAGTAACTCTGTCTCTAGAAAGTTCTAATGGGTAAGGGGCAAGGTTATCTACACCTAGTTTGCTGCGGCCAGCTGTATTATATTGTATTACTAAATTACCTCCGTTTTTAACATAGTCTAATAAAAAGTGTTGTTTAAATTTTAATTGGTCTACTACATTATAAGCTCTAATACCAACCACAATAGCATCAAAACCTTTTAATGAAGCAGTATTGATGTTGTTAGGGTCTATGATAGAAACATTGTAGCCAATTTGCTCTAAACTCTCAGGGATTTTATCTCCTGCACCAGTAATGTAACCAATGTTTTTTCCTGTTTTTTTAATGTCTAAACGTACTACTTTAGCTTCAGACGGTAATAAAACAGATTGTGTAGGTATATGATCATAAGATATAACTACAAGCTCTTTATTAAGTTCTTTGCCATTAATTTTTACAACTGGTAAAATAGAACCTTCAGATTCGCTATTTGGAGGCGTAACAGTAAATGTAATTGTTTTTGAGTCTCCACGTTTTTTAATATTAAAATTTTGTTTTGCATTAACTACTTTCCATCCTTTAGAAAAAGTTAATTCTATTTCACCAGAAATATCATCTGCTAAAGCCTTAACTGTTACTGGTATTTGTTTTGAAGATTCATCAGAAAAAATAATAACTTTATCTTTTATGCCAACACTAGCTTCCGGTAAAACTTCAAAAGGTCTGTACAATTCTCCTTTGTCTGGTTTAGAGTAGTGATAAACAACAGGTTTGGTAATAGTTAAAGTGTAATTGTTAATACTAAGTTCAAAATCTGCATTAAAAGCTCTTGGTGTCTCTGGTTTGCCTATTAGTTTTTTATCTTTTACAGTGTACATACCTAGTGTACCTTTTTCCATTAACCAATAAGGGCTAGTGTATTTTGTATCTGCAGGTACAGCAACATCTAAAGTTAGGTTTTGCTTTGTGTTGTTTTCTAACAAAATATTAGGCGTTAGGGTAGTAGCACCAACGTTTACAGATTTTAAAACAATGTTTGCAGTGCTTCTATTTAACGCTTCTATAGATACTTTAAAATTACCAGAAGGCGTACTATTGGTATAATTAGCATTTGCTTCTAAATACAAACCAGCTACAGCAGTAATAATATTTTCTAGTTCTTTAGATTTAATATTTTTCCAGTGTTTATCTGTAGATTTTTGTAGTAATTTATAAGCCTCTATAAGCTCTGGTAAATGTGAAGACGGATTTTTGAAATTAAAATTTTCTTCAACCTTGTTTAGTATTTTTCCAATAGCATCACCACCATCTATTCTAGACCAAGTAGTATTAATGCCTTCAAAAATATCATCGCCTTTAGGCATATCACCTTTTAAAAGCTCAATATACTCATCTTGGCTACCTCTTGTAGATATTCTACCAAAACCTTGGCATAAATGTTGACTGCTAGCAAGTGCAGCAATTTCATTATTAGAAACACCTAGTATTGGGTAAAAGACACCAACATCTAATTTCATTAATTTACTTTTGTCAGCTTTATTAAAAGCTTCTTCACTACCATAAAACCACCATGAAGTATTAAAAAACATACGTTTTGGTTGCCAAGTTTCAGTTAGTTTTAATTGTTCTGGATATGCATTAGCATCATTTACCAAATCAAAAGCCTCTACGCTTAGCATTGCAGAAGTAGTGTGGTGACCGTGTGTAGTACCAGGAGTTCTGTGGTTAAATCTGTTTATAATAACATCTGGCTTATATTGCCTAATAATTTGTACAACATCTCCTAAAACTTCTTCTTTATTCCAAATGGCTAAAGTTTCATCTGGGTGTTTAGAGTAACCAAAATCATTTGCTCTAGAGAAAAATTGCTCTCCACCATCTTTACTACGTGCACCAAGCAATTCTTGAGTACGTAAAACACCTAATTGCTCTCTAATTTCTGGTCCAATTAAGTTTTGTCCGCCATCTCCGCGAGTTAAAGATAAATATGCTGTTTTGGCTTTTACGTTGTTAGATAGGTATGATATTAATCTGGTATTTTCATCATCTGGATGAGCAGCAATGTATAACGCAGAACCTAAAAAGTTTAGCTTTTGTAAAGAGTGATAAATTTCTGTAGATGAATTTTTTTTTGGGGCTTGAGAAAATCCTAAGTTAATGCATAATAGAGAAATTACGCAGGATACCAATAGTTGGCGCATAAATGTTAATTTTGGTTGATGTCCAAATATAACAAGTTCTACGCTTTACAAAGAGAATTTTAAAGGTTCTTTAACACCGTTTTTAAGAGGTTTGTTAACAATTTTAAATTTTGATGAGAAATTATGAAAACCATTTTTTTCTTTTGATGAATATTATAGATACTATAGACACCAAAACCATAACACCTAATAATATAAAATAGCCATATTCAGTTTGTAGTTCTGGCATATTTTTAAAGTTCATACCGTAAATGCCAGCTAAAAAAGTAAGCGGAATAAAAATTACAGAAAATATAGTTAAGGTTTTCATTACCTCGTTTAACCTATGGTTTTGTATACTAAACATTAGGTTTAAAGTGCTATCTAATTGGTTTAGGTTAAAATCAATTTCATCACTCATTAAACCAATTTGTTCTTTAATTTCTATAAAATACTTTATGTCAAACTCAAAACAATCAATATTTTCTAGTTGATTTATAGCATCTTTAATGCTAATAGTCATTCTTTTAATTTGGTTAAGTTGTCTTTTGTTGTTTTCAACTTTTAAAGCAAACTCAGGTGTTGGTTTGGTTTCATTTAAATTGTCTAGACCAATATTAGCTTCGGTAAGTTTATCATAAGCAATGTAATAATTGTCTATTATAGCTTCCATTAGGAGGTAAAACAGGTAGTCTGCACCTTTTTTTCTAATAATACCTAGGTTTTTTTCTATACGTTCTCTTAAATGTTGAAAATGATCTCCTTCTACCTCTTGTATGCTCCAAACGTAGGTTTCGCCAACAACAAAAACCATTTGCTCAAACTTTGTTTCGTTACTTTCGGAAGAATAATAAGGAGATTTTAATGTTAAAAAAAAGCAATCATCTAGTTCTATTACTTTATTTCTGTGGTTGTTATCTATAACAAGGTTTATTAAAAATTCATCCATATTATTGTCTGCAATTATTTTGCGTACAGCTTGCGAATGCTGAAAACCATAGATGTTTAACCAAGAAATAACAGAGGTATCTTTTGTTATAGATATTTCATTTAATTCTTCTCCTTTTAATAAATGATAACTTTCTTTAGAGTAGGTTATTAAAGATGAATTTGCTTTAAACTCTTCAATATTAAAACTTTTTTTATCAGAATACGGATTTACTTTACGCCTGTTTTTTCTTTTCATACAGCAACTTTTTAAATGTAATCTCCTTCTGTAGTATCGTCATTATCATCTCTATTAATAAGTACAACACCTTTTTGTAAAAGTAAATTGTTTGGGTAGGTAAGGAGTTCCCCGTTGTCTTTTTTAAGGTAAATATGGTAAGCCTTAATGTCTAAAATGTCTACTTCTTCAGCAAAATCTCCATCTAGTATTTTTATACGATCTCCTATTTTAAAAGGGAAAGAGAAAAATAAAATAACGCCAGCAGTAATATTACTTAATATAGACCATGATGCAAATAATGCAACACCTAATACGGCAAATACAGATGAAAAAATAATTCCAAGATCTTCAAAATTTACTTGCCAAATGTAAACAATAACTATAAAGCTTATAGCCATAAATAATATGGTTATATATCTAATAATTAACTTGGTGCGCACTCTGTTAATGTCGCTTATTCTTCCTATTTTATGTATTGCTTTAGCAGTTAGGTAGCGAATAATAAAAAAGGCAATAAAGCAAATTAAGCTATTAATAAGTTGTTGTTGGTGTGTGTCTATAAATTCATTCATAATCCTAAACTATCTCTAAAATGTAAGTCCTTATTGCTGTTTTGTTGCCAATAAGCAGTGTTTATCCTTTTGTTTAATGTTGCTTTTGTGGTTAGCATTTTAATATCTGTTCCAAAGCCACTTTTATGTGTTTCTGTAAAGCTTTCTATAGTGTGCGGAAAAGCAGTAGTGTATGTTATTGTTAAGTTACGTTTTAAGTCAGGGTAATCTATGCTATAAACGGTTACGTTGTCTTTTTGAGTTTTAGTAATGTTTGCGGTGTATGCCTTAAGTTTTTTATGAGAAAACCTTATATATTGAAAAGAAGGTATAATTTGTAATTTGCCTGTTGGTAAACTATCTGGGTTAATTCTAATTTTAGCCCATAAATCGTTCTCTAAAATGTTTTTATCTAAACTAAAATTTTTATCTCCTTCACTTTCAAAATAAGAAAAAGATGAAACTTCAAATTTATCTTTGTTATTTAACTGAGAAAAAACTTGTCCGCACCATTCCTGTACAGAGTTTGTGATTTTTAATGAGGCAGAATTATCGCCAACAGGATAAAAGGTGCTAGACATAACAGAGTATGGATAAATACCAGTATAGAATTTTTTAGTGCTGTTTAATTTTAAAACAGGAACGCTTGTTTTGTCTGGGTTATCTGCTTTCACCTGTTTTTTAGCGCTAAAAGGCTCTGTTACAAAAACCAAAACAGCAGACCCTTTTCTTAACTCGCCATACCTAGCTTGTTCTAAATTATATGATGTTATTTCTGCAGTACCATTGTACCAATACTTTTTAAATTGATTAGACAGTGGTTTTGGTTCTTTTTTTTCAATAACCTTTTCAGGAGTTACAGCAGCAACATCTTGGGTTTGTATTTTTTCTTTACACGCATTAGATATTAATAGTGTAGCGGCTATTATACATAGTTCAACTAATTTTTTCATAACAAATACATTTTAAGTAAAATTACTTAAAATGTTATGCATTTGCTATAGTTAACAAAGTTTTATAAACTAAATGCGTAGGTAGGCCAACAACGTTAGGGTAGGAGCCAATAATTTCTTCAATGGCAATTAGGCCAATCCACTCTTGTATACCGTAAGCACCAGCCTTATCTAGTGGTTTATAGTTTTCTACGTAATATGTAATTTCTTCTAAGCTAAGTGCTTTAAATTTTACTTTAGTAATATGACTTTCTGTAATTTGTTTGTTTTTTGATGTGAAACAGACAGATGTAGCTACTTGGTGCCAAGAGTCAGACAATTTTGTAAGCATTTTAATAGCATCTGCAGCATCTTTTGGTTTTCCTAATTGCTTATTATTATGCCAAACAATGGTGTCTGATGTTATTAAAATATCTTTTTCTTGGAGAGATGCCTTAAATGGTTCAGCTTTTAGTGCAGCTAAATAATTTGTAATTTCTTCGGCTTTTAAATGATTAGGAAAAACTTCTTCAATAGGTCTAACATCAACCTTAAAGTTAATATCTAATTCTTTAAAAAACTGATGCCTTCTAGGAGAGCCAGAAGCCAATATAATGTTGTAATCTTTTAGTTTTTCAGAAAGCATTTAGTCGTTTTTAGCGCTATAATTATCATTCCACTTGCCTTGTGCTTTTAAAACCTGCTCAATAACATCTCTGGCACAACCATTACCTCCGTTTTTTTGAGAAATATACTTACTTACGGCTTTAATTTCAGGTATAGCATCTTGCGGACAAGTAGGCATACCAACAAGTTTCATAGGAGGAACATCTGGCATATCATCACCCATATACAAAACATTTTTAGGATCTATATTATTAGTAGATAAGTACTCTTTTATAGGTTCTATTTTTAGGTGAGCGCCTAAGTAAATATCTTTAACGCCTAAACCTTTAAATCTAGTACGTACACCTTCGCTAGTACCGCCAGAAATTATACAAACATTAAAGCCTTTTTGTATTGCAGTTTTAAGTGCGTAACCATCTTTAACATTCATTTTACGTAATAACTCTCCGTTTTCTGTAATAAGTACAGATCCGTCTGTAAAAACGCCATCTACATCAAAAACAAAAGTGGTAATATTGTGTAGGTATTCTTTATAACTTTTTTCCATAAGTATTGGTAATAGATTTGCTTATAACGCTGTAAATTTCTTTATGCGTATTGTTAGTTAGTTCTGTTATATGGCGTTGCATTGTACCAATATCATTACGTTTTGCAGGTCCTGTTTGTGCATTGTAAGGAGATAAGGTATTTAGTTTTGCAACGGTTTCTTGTATTAAAGGTGATAAAATAGAGAAAGGAACTTTGTTTTCTTCACAAATCTCTTGCCCAATTTGGTACATATGATTGCTAAAATTATTTACAAAAACCGCAGCCAAATGTATGGATTTTCGTTGTTCCGATGATATTTTATGTACACTGTTAGAAACACTTTCTGCTAGTTGAAGAAGTAAGGCTTCATCAGTCTTATTTTCTGCTTCTATACAAACAGGAATGTTTTTAAAATCTACAATAGCTCCTTTGCTAAAGGTTTGTAATGGGTAAAAAGATCCTTTGCGGTTTTTATCATTTAAAACGCTTATTGGTACACTGCCAGAAGTGTGTACAACTAATTTGTTTTGCAGTTGTAATTGTGTAGATACTTTAGCAATACTATCATCAGCAGTTGCAATAATGTATACATTAGCGTTTGGTAATTTTGTAAAATCAGTAGTTGTATTTACCTCATTTTTAAAAGGCAACAAAGCTTTTTCTGTGCGGTTGTATAGCATTGTAACGGTAACATTGCTTAACTTGTTAAAGGCAGTATATAAATGTGTGCCAATATTCCCTATTCCTATAATTACTACGCTAATCATACTACAAAAGTACAGCTAATCTATTTAAAAAAAATTATTCTTTGCAGCCAATTGTTACAGCGTGCGTGTGTCCTGCATTGGTACTTGTTGCAAGTGTAACAGCATTATTAGTCTTTAAGTTTGTAAAATGTTCTGCGGTTATGGTAAGCATATGTGTATGTCCTGTAGCACCATCTAATGTATAATTTTTTTGTGTGCCATTTGTAATGTCTTGTATTGTAATGTTTAGAGTGTGACTATGATTGCCTGCAATGGTAATTTTAGCACCATTTTCTATACAGTTGCCTTTTGCTGCATTTTCCTCTGTAGAGCTAGAGTCGTCTTCATTAGAACAACTAATATTACAGGTTAATAACACCAAAAAAAGGGTGTGATAAATATACTTTTTAAGCGGTATACTATTAAACATAATTCTACTTTTTTAACTGTTATTAAGGCTTTGTTGTTTAGTTTTGTAACTAATACAGGCTTAATTATTTGCTAATGTATTAAATAGTATTTGTAATATGAAAAAACTTGAGCTCACAACCAAAGAGAATGTATTTTTATTAGTTTCATCTTTTTATGATAAAATACGCAAAGATGAAACTTTAGGTCCTATTTTTAATGGTATAATTACAGATTGGGACCACCATTTACAGCATCTTACTAATTTTTGGAGCAATCAGTTATTTATAGAGCGTGGTACTTATAAAGGTAACCCTATAGCGGTACACAATAAAGTAGATAATTACACCAATAATACAATTAACGAAATGCATTTTGGTATCTGGTTAAATTATTGGTTAGAAACGTTAGATGAACTTTTTGAAGGAGACAATGTTAATATAGCTAAAAACAGAGCTCGTAATATGGGGTCTAATATTCACATTCATATTTTTAACGCCAGACAAAACACTAGTTCATAAACAGTTTAAACATTAGGTTTTCATTAACACATTTATTGTTGTTTTAGGTATAAAAAAACACAAAAAGGGCGTATTTTTGCAAACCAATTCATTTACTATTATCCAAGATGATAAATTTAATTAAGAAGTTCTTTTTTTCTACACGTTTAATGTCATTTTTATTCATAGCATTTGCAACCGCAATGGCTTTTGGGACATTTATTGAAAGCTGGTATAGCACTGATACAGCAAGAATATGGATTTACAACACAGTTTGGTTTGAGGCTATTATGGTCTTTTTTGTAATTAATTTTATAGGAAACATAGCTAGATACAACTTGTTACGTAAAGAAAAATGGGCAGTATTATTATTACACCTTTCTTGGATTTTTATTATTATTGGTGCTTTTGTAACTAGGTATATTAGTTATGAAGGAATGATGCCTATACGTGAAGGTGAAACAGAAAACGTATTCTTTTCAGATAAAACATACATCTCTACAATTGTGTATGGTGAAAAAGATGGTGTAAAAATGCAAAAAAAGAGTGAATATCCTATTCTTGTTACAGCAGAAGCATTAAAATCTGACTTGCCAATACACACTAATTTTGATAAAACGGAATATACTATAGCATATGCTGGTTTTATAGATGGTGCTAAAGAAGGTTTAATAATTGGAGATGAAGGAAAAAACTTTTTAAAAATAGTAGAATCTAGTAGTGGTGGACGCCATGATCATTATTTAGAAGAAGGTGTAGTGCAAAGTATACACAATGTGTTATTTGCTTTAAATAAGCCTACAGAAGGAGCTATTAATATTACTGCAACAGACTCTAGTTATACAATACAATCTCCTTTTGAAGGGACATTTATGCGTATGGCAGACAGGTTAGAAGGTGGTGTTAAAAAAGATACAGTACAAAAACTACAATTGCGTTCTTTATACCAAATGGCAAATATGCAGTTTGTTATGCCAGATTCTTTGGTTAAAGGTAAAAACGGAATTATACGTATTCCAGACGAAGAGCGTACAGAAAATATGCCAGATGCGCTAATTTTAGATGTTACTGTAAATGGCAATACTGTACGTAAAAAACTATTAGGATCTAAAGGAATGATGCAGTATTCTGATCCGTTTAAAATTGGCGATTTAGAATTTAGAATGTCTTACGGATCTAAAATTCATGAGTTGCCTTTTGCTATTAAATTAAATGATTTTATAGCTGAAAAGTATCCTGGTACAGAAAAAGGTTATGCATCTTTTATGAGTAAGGTAACTATTGAAGATGAAAAACCTTTTGACTATGATATTTTTATGAATCATATATTAGACCATAGAGGTTATCGTTTTTTTCAAGCTAGTTTTGATCCTGATGAGTTAGGAACAAGGTTATCAGTTAATCATGACCAATGGGGAACTTGGATTACTTATATTGGTTATTTTATGTTATATGCAGGTTTAATGGGGATTATGTTTTTTGGAAAAACAAGGTTTAAAGATTTAGGAGCTTCTTTAAATAAAATTAAAGCTAAAAAAGCAAAACTTACATCTGTTTTAATTTTAGGTGCTTTATTAAGTTTAACTTCTCAAAGTGTAAATGCACAAGATCATAGTCCTGGTGATGGCCATAATCACTCAGCTGTACCAAGTCCAGAGGTTGTAGACTCTATTATTTTAGCAACTGCGGTACCTAAAGAACACGCAGAAGAATTTGGTAAGCTAGTAATACAAGATGAAGGTGGGCGTATGAAACCTATAAACACTTTTACATCAGAGCTATTACGTAAGCTAAGTTTAAAAGATAAGTATTTAGGCTTAACATCAGATCAAGTGTTTTTATCAATGATGTCTAACCAACAATTGTGGGCTAATGCACACATTATTGCTATTGATAAAAAAGGATATAATGATAGTATACGTAAAGTTATAGGTGTGCCAGCTGGGCAACGATATGCAACTTTAATGGACTTTTTTGATGAAAAGCAAAGTTACAAGTTAGATCCGTTTTTGGTAGAAGCTACTGCAACTAATAACCCTAATAAATTTCAGCAAGATTATAAAGATGTTAATATTAGATTAGGGCTTTTAAACAGAGCTTTAAGTGGAGAAATTTTAAAGATTTTTCCGTTACTAGGTGTAGATAATAATAAATGGATATCTGCTTTAGAGTATAGAAGTAATAATGGTCAGTTTCCTGTGCAAGAAGAATTGTACGATAATTTTATAAAAAATGCTATACCTTATTATTTATTAGAATTGCAAAAAGCAAGAGAATCTGAAGATTATACAAAAGCTGATACAATGTTAGCTGGTTTAAAACAAAATCAAATAAACCACGGAAAAGAAGTATTACCATCAGACAGAAAAATAGAAATAGAGGTAGTGTACAATAAGCTTAATATTTTTAATGTCCTATATAAGTCTTATGCGGTTGTAGGCTTGTTGTTGTTCTTTATTCTTGTTTTTCAAATTTTTAAAGACCGTAGTATTTGGCGTGTGGCTGTGTACTTTTTTAAAGGAACAATATACTTATTGTTTATATGGCATACGGCAGGCTTAATTTTGCGTTGGTATATTTCTGGGCACGCTCCTTGGAGTGATGCTTATGAGAGTATTATTTATGTGGCTTGGGCAACCTTAGGAATGGGTTTACTGTTTGCGCGTAAAAGTAATTTAACTATTGCCGCAGCTACATTTGTAACCGCAATGTTGTTATGGATAGCACACCAAAACTGGGTAGATCCATCTATATCTAACCTAGTGCCTGTATTAGATAGTTATTGGTTAATGATACACGTTGCTGTAATTGTGGGTAGTTACGGCCCTTTAACTGTGGGGATGATTCTAGGTGTTACATCGTTAATTTTAATAATACTAACAAATAAAAAGAACAAAGCTCGTATGGATCTTAACTTAAAAGAGTTAACTATAATTAATGAGCTTGTTTTAACAACAGGACTTGTTATGCTTACTATAGGAAACTTTTTAGGCGGTATGTGGGCAAATGAAAGTTGGGGACGTTATTGGGGCTGGGATCCTAAAGAAACTTGGGCCTTAATATCTATTATGATTTATGCGTTTGTTGTGCATATGAGAATTGTACCTGGCTTGCGCGGCAGATGGTTATTTAATTTTGCTAGTATAGTAGCTTTTGCAAGTATTATGATGACATATTTTGGGGTGAACTTTTACTTAGCAGGTTTGCATAGTTATGCTAGTGGTGCACAGGTAATTACCCCAATGTTTATATGGTATACAGCAGCAGGTGTAGCAATACTTGGCGCAATAAGTTACTGGAGGTATAAAGTAAACTATTCTAAGTAGTTTACTTTCCGCCATTAGCTTGCAAGTCAGCTATACATTGTGGATCTAACGTTGGTATTTGACCTCCAGTAATGGAATTTAAAAGTCCCTCACCTGTTTCTGCTGTCCAAAACATTAAACAATCTTCTACATTACAATGTTTGCCGTGTGCAGTGTCTTGGTGATCTGTTTGCATGTTAGAACCAACATTAACTAAACCAAGTAAATGCCCAAATTCATGATTAAGCACAGTAGAAGATAGTACTGTCCTGCTAGGAGCCAAGGGTTTGTTGCTAAACGATTTAACGGTGTTTTCAAAAATAGCAAAAGATGTGTTTTGGTAAGCAATACCTAAAACCGATCCGTTTTCTGTGTTATTAGCATATTCCGCATCTAAATAAATACCAAAAACGGCTATTTTATCATCTGTATTGTATTGGGTACGCAGGTTGTTTTCCATAGCAATAATATCATCTACAGTGTAGGATGTTTTTGCCGGAACCGTTATTTCTTCAAGACGTAATTCCCATCCTTTAGATTTATTTAATCGTTCTGTAACAAATTTTTTAAAGTTCTCTATAGTTTCATCTGTAGGTTTGTAATCTTTTACGTAGAATATTTCAAAAACAGTAGATTTGTAAGTGGAGTTAGAAAGTAAATCATTAGCAGAGGAACCAACGTTTTTTCTGTTTCTTTCTTTAATTTCTTCTGTTATAATATCATTATTACCATCTGTAAAAGAAGGAGTAGATTCGCTATCTGTAGAGCAAGCAATAAAAGAACTGCATATTAAAATGCTGTAAACTATAGTTTTAAATGTCATTTGTTGGTATTTATTCAATTTTTTATACTGTTGTTACATTTATATACGGTGTGTAATGCAAAATAGATTTGTTAGGTTGTTTAGGTTCTAAATTTGTAACTTTGATAGACCAACTAAAATAGAACTAAAACAATAAAAATGAAGCAATCTAAGGCAGGTTTAAATACAATTTGTACACACACAGGAGAGGTAGAGGATAAGCAGTTTAAAGGAGCAGTGTCTCCATTATATATGAGTTCTTCTTACGCTTTTGAAGGTGTAGATGTAAAAAGATATCCAAGGTATTTTAATACTCCAAACCAAGAAGCCTTATGTAAAAAAGTTGCAGCATTAGAACATACAGAAGCAGGATTAATTTTTGGAAGCGGAATGGCAGCGGTAAGCACATCATTAATGGCTTTTTTACACGCTGGAGATCATATTGTTTTGCAAAAAACATTATATGGAGGTACTTATAATTTAATTGAAGAAGAGTTTGCTAAGTTTGGAATAGAATACTCTTTAACAGATGGCTTAAAACCTGAAGATTTTGAAGCTAAAATTAAAAAAAATACCAAGGTTATTTATATAGAAACACCATCTAACCCTTTACTAACTATTACAGATTTAAAAGCTGTTGCTTTATTGGCTAAAAAGCATAATTTGGTTTCTATGATAGATAATACATTTGCTAGTCCTGTTAATCAAAATCCAATAGATTTTGGTATTGACGTTGTAATACACAGTGCTACTAAATATATGGGCGGACATTCAGACATATGTGCAGGTGCTGTAGCATCATCAGCTAAAAATATAGATAAGATTTTTCAGCTAGCTAAAAATTTTGGAGGTAGTTTAAGTGATTATACAGTATGGTTGTTAGAGCGTAGTATGAAAACTATGGGAATACGAGTAAAAGCCCAAAATGAAAATGCACAAAAAATGGCAGAATATCTACATCAAAATAAAAATGTAGAAAAGGTGTATTATCCAGGTTTACAGTCGCATCCAGATCATGAGTTAGCAAAGTCTCAAATGAAAGGTTTTGGAGGTATGTTATCTTTTGAGCTTAAGAACGACATAGATGCTATGGATTTCCAAAATGCATTACAACTTATAAAGCCATCTATGAGTTTAGCGGGTGTAGAGAGTACAGTGTTATCTCCAACCTTAACATCCCATTCATTATTAAGTGCAGAGGAAAGAGAAAAGCAAGGAATTAAAGATGGTTTAATTCGTTTTTCTGTGGGTATTGAAGAAGTAGAAGATTTAATAGCTGATATAGAACAAGCATTAGCTAAAGTAAAATAGATTATACTATAAAATGAAATTAGATATATTAGTTTTTGGGGCACACCCAGATGATGCAGAGCTAGGAGCAGGAGCAACAATAGCAAAAGAAATAGCCAACGGTAAAAAAGTTGGTATTGTAGACTTAACAAGGGGTGAGTTAGGTACTAGAGGTACGGCAGAAACTAGAGATGAAGAGGCAGCGGAAGCAGCTAAGATTTTAGGGGTTAGTGTACGAGAAAATTTAGCATTTGAGGATGGTTTTTTTGTAAATGATAAAGCACATCAATTACAAATAATAAAAATGGTACGTAAATACCAACCAGATATTGTGTTGTGTAATGCTATTGATGATAGGCATATAGACCACGGTAAAGGTAGTAAGTTAGTTAGCGATGCTTGTTTTTTAAGTGGATTATTAAAAATTGAAACAGACTTAAATGGTGAGTCGCAACAAAAATGGAGACCTAAGCACGTTTATCATTATATACAATGGAAAAATATTGAGCCAGATTTTGTTGTAGATGTTACAGGTTTTATAGATACTAAGGTAAAGTCTGTGTTAGCTTACAAAACACAGTTTTATGACACTAATAGTAAGGCGCCACAAACACCTATTACCAGTCAGAATTTTTTACAAAGTGTAACTTATAGAGCTCAAGATTTAGGCCGGTTAATAGGGGTAGATCACGCAGAGGGTTTTACTGTAGAACGTTACCCGGGTGTAAATAGCTTAAGTGATTTAATTTAAGAGTTAAATCTCTTTTTTTGGTAGTTCAAAATAAAAAGTACTACCTTCTCCCAAGGTACTTTCTACCCAGATAGTACCTTGGTTGTTTGTAATCATTTCTTTGCATAAAGGAAGTCCTAAACCGGTTCCTTTTTCATTGTTTGTACCATAAGATACAGCAATGGCATTATCATTTGAGAACAATTCTTCAATTAACTCTGGTTTTATACCTATACCAGAGTCCTGTATACTAATAATCCAACTATTTGTAGTTTCTTTTGCGTTAATTATAATATTACCACCTGTTTTGGTAAACTTTATTGCATTACTAAGCAAGTTACGCACCACAACGCTCATCTGGTTTTTATCTGCCCAAATAATGGCATTTTCTGGTATTGTATTGGTTATTTTTATATTTTTATTTTCTGCTAGTTCAGCAAGTAAATTAATATTGTTATGTGCTAAGTTGTACATTTTTGCATTGCTTGGCGTGGTAGAGCCTCCGTTCATTTGTGTTCTACTCCATGAAAGTAGGTTTGTTAGTGTAAAAAATAATGCATCTACATCACTCTTCAATTTGGGTATAAACCGCATAAAATCTTCAGCTTCTACATCTTTAGCAACAAACATATCTAACAGGCTTTGTAATGCTGCAATTGGATTTCTTAAATCGTGTCCAATAATAGAGAAGAGTTTATCCTTAGTCTTGTTTATATTTTCTAGTTCATTTTCTCTCTTTTTTAAAACCTTAGTTTGCTCTATTAATTGGTTATACAGTTTTTTTCTAGTATTAGCCTGAATTTTTATAAGTAATAAAATAAAGCTTAATACTACCAAGGCAGCAATTGCTATGTAAAGATAGTTCTGGTGCTTATCTATCTCTTTTTTAGCATCAGCTTCTGTATCTCTTTTTTGTCTTTCGTATTCAGTTCTTGTTTTAAAAGCGCCTAAACTGTTGCTATTTTCTCTTCTTAAGATAGAGTCAGATGTTTTTTTAAACATCTCTAAGCTCTCTAAAGCTAAATCAGTATCATTATTTTGTTTGTGTATTAGGTATAGAGTTTCGTACGCTTCTTCAAGTTCTTCAAGTAAGTTAAACCTAGATCCAATTTCTATAGCTTTATTAACAGATTCTTCAGCCTTGTCTGTTTGTTTTAAACCTAAATAAGCTTTGGCTTTTGCATTTTCTAAAGACACTACAGTTCGGTCATCTGTTAAGTCATTTAAAATATTTTCACTAATATCTAGCCATTTTAAAGCAAATTTGGGTTGATTTTGCTGTATTAAAATTCTTGCTTTGTTAATGTAGCAGTAGGATAGCCATTCTTTATCATTATGTTTTTCAAAAGTAGCTATGCTATTGTCTATGTATTTTGTAGCTAAATCTAATTGATTGGTTCTAATATATATATCAGACATATTAGCATGTGTTTCTGCTATATATATTGGGTTTCCAATTTCTTTATTCAACTTGTCAACCTCTTTGTAAAGAGCTATACTTTGTTTGTAATCTTTTTGAGTTGCATATAAGCTTGCAGTGTTGTCTTTTATAAAGGAAAGTAGTACTTTGTTGTTATTGGCCAATGCTATGTCAGAACCTTCTAAGTATGCTTTTAGCGCATCACTATTTTTACCTATGTAAGCGTTTTCAGATCCTATTTGGTTTAAAATATTTATTTGTCCTCTAATGTAGTCTACTTCTCTTGCAAGTTTTAAAGCTTCATTTAATTGCTGTAGTGCTAATTCTGAGTTTCCTTGATAAGAATTGTAATATGCTAAATGAGCTATTGCATCTGCTTTTCCTTTTTTATAATTTATGGTATTACTTAGTTTGTAAACCCTTTCAGAAATAGATTTTAAGCTATCAATATTATCATAAGTGTAGTGGCTTGATAAAGATGTGAGTAAATCTATGTAGTGTTTTTTGTCTTCCTTTGATTTTATGTTTTTTGAAGCCTTTTCAACTAAATCTGTAATACTGTCAATTTTAGTCTGCGAATTACCAGTTAGCACTAAAAAAGATACAAGAGTAAACAGAAGAATTTTTTTGTGTAAATAATTATGTAAACCTGCGTTCATATTCTGGTAAAAAATGGGTAAAAATGCCTAGCAATATATTGATAACGAATGAGTTTAACAAGTATTTTAATCTAAAAATATAATTTGTATATTATTTGTAGAGCTAGATTATGAATACTAAAATAAATCATCAAATTATAGGGTGTATTGATAATTGTCTTCTCCTTTAGGAACGGTAAAATAAAAAATAGTTCCTTTTCCTAATTTACTTTTTGCCCATAAATTTCCACCATTATTTTCTACCATTTCTTTACTTAAAGAAATTCCTAAACCAGTACCTTTTTCATTATCAGTACCAAAAGTAGTGTGACTTTGATTTGAAGCAAATACTTTGCTTAAATCCTCTTCACTCATACCAATACCTGTATCTTTAATAGTAACTTCAATAAATTGGTATTTTTCTTGGGCGTCTATTGTTATTTTGCCTCCTTTTGGTGTAAACTTAAGCGCATTACTAATTATGTTTCTAATAACAATATCTATTTGGTTGGGGTCAGAAAAAATTATAGTATTTTCTGGGATTTCATTAATTAATGTAATGTTTTTCTTTTTAGCGGTTTCTGCTAATAAATTTATATTGTTTTCTGCTAGTGTATTTAATTCTGCTAGGGTTGTATTGGTAGTAGCACCATTCATTTGTGTTTGCCCCCAAGATAATAGGTTATTTAGGGTAAAGGAAATATGGTCTACGTCTTTAATTAATTTAGGTACAAAATCTCTAAATTCAGTTATGGCTAAGTCACCAGATTTCATCATTTTTAATACATCTAACAAGGCGCCAATTGGTCCTCTTAGGTCATGTGCAATTATAGAAAATAACTTGTCTTTGGTTTCATTAATTTCTTGTAATTCTTCCTCTCTGTTTTCTAAAACAACCTGTTTTAGCTGTAACTCAGTGTTAAGCTTTTTATGCGCTTTTCTACTTCTAGACATCATAAATGTAATAATAGCCCATATTATTAAAATAGATGAACCTATGTATATAGCACTCCTTAGTTTAGCGTTTTCTAACTTGTCTACTACTTCTTTAGTTTCTTTTTGTTTATCTCTTTCTATTTTTGTCTGTAGCATTAACAAGCTGCGCTTGTTTTCGTTCCTGGATAATGAGTCGGTTACTTTTTCATATAATTCATGAAAGAAAAGTGATTTTTCAAAATCTTTTTTATGTTTATTTATTTTGTATAAAATATCTGCAGCACTTTCTAAGTTTTTTATAGAATTAAGTTCTTTAGCATTGTTATAAGCTGTAAGTGCATATAATTCTGCTGTATCTGTATTGTTGTTGCCAAAATGGGCATACGCCAATCCGCTCAATAAGGTTAATTTATCTCTGTTGTTTTTAATTTGGTCATATAAATGAAAACTCTGATCATACCAACGAATGGCCCATTCATATTTCTTTTGCTTTAAATAAATATCTCCTTTAACTCTGTATGATTTGGCTATCCATCTTATGTTATTATATTCTTCAAAAATGCTTATACTTTTATTGATATTAAACATTGCGTTATTAATGTTTCCTATTTCACTTTGTAGATAAGCATAGTTACATAATGTTTTTGCAGAATTAAAATCGTTTTTTAGAGTTAAATTAAGTTTTAAAGACTTTTCTAAAAATAGTAAGGCTTGGTCATAATTTTTTTGGGCAGAGTAGAGGTTAGCAATGTTCTCATTCATAACAGAAAGCATTCTGTTGTTGTTGCTTTTTTCTGCCAGTTCTACACCTTCTAAATAGATGGCTAAAGAATTTGCATAATCTCCAAAGTAATAATAAGACTGTGCAAAATTATTCATAATAGATAGCTGTAAATGGCTATCATTTATTTTTTTACTTTCTTCTAATGCTTGGTTGTATAATTTATTAGCCTTTTTACTATTTCCGGCATCAGAGTAATAATTTGCGGTGTGTAGCAAGGCATTGCTTATTCCGTAGCTATATTCTAACTGTTCACTAAGTTTTAAAGCCTCATTAGCTAAACTTAATAAACTGTCTGAATTGTAAAAACGTAACCTTTTGGCTCTATTATTTAGAGTGTTTACATATATAGTGTCTTTAGGCACTATATCATTACTAACTTTGGGAGTTTTGCCCTCGCTAGCATTTATTGTACAGCTAAAAAGTAGTATACACGTAAAAACTAACTTAAAAAACAGCTTTTTGTTAGTTAAAAAATACACTTTGTTTTTAATTTCTGAAGGCATTAATTTTTTTAATATTCTTATGGTATAACTTAAACGTGAATTTATAAGTAAGCTTATGCTTTGACTAATTTATGTTGTGAAATGTCATTTTTTGTGTGTTTGAACTGTTTTTTTTAACCTATCATCGACTTTAAAAAAATAAAGCACAGGGGTAAAATTACGATAAATATTGATAATTAGCACATTACAATCTATTTTTTAAATTAGTGAAAATATGATGCAAAATTGTTTGATAGATAAAATAAAAAAAATTATCTTTGCATCCGCTTACAAATGGTGGATGTAGCTCAGCTGGTTAGAGTATCGGTTTGTGGTACCGAGGGTCGCCGGTTCGAACCCGGTCTTCCACCCAAAAGCAAAGCCTTATCAATTTTGATGAGGCTTTTTTGTTTTAAAAACTTAATTTTAATCTATAAAAAAACCTCTGCTAAATAAGCAGAGGTTTTTATTTGTGTTTAAGTTGTTTGCCTTATTCTGTAGCTTTGTCTACAACTAATCTGTTTGCTCTGTTTGCAATTTCCCATGCTGTATAAAAAACCAATCTAGTTCTGTTTTCTAACAAGTCATAGTTAATTTTATCTGGCGTATCAGACGGTTGGTGGTAATCGTCATGAGTACCATTAAAATAAAAAATAATTGGAATATTATTTTTTGCAAAGTTGTAGTGGTCACTTCTGTAGTAAAAACGGTTAGGGTCGTTCTCATCATTATAAGTATAGTCTAAAACAACGTTTGTGTATTTTTTGTTTACTTCTTCAGATAAGTTATGTAATTCAGTACTTAATTTATCAGAACCAATAAGGTAAATGTAGTTTCTGTCTCCTTCACGCTTAGGATCTATTCTACCAACCATATCAATATTAAGGTTGGCAACAGTGTTTTCTAAAGGAAAAATTGGGTCTACATCTGTATAGTGTTGAGATCCTAGTAAACCTTTTTCTTCACCAGTTACATGTAAAAATACAACAGAACGTTTAGGGCCATTACCATCTAATTCTGCTTTTTTAAATGCTTCAGCAATTTCTAATAAAGCAACAGTTCCAGAACCATCATCATCAGCACCATTATTAATTTGTCCGTCTGCAGATACACCAATATGGTCTAAATGAGAAGATATTACAAGGTATTCATTTGGTTTTTCAGAACCTTCAATGTAAGCTACAACATTCTCAGACTTAACATCTTTGTTTCCACTTTTTAAATCTACATTTAAAGTAGTGCTAACAACCTTAGGAGTGTTGTCTGTAGCAATGTTTGCAACAATAGCATTTGCTAAAGAACTATTAACTAAAATAGTGGCAAATTTGTTAGGTGTAGCTGGTTTAGGAGAAATTCTTTCTCTACCACTTTTTTGCATTTGAGCAAAATATTGTTGGTATCTTGGGTAGTTACTTTCATCATAAAAAATAATACCTGTGGCACCTTTTTCTTTAGCAACTTCTGCACGTTTTGCTAAAGCTTCAGAAGCATTACTCCATGAAGATTTTTTTGTAGAGCCAGATACTACATATGTACCGTCTTCATTTTTAGGCTCACCAACTTTAGCTACAACAATTTTATCTGCAACGTCTAAGTTTTTGTAATCAGAGTAGTTTTCTTCATCTATACCGTAACCAACATATACAACATTAGTGTAGTCGGCAGTAGCAGCACTTGTAGCAACATAATCCTCTCCTAATTTATATTCTTTACCGTTAACGCTAAGTGAACCTGTAGGAAGCTTAGAAATTTCTAAGGGAACATCCTGAAAATAGTTACCATCTGCTTTTGCTGGTTTAATACCTAAGCCTACGTATTCTTTTTTTATGTACTCTATAGCTTTCTTTTGTCCTGGTTTACCTGTTTCACGTCCTTCAAACTCGTCAGATGCATACGTGTATAAGTGAGCTTTTAATTCGGCTTCAGTAATAGTTTTACCATAAGTTTCTGGATTGGCCTCTACAGCTTTTTCCGTTTTCTTTTCTCCTGTAGTTTTCTGAGTAGAATTACAGCTTATAGCCAGAGCTAAGGCTATAAATGCTAGTTTTTTCATATTTGGATTTTTAATTGTTCTTGTAATCTGAAAAGTACTAAAAAAAGAGGATATAACTATACAGATATTATTGTTTGTTAAAAAACCATTTTTAGCGCTTAATAATTATAAATTAAATTTAAATTATATTCTTTTTTAAGAGTATTTTCATATTTATTATTAAAGTTGTGTGAATTAAATAATGTGTAAAATCTTGATTAATTGCTGTTTTAGGTTAGATTTTGATACTTCATTTCTTTTATTAACATAAACACTATGTTTTATTCATCAATAATTCTTCTTTTTAACTTTTGTATTAACATTTAGTTAAGAAATTTACCTTTAGTGCAATATCTTTTTAATAAATCTGTTATTTTAACTTAAATAGTAATTTGATTTACAGAAGTTTATACAAACATTTTACTCTTACAATCAGTCTTAAAATCTAGTCTTTAAGATGTAATGTTTTGATATGTAGGTACTTAGTGTTAGTGTAGGTTTTTGTAGTTTTAAAAAGCTACAAACGTAAACTTTAACTTGTTAATATTTGATGATAATAGGTTGTTGTTTTAGATGAAGAGGATTATGAGGTTTTTACAGCAAAAAGAATAAAAAGTTAATAGCTGAGAAAAAAATACATCAAAATTTTAAAACTAAACAAACCAACCTTTATTTATGAAAAACTCTTTTTCTGAACGCTTAAATTATAAAGCAGAACGTTTTTTAAGCAAAGGAGGCTCATCAATATTTAAGAGTCTTTTAATTATTTTTATTATTGTATTTATATTTCTTGTTGGACTGCGTTTATTGCTCATAAATCTTTTTCCAAGTTTAGATTATACTGGAAATGTTTTTAGAGATATTTGGGTTACTTTTTTAGAAATGACAGACCCTGGAAATATGAACCAGGATAATGAAGCACCTACATTTTTAAAAGTACTAACGGTTTTGTCTGGTTTAACAGGTGTTATTTTACTGTCTATGCTAATTGGTTTTATTACTACGGCTTTAGATACTATGTTGTATGATTTTAGAAAGGGTAGAGGTAAAGTTATAGAAAACAACCACACTATTATTTTAGGATGGAATGAGCGTGTTGTAGATGTAATTAGAGAGTTAATTTTAGCAAATGAGAGCGAGTCTAAAGCTTCTGTAGTTATTTTATCTAATACAGATAAGGAAGAAATGGATAATTTAATTACCAAACGTTTGCCAGATATGATGACAACAGAGGTAATTACTACACAAGGAGATTATGCCAATATTAATGAGCTTAAGCGTATAAATTTAGAGTCTGCCAGGTCTATAATTATACTTGCTAGTTGTTCTGAAAGTGCTACGTTAAGTAAAAAGAAAGCTAGTGATGTACAATCTGTTAAATCTATTTTGGCAATAACTGCTTGCCAAAATGGTAAAAATGAACTGCCAATTATTGCAGAGATTTTTACAAAAGAAAAAAGAGATATTATAAGCTTTTTTGAAGACGATAATATTATTGCTATTGATAGCTGGAATATTATGGGTAAACTTTTAATACAAACTTCTTTAACCAGTGGTTTAGACTCTGTTTATAAAGAAATTTTGTCTTTTGATGGTTGTGAAATATATTTTTATGAAGATGAATGGAATAATGTTCCTTTTGGTGAGTTAAGTTATTATTTAAAAGATGGTATTCCGCTTGGTATTTATACCCAAGAGGAAGGTTTGGTTTTAAGGCCACCGTTAAATACCGTACTTGCTAATGGAGATTCTGTGGTAATTTTAGCAGAAGATGATTCTACTATTTCTTTTGAAGGAAAACAACATTTTTTTCCTAATAGAGATAAAAAAATTATAGATGTTCGTTTAGAGCAAAAGAAAAAAAGAATTTTAATTTTAGGATGGCATAAAGTAGCAGAAGTTTTTATAGAAGAGGCTACAGATTATTTGTTAGAAGGTTCTGATTTTGATATTTTATTTGATAATCCTACAGATGAGTTAACAGAAGTTGTAACAGAAATAAAAGGTTTGTATCCAGATTTTAATATCAATTTACATAACTCTAATCCTTTAGATTTACATAAGCTTGAAGAAATTAAACCTGCCAGTTATGATACCGTTGTAATATTGTCTCAGAGTATGGAGGAGCAATCTGCAGATAAAATTGATTCTGATACTTTAATTATTTTGCTTTTACTACGTAAACTAGTAGAAACCGCAGATGGTTTACATATTATAACACAAGTTTTAAACTCAGAAAATCAAGAAATTATTACGCAAACTAATGTAGATGATTTTATAATTAGTAATAAGCTAATTACAATGATTTTAGCGCAATTAAGTGAAGAAGCTCTAATGAAAACTTTTTATGACGATATTTTTTCTGAAGACGGAAGTGAAATTTATGTAAAACCAGCAACACTTTATTTTGATACTTTTCCGCAGAAAATAAGTTTTGCTGATGCTATTTTTTGCGCACAACAAAGAGATGAAATTTGTTTAGGAATACGAAAAGGTAACTTAAGTAAGAGTTTAAATGATAATTTTGGTATCACTTTAAATTTATCTAAAAACGCAGAAATAGAATTGTTAGAAAATGATTTTTTAATTGTTTTGTCTGAAGACGAATTGTAATACTTAATTTTGTTTTGTAACAAAAGAAAGGTGCTTATTATATTGTAATAAGCACCTTTCTTTGTAATATACTTTATTATAATAATGCTGTAAACCAATGAGATATTTGTGATAATCCATTAGAAACTTCACTAATTAATGGTATGTCATAACTTAATCCTTTACCAACAGAGTACACTACAAATAATACATAAAGTAGTAGTAATAGTTTTGCGTGTATGCCTTTTATTCCTTTTTTAGAAAAAATAAATATAAAAAATACTATAATAGTTAAAATAAGGAGTAACACGCGTAACTGACCAATGTTTTCAATAGTATCTGCACTCATTTCTATTGGTCCGTATATTAACGTAAATAAAAACAACGGAAAACCTAGCGCAAAGCAAACATCAAAAATATTACTGCCTAGCGCATTTGCAACAGCATCATCATAATTTCCTTTCATAGCGTCTTTGTAAGATATAATAGTATCTGGCACACTTGTAGCTGCAGATGCTAAAACAACAGATACAAAATAAATAGGCATACCAGTAGCGGCACCAAACTCTTGGCAAGCTTCTACCAACCAAAAACAAGCTAAACCAATAAATAAAACAGATATTAGTAATAGTAATATGGCTTTTAGTTGGTTAATTTTAGAATTTCCAAGAACCACTGTGGCTAAATCTCCTTTAAATAAAGCAACTGCTCTGTTGCCGCCATCGGCTTCTTCTTCGTAATCGTTTTCTACTTCGCCTGGCCCTTGACTGAGCAGCATATAGCCAACATAAACAAAATAAAGCGCCATTAAAATTAAGCCATGAATCCAATTTAAAGATGTACCGCTTATTACAAAAATTAAGGCAAGTTCTGCTAAAATTAAAGAAATACCGTCTCTATATATTACTTTTTTAGAAACCTCAATTTTAGAGGTTATTTTTTTTCCTATAACAACTAATATTACTACTGCAGGTATAATCATGGCATTAAAAACAGCACTACCAGCTGTTGTACCTATTCCTCCAGAAAAGCCATCTTTATCTTTTAATACAAATAAAAAAAATAGTGTTGTAAACAATTCTGGCAAACTACTTCCTATGGCGTTTATAGTGGCACCTTTAATGCCTTCCTTCATATTTCTGCCTAAGTAATTAGAAGCCATTTCAAAACCATCACAGGCTCTCCAAATTATTATACAAGTAATTAAAATTAATCCAAGTGAAGTTAAGATTGCCATAAATAGTTTTTGGTTTTGGGTAAATTTAAATAAATAAAAGGTAAAATGTTAAAAAATGTTTTTAGCAGACGTTAAATGCAGTTAATATGTAACTAATGTTGCATTCTGTTTGTTAGAAAATGCAGATATTTACGACTCTTATTTTTGTTATGAATAATTATTTAGAAGCTTTTACAAATGCGTTTTCAGGATCATTAAGTTGGACCTGGAAATCTATTGTTTTTGATGTGCCTTGGTATACCAATTACTTTTGGGGTTTACTGCTTATATCTTTACTTGTTTGGGGATTAGAAATTATGTTTCCTTGGCGTAAAAACCAATCAATATTTAGAAAAGATTTTTGGTTAGATTTTTTTTATATGTTTTTTAACTTCTTTGTTTTTTCAATAATAATAAGTGGTTTTTATAAAATTTTAGAGTTGTTTTTTGGTTCTTTTGGTATTACGGTAAAAAGCTTGGCTGTTGTAGATATATCTAAGTGGAGTATGGGCTTGCAACTTTTGGTGTTTTTTATTGTTTTAGACTTTGTACAGTGGTTTACACACGTATTGTTGCATAAGTTGCCAGTATTGTGGAATTTTCACAAAGTACACCATAGTGTAAAAGAAATGGGTTTTGCAGCTCACTTGCGTTACCATTGGATGGAAAACGTATTGTATAAACCGTTAAAAACCTTTGGTGTTCTAATTTTAGGAGGTTTTGAACCTGAGCAAGCTTTTGTGGTTCACTTTTTTGCTATAACAATAGGGCACTTTAACCATTCTAATATTAAAATAACGTGGGGACCGTTAAAATATATATTTAATAATCCTGTAATGCATTTGTATCACCATGCATATACATTGCCAAAGGGGTCTTACGGGGTTAATTTTGGAATTAGTTTAAGTTTGTGGGATTATATTTTTAAAACAAATTATATTCCTGAAGATAGTGGTACTGTACGTTTAGGTTTTGAGGGTGATGAGCATTTTCCTAAAGGATTTATAAAGCAAAATTTATACGGTTTTACAAAAGATAAAAAACATACATCTTAGTTCCATTCTAGAGAGCTACGTTCTTCCCAGTAATTATTAGGGTTAGTTTTTAGTTGTTTTAATTTTTCTAAATCGCTTTTACTTAAAACAATATCTAGAGCTTTGTAATTACTGTCTAATTGTACTGTGTTTGATGCACCACTTAGCAAATAGGTTGGCTCTAATGCATCAATAATAAAACGTAATGCAATTGCATCTACACTTACATTATGGTTGTTAGCTAGCGCTTCCAGCGTTTTATAATTTTTTTGATAGTTTTTAAAAGCATCACTCTTAAAAACTCTACCGTTAGCCAAAGACTCTTTTATAATTACTGTTTTGTTTTCTTTTAATAATTGATTTAAAATAGGGTAGGTAGACTGCTCTAAAACGTTGTACGTTACTTGGAAACTTGTAAATAAATCTTCTCCGTTAACTTTTATGCCTAAAGCTTTTTCTATTACATTGCTTTGTTGTGTTCCGCTAGTAGATATACCAATAGTTAATCCTGTTTCTTTTTTTATAGTGTACAGCTCTTCTAAGACATTAGTGTTGTCTAAAATTCCACTTTCTAAGGTAGCCGAGTGTACTTGGTATATGCCTAATTCTGGTAATAAGTTTTTTGATGTTTGCCATTGCTCTTTTAGTTTAGCTAAAGAGTGCTCTTTAATTTCATGCTTGCCATTAAAACCTATTTCCCAATTGGCAACATAGGTGTAACCCCATTTAGTGCCTAAAACAAGGTCTTTGTATTCTCTTTGATTTTTCCAGTCTAGTAAAAATTGTTCTCCTTTACCGTATGATGGTGCAGTGTCAAAATACCGTATTCCTAACTCGTAGGCGTGGTCTAGCATTGTAAAGGCGTTTTCTTTAAATGCTGCAACAGACTTATTTACATTAGTTGTTCTAATGTTTATATAATCTGGTCTTCCTAATGCTGCTAGACCTAATCCAAGTTTTGTGTTTTTCAATTTTTATATACTTTTATTTAACCCATAGACTGTCAGTAAAGTAATGTTTGCAATCTAAAAAGTTGGTTGCAACAGTGTAGTTTGTTTTTAGTGCTAACTCTTCAATTTCAGTAAGATCATATTTTTTAGATAATTCTGTCCAAATAAGCTCATTCTGATTAAAACTGATTACTTTGTCTAGTTTTTTTAAGTAAACTTGTTGCTTTTTTAAGCTTACTATATAGCTTTTAACTTCTCCGTTAGTAGGGTTGTAATGGCAATAAAAGTCAAAATCATCAATTTTAAAATCTGCTTCTAGCTCTCTGTTAATTCGTAGCAAAAGGTTAAGGTTAAAACGTTTTGTTATTCCGTCTTTATCAAAATATGCATTGTGTATAGTAATAGGATTCTTTTTTAGGTCTATACCAATTAGCAACTTATCTTTAGGTTTCATATTGTTATTAAAAAGCTGTAGTAGTTCTGTTGCTTCATCATAAGTATAATTACCTATGTTACTACCTAAAAACAGCAGTAGACTGGGTGTAGTGTCCTGTTTAAGCTCTTTAAGCATTTTAAAGTAGTCGCCAATTTTAGGTTTAATGGATACATTTGGTAAGCGTTCTTTTAACTTATCTGTAAGCATATCTATAGCTTCTTTACTAATGTCTATAGGAATGTAATGAAAAGCAATATTGTTTTGCTCTAAATATTCTAATAGTTTAAAGGTTTTAAATCCGTCACCAGCACCAAATTCTATAATGTTAAACGGTACGTTAAATTGTAATGCTTCTACAATTTGTTTGGCTTGAAGTGATAAAATCTCAAATTCACTATCTGTTAAATAATATGATTGCATATGCATAATTTCCTGAAAAATTCTGCTTCCAGCATCGTCATAAAAGTATTTGGAAGATAGGTGTTTTTTTGGCGCAGTAAGGCCATCTAATATATCTTTGTCAAAGGTATAATCCATATTATTGTGCAAGTCTTATTCCAGAAAATAACCAGCGCATATCTGCCTGAAAAAAGTTTCTGTATGTTTTTCTACTGTGGTTTTCTGGTGTTGCTATAGAGGCTCCTCTAAGCACGTGTTGGTTAATCATAAACTTACCATTGTATTCACCTAAAGCACCAGGAGCTTTAGAGAAACTTGGGTAAGGTAAATATGCACTATTGGTCCATTCCCAAAGCTGACCGTAATTTAGGTATTCTGAGGCAACTTCCCACTCAAACTCTGTAGGTAGGCGCATTTGCTTCCATTCTGCATAGGCATAGGCTTCATACATACTAATGTGTGTAACTGGCTTATTTGGCTCTACAGGCTTAAAACCATTTAATGTATAGTAGTGCCAGGTGTCTTTAACTTTGTGCCAGTATAAAGGAGCAGTAATGTTGTTTTTGGTAATAAAATCCCAGCCTTCTGCGTGCCATAGGTTAAAGTTGGAGTAACCGCCAGCTTCTATAAATGCAATGTATTCTGCATTAGTGGTTAAATTGTTGCTAATTTTAAATTGATGAAGATATGTTTTGTGTACGCCTAGTTCATTATCAAAACTAAAACCAGCTGTGTTATGTCCAATTTGGTATACGCCCTCTTTAATAGTAATAAACTCTTGCTTTTGTGTTATGTCATTTAATGCGATACTATTTTTAAGGGTAGGAAATGTAGGCTGATTGCCAAAAATGTATTTTATATCATAGTAAAATAACTCTTGGTGTTGTTGTTCATGGTTTATACCAAGTTCTATAATTTCTAGAGCTTTTTTAGAAGGATTGCTATCTAAAAAAACAACCATTTTACTGTCTACATAATTCCTGTATGCATACACTTCCTTTACAGTTGGGCGTGTCATTAATCCTCTGTTAGGACGTAAAACACGTTCGCCTGCATTGTTGTAATAGCTATTAAAAAGATAAGCAAAATCGTCATTGTAAACGGTATATTCTGAGCTAAATTCTTTTAAAACAAATTGCTCAAAAAACCAAGTGGTATGTGCTAAATGCCATTTAGGAGGCGACACAAATTCTGTTGGTTGTACGGAATAATCTTCGGTTTCTAAATTAGAACAGAGTGTTAAAAATTGGTTGCGAGTGTTTAAGTAAGCACTTTTTATGTTAATCATTTACGAGTACGGTATCTATTATAATATCACTTTGTAATGTTCTGTGAACAGGGCATTTAGACGCTATCTCTTTAAGTCTTTGTTTTTGTTTATCATCTAGGTTTCCAACAAACTTTAATTTCTTAGAAAGATGATCATATTTGGTTGGTTTGTCTACATCAAGCATTAAATCTGCACTGTGTTTTTTTGCATACGTAATATAAACAAAAACTTCTTGCAAATCCCATTTTTTGCGCTGCGCGTACATTTTTAAAGTCATTACAGTACAGGCGGCTAAACCAGCGCTTAAAAAATCATAAGGAGACGGGCCAAAATCATCACCAATATCCTCTGGTTCATCTGCAATTAAGGTGTGTTTTTTAGTCTGTATAGTTGTTGTGAAATTATCTTCTAATAAATTTAAATGTCCTACTAGTTGTTCTCCTTCTGTAGATAGCATTTCATTTTCTTTTGGCTCAAAATAACGTTGTACCCAAGTACCAATAACATTACCAGCATAAATACTGTCGGTTGGGTTTGTTAGTAGGTGATCTGCTTGATCCAAACTAACAAAGCTTTTAGGGTGGTGTGCGTTTAAATAAAGCTCTTGTGCATTGTCTACACCAACAATGGTGTCTATAGGTGAATGTAGAATTAAAATGGGCTTACGGAGTTCTTTTGTTATTTTTGGTAAGTCTGTTTTGCTAAAGTCCTCTGCAAACTCCTTGTTTATTTTAAAAGGTCTGCCACCAATGTTAACTTCTACGTTTCCTTTTTCTGGAATACTGCTAATATCGTGGGTAAATAAATGTGTTACGTGACTAGCAGTAGAAGGTGCGCCAATAGTAGCAACAGCTTTAATATTTGCTAGTTTAGATGCTGCAACAATAACTGCTGCACCACCAAGAGAATGCCCTACTAATAGGGAAGGAGCGCTATAGTTTTTAGTTAGGTAATTGTTTACCGCAATTAAGTCATCTACATTTGCTGAAAAATGACTATCTGCAAATTCTCCTTCACTGCGCCCAAGTCCTGTAAAATCAAACCTAAGAACCCCAAAACCGTGCGTTGTAAGAGATCTGCTAATGTTTTTTACAGCTGTTAATGTACTGCTACAAGTAAAACAATGTGCAAAAATGGCAAAGTAGTTTGGTTTTTGGTTGGCAGGTAGCTCTAAGTAGGCTTGTAGCTGTAAACCATTTTTATTTTTTATGTGTAATCTAGTGCTCTTCATTCATTAATTTTTTAGTGTTTATGTGCTTAGAAAATTGTAATAAAAGCAATTGTGATTTTGATAGAATCAAGGTTTTGTAAAATGGTTTTTTTAAGATTTGTGTTAAGGTAATTTTTATATTCTTTTTGTAATGGTTTAAGTGCTAAAAACTGATAAATCTGTGTTGTAATTTTTTATAATTTAAACTTGAAAAGTTTTTTTGATGCTATCTGTTTTTTATGCTTTTTTTCTGTTTAAAAATACCTTATATACTTATTGGTATTTTTTTTGTAAAATGCATTATTTTAATATTTTAAATACACATTAAATTATTGTTATCCAGGTTTTTATTAATTTTTAACTGAACTTATCATTTAACTTTTTAAATATCAATTTTATTGACGCTATATCTGAATAGAAAAACAAAACCTTTCGTTATATTTTACATCCTAATAACTATTTTAAAATAGTATTTGCTTACTAATGGTAACCTTTGCTTGAGGTTATCTTATAAAGTGAATCTTCTGCTATTTTAAGCAAAAAAAAATACTATTCTACTACTTCTACACCTTTCCAAAAAGCTACATAACCTTCTATTGGTTTTGCCATTTTAGAAACTTCTGGATAGTGCCAAGCAGCATCTTTATTTTCATTACCGTTTACAGTAACGGTATAATAATGAGCTTTGCCTTTCCAGGGGCAAGTAGTGTGTGTATTTGTTGGTGTAAAAAACTCTTGCTTAATGCTCTCTTTAGGGAAATAATGATTGTTTTCTATAACTACAGTGTCATTGCTCTCTGCTATTATGGTATTGTTCCAAATTGCTTTCATAAATGTGGTTTTTAAATGTTTTTATTGTTGTTGGTGATTTTGTCGGAAATAGTAGCTTAAAATTACAGTGCAACTATAGCGTTGCTATGCAGTTTATTAGCTGTTTTATTAGCGGTATTCAGGATTTTCAAAGTTCCATTTTTTACCATTATCCCAGCCTTCTCTAGAGTTTCCGTAACTAGGGTAACCTCCTTGTTCTTTTAGCATTTTAGCTAAGTGCATAAGGTTGTAGGTCATAAATGTTGTATTTCTATTTGTAAAGTCAGATTGCAAGCCAACAGGAGTGTCTAATTTTTCTCCTTTCCACTCGGTGTCACCATAGCTAGGGCCTGGTCCAACTTCACCTATCCAACCAGCATCAGCCTGTGGTGGTATAGAATATCCAATATGTTGCATAGCATATAAAATACCCATAGCACAGTGCTTTACACCGTCTTCATTACCTGTAATAATGGTACCACCTACTTTTCCGTAAAACAAATATTGTCCTTTATCATTAGTCATACCACTCATAGCATACAGTCTTTCAATAAGTTTTTGCGCTACAGAAGACTTTTCTCCTAACCAAATTGGGGTGCCAATGATAAGTATATCAGCATCTATAATTTTTTTAAACAGCTCTGGCCATTCATCTTTATCCCAGCCGTGTTCTGTCATATCTGGGTAAACACCAGTAGCAACATCGTGATCTACAAGTCGTAATTGTTCTACAGTAACATTCTCTTTGCGCATTATTTGCTTAGAAACCTCCATAAGTTTAGAAGTATGACTTATTGATGGTGATTTTTTTAGCGTACAATTAATGTACATTGCTTTTAAGTTGCTGAAATCTGTTTTATTCATAGTGTTATTTTTAATTTAGACCAGAAGTTATGAGCTACAGGATAACATAGAACAACCAACCTTATGTTTTGCCCAATCTGGTCTTTTGGCGAACCATTTTTGATGTTCTGGTTGTTCTTTATAAGGATTTTTTAAAAGTTGATATAACTCATCTAATACAGCATAGTTACCATTGTCCGCAGCGTCAATTGCAAGTTGCGCCATATAGTTGCGTAATACGTATTTAGGGTTAGTTAGGTTCATCTTTACTTTACGCTCATCATCTGTTGTTTTTTCTAACTTTAATCTGCTAGCATAAGAAGTAAACCAATTGTTCCAATGTGTTTTTACATCATCTGTTAGTGTGTTTGTATTATAAAAAGCCTCTTTAATGCTGTTTAGAGCTTCTTTAGGAGCGTTTTTGTTAAAAGTGGATAAGTTCCTATAGAAGATAGTCATATCGGTTTCTACGCGCTGTAAATTCTCTTCAAGCTGTTCTATAAGTTTATAATCTGTGTCAAATTCTGTAAACAAACCAATTTTAGAACGCATCATTTTTAAAGAAGCCTTATCATAACCTAGTTTGTAATCATCTAAAATAGCTTCTAGGGGAGCAGCTTCATTAACCAATGGAAATAAAGCATTTGCCAATTGAAAAAGATTCCACAAACCAACATTAGGTTGGTTGTTGTAGCGGTAACGTCTGTTTTCTGCGTCTGTAGTATTTGGTGTCCAGTCCGGATTATAATCGTCTAACCAGCCATATGGACCATAATCTATAGTTAGTCCTAGAATAGACATATTATCGGTATTCATAACACCGTGTACAAAACCTACACGTTGCCAATGTACAATCATTTCTAAAGTACGTTCTGCAACTTCTTTAAAAAAAGCTATATAAGTTTCTTTAGACGGATTGCCTAAATGAGAATAATGATTTTTTATAGTGTAATTTACTAGCGTAGTTAAGGTAGAAATATCTTCTTTGGCTGCTAATAACTGAAAACTTCCAAAACGTAGAAAACTAGGAGCAACCCTAGTAACAACGGCACCTTTTTCATAAGCTGCATTGCCATTGTATAACATATCTCTTAGCACATTATCTCCTGTAAGCGCTAAAGAGAGGGCTCTTGTTGTTGGTACGCCTAAGTGGTACATAGCTTCGCTACACAAGTACTCTCTAACAGAAGAACGTAAAACAGCTAAACCATCTGCTGATCTAGAGTACGGAGTTTCTCCTGCACCTTTAAGCTGTAAAGCCCATATTTTGTTATTGTGTTCTACCTCAGCTAAATTTATAGCTCTACCATCGCCTAATTGTCCGGCCCAATTACCAAATTGATGTCCGCCATAACACATAGCATATGGTTTGGTATTTGGCATAACGCTGTTTCCTGTAAAAACGTTTAAAAACTCTTTGGTAGCACTGTCTTTTTTTGTTAATCCAAGCGTGCGTAGCATATCATCAGAAACGTGAATTATTTCTGGGTTTGCAGTTTTTTTAGGTGTAACATAAGAAAAACACGCATTAGAAACCTGCCTTCTAGAATTTTCTAAAATAGGATCTGCGGGTAATTGCGATGTAAATCTATCTTTTAGGTTAAACTTCATTATTTAGGCTTGTTCAATTATAGTACTCCACTTGTCACTTCTTTTAGCAATAGCCTTAACGTATCCACAAACAGCTACAGCTTTGTACCCTTGTGTGGTAAGCAGCTCAAAAGTTTGTTCTACTAAAACTTTGCCTATGCCTTTACCTCTTAAGCTGGTAGGTACTTCAGAATATACTAAGTACATTTTTCCATCTTTAAGCTTGTAATCTACAAATGCTGTATCACCCTCAACATTCATAGTAAATTTTTGATTTTCTTTATCGTGTATAACTTTCATTCTTTCTAAAATTTAAAATACCTGTAAGTCATAAAGAATTACAGGTATTATATGTTGTATTAAGCTGTTATGCTTTTTAATTTATCTGCGTGCATTTGTCGTAGTTTAGCTAGTTTAGGGTCTATGACTACAGTACAGTACCCCATTGTTTTATTATTTTGGTAAAAACGTTGATGTTCTTCTTCTGCATCATAAAAAACACCAATAGGGCTAAGTTCTGTAACAATAGGATCTGTGTAATACGGAGCCATTTCTGCTAAAACAACCTCAGCAAGTTCTTTTTGTTTAGGATTATGATAATAAATTACAGATCTGTATTGTGTGCCAGCATCTGCACCTTGTCTGTTTAGCGTAGTAGGGTTGTGGGTAGTCATAAAAATAACTAGTAAATCTTGGTACGCTATTTCTGCGGCATTGTAGGTAACTTGTACCACCTCTGCATGACCAGTTAAACCAGAGCATATTTCTCTGTATGTTGGTCTGCCAGGTGCAATACCACCCGTGTAACCAGAAACTACCTTTTCTACACCTTTAACCTCATTAAAAACTGCTTCTGTACACCAAAAGCATCCTCCACCAACAGTTAATGTTTCTAATTTTCTATTCATCATTATTCTTTTCTTTCTCTTTTTGTAATTGTAATGCTTCAGAATTTATACAATAACGTAGGCCACTAGGTTCAGGTCCGTCTGGAAAAATATGTCCTAAATGTGCGTTACATGTATTACATAAAACTTCTACCCTTATCATACCAAAACTTGTATCTTTTATGTACTTAATAGCATTTTCCTTAATAGGCTGTGTAAAACTAGGCCAGCCAGAATTGGACTTAAATTTTATGCTAGAGTTAAATAAAGGTGTGTTACAGCAAACACAATTGTATTGTCCGTTTGTAAAAGAACTACACAAAGCACCACTATGCGCTGGCTCTGTACCTTTTTTACGTGTAATTCTGTATTGTTCTGGTGTTAGCAATTGTTTCCACTCAATATCTGACTTTTCAACTTTAAAATCGGGCTCTAAATTGCCTTTAACGGTAAAGTGAATTACATTTTTCCAAGTTAACATAAATCAATTTCCTTTCTACATTATAATTGTTATACTAGTGTTATCTTATTTGTAATATTTTGTCGTATTAAAATTACTTTCCTATCATTTACAAGCTAATGCAAATATTAACTAAATACTAGTATAATAGGTTTTTTTAAAGATAAGAAGAACGCTTTAAAATTAAGGTGTTTTTAAGCTATCTTTAAGAATTTTGTACTGTAAATTAATTTTTTTAACACCGTACTCTATAGCTTTTTTTACATCTGTTCCCATATAAATATCTATTCGGTTACGCCATTTAGAGTGCATTTTATCTTTTACCAAATAAGTGCCACTAAACCCTTCTAGTTTTACTTCAGTATTTCTGTTTAAACCTAATTTTAAAAGATCTTTAGAAACAGCTATGTATTTGTCTCCGGGTTTAAGACTGTCTCCCCAAGCAGCAATAGTTGGGGTAGAAGAGGTTTGGTATGCCAAAGAGTTGTATGCAGTTGCTTTAACGGTAAGTGTTTTCCAAACATATGGGTTTTCTTTCTTTTCTACACTTTTGTTAGCACAAGAAAAGAGTGTTGTACAGCATAAAACAAAGAAAAAGTTCCTAATCATTAAACTAAATATACTATAATTTTATAAAAAATGGTGTTTGTGTTTGGACAGATAAAAAATAAACCCACAACAAATGCTGTGGGTTTACTAGGTGCAATAAAAATACCGTTTTTAAAAAGTTACGGAAACTTTAGCTTTTAAAAAGAACGGAGTACCTGGTGTAAAATGAATTTCATCTATAGGATTATCTTCATTAAATAACCTTGTTTCTGTAGCAAACTGACTCTCGTTCCACTCTGTGTCAAACAAATTCTCTATAATAACTCCGTATGTCCAGTTTTTAGTATTGTAACTAATATTAAAATCTGATACAAAGTAACCGTCTGCAACAATAGAGTTATCTTCATTAGCAGGTCTGTCTTTTACGTATCTGTAATTTAATCCGCCAGAAAACTTACCTAAGTTTTTAAAAGTTACACCACCAGCAGCGGTTAATGAAGGAGCTAATGGTATGTAATCTTCACCATCTGCTTCTTCTGTGCTTCTGGCGTAAGCGTAGTTTGCATCACTATACAAATACAAATTAGGGTTTATGTTGTATCTAAAACCTAAATCTACACCATAACGTTGTGTTTTTCCACTAGGTTCTACAACTCCAGCATCACCAACATATACAAATTCTTGTTCTAAAAATAAGCTCCATAAAGCAGCATTAATAACTAATTTAGATGATGGTTTAAGAATAACACCCAAATCGTTACCATAAGCAGCAGGTAATATCTCTTTACCATTGTTAGCAGTAACCACGCGTGTGTCATTAGAATGAAAACCAATACCCGATTTTAAAAATAACTGCACGCTAGGAGAAGCAGCATAAATAAAGTTTAACTTAGGACTAACAAAAACCTTGTCTTCACTTAAACTGGTGTATGTAGCTTGTAGTTTATCTATATAGTCGTTTTTAAAATAATCTAAACGCAAACCAGGATTAATTGTCCATCTGTTTTTCTTGTACGTAGCGTTTACAAAACTATACATATTAACTTCATCAATATCACCTAAAGCGTAAGTTTCTAAAGTAGTTTGCCTATTAGCTGTGTGAGATAGCTCCACGTCATTAACATCATCATACCTAAAACCAACACCAGCTTCTAATTTTAACTGTGAGTTATCTTTATTAAGGTGATAATTATGAGCGTAAACAGATTCTGCTCCAAAAATACTACGAGACTCTTTTTGTTTTATTTGATCTCCATTTACAGGGTCTTCTAGAAAGAAGGTAAAGTTAGAGAACAACTCAAAGTCGTACTTAGATACAAATGCCTTTGAAGTAAGAGACTCGTGCTCATTAAATTGTTTGGTGTGATTAAACCATAGGTTAGACCTGCTAGTTTTACCACCTTCAGTATCATCTATAGCGCCAAACCTACCAATTAAACCTTGGTCTACCGCACGCTGAGGTATTTGACCAGAAGCATCCCATTTACTTTGAAAATGATTAGCTGTAATAGTAAACTCTTGATCGTCATAATTATTAAAGTTATAACGGCCCATTAGATTAATTCTATTAAAATTCTGAGGAGAATCAAAAACACCATCTGTAAGTACAAGCTCAGAAGCTAAATACATATTATTTTGTTCTTCATCTAACAACTTAAGCATACTTACTGCACGTAAGCTGTTAAATTGTCCGGCTTCTACAGATAGTAAATTGTTGTCTAATTTTTTTTTGGTTTTTAAGTTAACATAACCTGCAGTGTTAAAATTACCAACATTTGCGTAATAAGGGCCTTTGCCAAAATCTATGTTATCTATAGTTTCTGGTATAATAAAGTGCATATCTGCATAACCTTGTCCGTGTGCATGAGATACCATATTTACAGGTAAGCCATCTACGCTTATGGCAACGTCTGTACCGTGGTCAATATCAAACCCGCGTAAAAATATTTGTTCTGCTTTACCACCACCAGCATGCTGACCAATAATTAGTCCAGGAACTTTACGTAAAATTTCTTGTGATGACTTTACAGGATTTGTTTTAACATCTACATTTAAAAATGTACTTAAGGTATTAACATTAGAAACCAAAACTACTTGGTCTAAAGACACAGCACTTTCTGTTAAACTAATTTTTACACTAGTGTTTAAGTGTTTTTCTGTAATTGTAATTTCTTTTGTTGCGTACCCTAGATTGTAAAAGAAAACAACGTCATTTAAAGAAACATTATTTAATTTAAAATAACCAGATGTATTAGAGTAGGTGTAATTACCTGTTGTTTGGTTGTACACACTAACACCTTCTATAGGTGTGTTGTTGTTAGATACTATTGTACCTTTTAACTCGTGTGCTTGTATACTGCCAATACCTGTTAAGAGCAGTAGTATTGCTATAAAATTTTTCATTTGTTGTAGTTTGTTGTAAAAAGTACCCTGTTTAAAACTGTAATATTGTTCTAAATTTAGGATACCAGTAATGTGTATACATAGCTAACTTATAGGCATAAAACAGCCTGTAGTAACTAGTACTTTTATAAAATAATTATGAATTTGTCTGCTGTTTATAAGCAGTGTTAAGCAAGTGGGCTTTTGGGTGGTTTTTTTGCTGCTAATATGTAGCCTTTTGCAGTTTTATATGGGCTAGTATATATATAATTAGTGGGTAGTATACTATAATTTTTAATAGTGTAAGTAGTTGTGTCTACAATATGTTTATCTATTTTAACTTGCTGTACAAGACCATCATTAGAATTGTTTTCTGCTTCACTAAAAAGATTGTTTATAAATGTAATTATTTGATGCTCGTGGTCTTGAGCGTGTGTATGACTATGGTTATGCCCAGCTGTTGAGGTATGACTATGTGTATGTACAGCAACTGTATGGGAGTCTATAGCGTGAGAAATAGCGTGTAAACCATCTTTAATTTGATGTTGCAATGGATGTAGCACATACAATAAGCTTATACTTATTGCTATAATTTTTAATATATATTGTTTGCTACGTATCATTATATGCTTTAAAACAACTTTGTTACTATTGTATTTTTAAGTGTTATTTTTGCAGCTACCAAAGCTATAAAAACTTATACACTCTTGCCATACTAACGAGATAATTTGAAGTAGGGTTTTAAAAAAAGTAAAAAAAAGATAAGTTTTTGTTTTAGGTTGATATAAAAGTGTTTAAAAAAGAGCTAGTTATGGGTAAAACAGGAAAAGAAAAAAATACATTAAATAAGGCTAAACACTCTAAGTTAATGGCCAGAAAAATAAATAAGAAGAAAAAAGAAGAAGCTTTACGTAAAGAACGCTTAAAAGCTATTATAAAAAAAGCGCAACAGAACAACTAAAGTTAGGAACTACTAAGTAAAATGCATTAAGTCTTGTGTTGTGGTATTGTTTATTTAAAACAATGTAATATTACAATAGCCTAAAGCTTATTGCTAAAGGCTAGTTTTAGTCATTATAAATTATATTTTTGCAACTGCTGCTTCTGCACACCTTTCGCCATCCATAGCAGCAGAAATTATACCACCTGCATAGCCACCGCCTTCACCACAAGGAAATAAACCTTTAATTTCTGGGTGTTCTAATTTTTCTGTTCTTGGAATATTAACAGGAGATGAGGTTCTAGATTCTACCCCAATAATATTAGCTTCAGAGGTGTAATACCCATTCATTTTATCTCCAAATGCTTTAAATCCGCCTCGTAAACGACTTCCAATTAGTTTAGGAAATAAAGAGTGTAGTGGAGCAGATTTTAATCCTGGTTGGTATGATGTTTCATTTAGTGTTGTAGATAATCTTCCTTCTACAAAATCTGTTAATCGTTGTGCAGGTGCAACTTGACTTCTTCCGCCTGCGGTAAAAGCTAGTTTTTCTAGGTCTTTCTGGTATTCTAACCCTTTTAAAACCCCAAACTTATTGTATTTAGGAATATCTTCATCAACATTAATTTCTACAACAATACCAGAGTTTGCATATAAATTATTTCGTTTAGATGGAGACATACCATTTACCACAACCTCTCCTGGAGCTGTTGCAGCAGGTACTATAAATCCGCCTGGGCACATACAAAATGAGTATACACCTCTGCCTTTTACTTGTTCTACAAGGCTGTATGCAGCTGCGGGTAGTAACTCATCTCTTTGTCCGCTGCAATGGTATTGTATGCTGTCTATTATATGTTGCGGATGTTCTACACGTACACCCATAGCAAAAGATTTAGCTTGTAATGCAATTTCTTTTTTATGTAGTAAATAATAAATATCTCTAGCAGAATGTCCGGTAGCTAGTATTACACTATTTACCGCCATTTCATTTCCATTTTCTAAAATAATAGCTTTTAAAGTGTTATTTTTTATATCAAAATCTACCACTTTAGTATTAAAATGTACTTCACCACCATACTTTATAATATTTTCTCTAATATTTTGTACCAGCTTTGGAAGTTTATTTGTGCCTATGTGTGGGTGTGCATCTATTAAAATTTGGTCTGTTGCACCGTGGTATACTAGGTTTTCAAAAATTCTACGTACATCGCCACGCTTAAGACTACGGGTGTATAGTTTACCATCAGAGTATGTACCGGCACCACCTTCGCCAAAACAATAATTAGAGTCTTGGTTTACAATGTGCTCTTGGTTAATGGCTTTTAAATCTCTACGTCTGTTTTGTACATTATTACCACGTTCTAAAACAATAGGTTTATACCCTAATTCTATACAACGTAATGCAGCGTACATACCTGCGGGACCAAAGCCTATAATATGCACTTCTTTAGCATTAGAAACATCTTTATAGTTAAAAGTATAGTTGCTATTTTCTGGTGCAGGTTCTTGTATGTATACTGTAACTTTATAATTAAAATAAATGGTAGCTTTACGTGCATCTATAGACTTACGGTCTATTTTTAGAGCCGTAATTTCTGTTTCAGGAATACCTAAATATTTAGCAGCTTTTTTTGTTAGAATACCTTGTATTGGTTCTTCTTTTAATGTAGTTCTAAGCTGAATGTTTCTTACCATACCGCAAAAGTACTATTTTAAAAGAGTATCTCTTTTTTGTTAGTTAATTATTTTAGGTTGATGCTATAATTTGACTCATCATTTATATTAATTACTATTTTTGTAAATATAATATTGTTAAAAAAATCTATTTTTAAATTGATACACTCTTTTATATGTTTAAACACATATATTTTAAATTATATGTTATATGGCATATAATTGCAATTATATGTTAAATAGCATATATTTGATGAAAAATAAAAATGATAGCAGTTATAACAGGAGACATTATTAATTCTAGAGCAGAAGATGTAGGTGTTTGGTTACCAGAGCTTAAGTCTGAGTTGAAAAAAATAGGCTCAGATCCAAAAGATTGGGAAATATATAGAGGAGATAGTTTTCAGCTAAAAACAACACCAGAACAAGCTTTAAAAATAGCTTTAGTATTAAAAACTGTTTTAAAGCAATTTAAGACTTTAGATGTTAGAATGGCAATTGGTATAGGAGAAGAAAGTTATACATCAGAAAAGGTAACAGAGGCAAATGGTAGTGCTTACATAAATTCTGGTGAGTGTTTTGAAGACCTAAAAAAACAAACTTTGGCAATTAAAACACCTTGGCAAGAGTTTAATATCGTTTTAAATTTAGTGTTAGATGTATTGGAGCTTACTATAAATAATTGGACACCTAATTATGCACTTTTAATAAAAGAAAGCTTAAAAGATACCAGTGTAACGCAAAAAGAGTTAGCAGATAGGTTAGACAAAAAGCAAAGCAATATTAGTACTAGTTTAAAAAAAGCTGGTTTTGATGAAATTTTAAAAATATTAGATTACTATAACACACAAATAAAAAAACTATGTTAGTACTTACATTAAAGTTGCTTTTAGCTCATATTTTGGGTGATTTTGTGTTGCAACCAAATAAATGGATAAAAGACAAGCTAGAGAAAAAACAAAAGTCGGCTTACTTGTACTGGCATATAGTTATACACTTACTAGCCTTAATGGTAGTTTTAGAATTTAATACAAATTACTTTATTGGTATTGCTACTATTGTAATTACACATTATTTAATAGACTTAGCAAAATTAATATTGCAAAATGATGGTAATGCTAGAGTCTTATTTTTTCTAGATCAATTGCTACATTTATTAGTGTTAGTAATTGTAGCTACTACTTATACAGATTATAGTTTAAACTTAGCTTACCTAACAGCTCCTAATGTAATATTATTTTTAATAGCAATTTTTTTACTAACAAATGTATCTGCTATTCTTATGAAAGTAATAATATCTAAATGGAAATTAGAAGACGAATCTAAAAAATCACTTAAAAACGCAGGTGCATATATAGGTGTTTTAGAGCGCTTGTTTATTTTTATGTTTATAGTACTAGGGCAGTGGAGTGGTATTGGCTTTTTATTAACAGCAAAATCTGTTTTTAGGTTTGGAGATTTATCTAAAGCAAACGACCGTAAATTAACAGAATACATACTTATTGGTACCTTAATAAGTTTTGGTTTAGCCATTTTAATAGCCTTAGGCTATAAGTTTATGTTACAACAATTGCCATAATTAAATTTGTTATGAAGCAAAAAAACAAGCAAGAGTCTACTTCTAAAATGCAGAAAATGTTACATTTAGATTATAGGAGAGATGATGATATTTGGTTAACAAACACGCAAACTCTGCGAAGATTAATAGGAGTTTTAGGTATAGCTTTGCCTATTTTATTGTTTGCTTTTTTATGGGTAACAGCAGAACACACAAGTACTTTAGAGTCTATTAGCCATTATTACTACACACGCGCAAACCCCATATTTATTATAGTTGTGAGTATAATGGCAATATTTTTAATGGTGTATAAGGGCAGAGAGCCTATAGATTTTTACATTTCTTTTGTTGCAGGTGTTTTTGCTATTCTACTATTATTATTCCCTACAGATAATATAGCTATTACCTGTTGTGATGCAGATGCAGCCTATAGTGTAACTTATATACAAGATAATACTTGGCGGGTACGTTTTCATTACATAGCTGCTGCTATATTTTTATTGAGCCTAAATTATATGTCGCTTTTTGTTTTTACAAGGTCAGATAAGCCAAAAGCAGAACGAACAAAAGAAAAAAAACAGCGAAATACAATTTATAAAATAACAGGTGCAATTATGTTTTGTGCTTTGCTTGTAATAATGCTTGGCTTACTAAAAGTAATACCAGAAGATGTATATTACCAAAACCACATTACCTTTTGGATGGAAACCATAGCAATAGAGTGCTTTGGAATTGCCTGGTTGGTAAAAGGAGAAACAATTTTTACAGACTAAAAATATAAAACCCCTGAAAAAATCAACAATTTCAAGGGTCTTATGGTAAAATATGGACAATCTACATAAATAGTTTGCACTATTTAAATTTTAGTATAAGCAAAAGCATAAGTAGGTTTTGTTTGTTTTTGCTATACTGTTTTGCTTTAAGCACAATCTAACTGTCTAAGCTTGTCCAGTGCTTCAGACTTAGAGTTTACGTTAAGTTTTAAATATATATTTTGTATATGAAAGTTAACAGCACTTGCAGTAACAAATAGTTTTTCTGCAATAGTTTTGTAGGTTTCTCCTTCAAATAAAAGATCAATAATTTCATTTTCTCTTTTAGAAAACTCATTAAAAGACTTTCTTTGAAACATTGATATAACTTGCTTAGCAATATCATTACTAATTGCTGCACCATCAATTTTAATAGAGTTTAGTGCATCATACAGTCTCATTTCTGTTAAAGGTTTGGTTAAATAACCGTTTGCACCGTTTTTAAATGCTTTTTTAATTAGTGTAAAATCATTTTGTTCACTAACAATAATAATTTTTGCGTTTACAGCTTTCTTTTTAAATTTAATTAATACATCTATACCACCAAATTCTTCTTCTGGAATATCTGTGATAATAATATCTGGTGCTACTGTAGTAGAAGACCTTAGGGCTTCTTTTGCAGAACCATAAATACCAATTAAGTTGTAGTCTGAGTATAGACTAAAATAATGTTTGTACGTTTTTTTAAACAGCGGATCGTTATCTATTACAATAACATTTAAATTTTTTGTTTGCATAAGTTGGGGGTTTTTGCATACTATAATAGCATACAGGTTAAGTTTATAAGTGAAATTTGGGGTTGTATTTAATTTTAAAATAGAAAATAGAAATCCAGTCTTAACTTATTTTTTACAATAATTAAGTGCAATTTATTAGTCAGAAATTATAATTAAAATTAAAAGGGTAGGGGTACTCTTTATTTTAATTTTAGTTATAATACCTACTATAAACTATAGCTTTCTAGTACTATCAAAAAATTAAATACAGAGATTATTATACCGTTTACAGCGTAGATTATCATTTTTTTGTAGGTGAAAAAATGACTGCTGATCGCAGGTTTTGTAGGTTTGTTTTTGGTTACTTTTTGTAATGTAAAAAAGCTTCATATAATTTGGGTTTTTGGGGGTGAAAGAAACCTTTTTACAAGTTTCTAAAATCTATTTTTTAGAGTAAATAAATACTATATTTTAAAAATGTAACTCTTTTCTTAACGTTCATTTTAATAGAAAAGATTTACGTAATTAAATAGGTTCTATACTATTTATTTGTTTCTCTATACTAAAGATATGACTTTTGCGTTATTTGACAAAATTTAAAAAGTAGGTAATTTCTGGTTTAAAATGGGTTAGTGTGCATTTCGTCGTTACTTTAATGCTTTTAACCGTATATTATAAAAGGCCTAATCGATAAAGTGTTAAAATTTTAACTTATTATTTAGAATGGTTCTAAAGTAATTTTTTAGATGAACTACACTTTTTTGTAAAAAAAAATAGTCCAAAAGACAAGTATAAGAACGTTATATACTTTGTCTTTTAGGACTACCCGCAACCCCCGATGCGTAATTTTCACTTATAAAATAACCCAATTTATACTCTAGGGAGAGTCAACTTATATTGTATTAATCTTCATATATATTTGCAGCTGTTGCTGTAGATGCAGAATAAGTAGGTTTGTCTACTTTTAAAATCCATTTTTCATCTTGGTATTTACCGTTAAGGTTAGATGCGTAAGCGTCTTCTGCTTCTTCCATATAGTTGTAATCTGCTATGTATACATAGTAAAGATCATTTTCTTTATTGTAAAATTGTTTTGCATCAATGTTTTGCTTTTTAAGTTTTGTCATAAAAGCATCTAAATACTTTTTAGTTTTGTAAACATTTGCAATTACGTAGTATCCAGACTTAACACCATCCATATCAGACTGGTTTACTACTTTTAAAGGAATTTCTTTAAATTTTTTGTTATCAGTTTTAGCAGCAACTGTGTTAGTTGTAGTTGTTTTATCTGCATCTAACTTATAAGTAACCTTTTTAGTTGTTTTAGCAGCTACAGCATTGTTTGGTATAGTATTAACCTGTTGTGCTGTAGTTTGTATGTTTTGCTTAATATCGTTTCTTAAAATACGTACAATAGTTTCAAACTTTTTTTCTAATTCTGCGCTACGTGCATTTTCAATAGAATCTTGTCTTAAAATAAGCTCATCTAATATTAATCTGTTTTGGTAAGCTAAAGAGTTTTCATCTTCTTGTACTGTTGTTTCTGTAACAGCTTTAGATTTAGCAGCTTTTTTGTTTTTACGGTTGTTTTTTCTTTTTTTACTGTTTAATGTTACGCTTTGAGACTCAAAGTTTTTAACCATTGTGTTAAACTTGTCTTGCACTGCGTTTTTAGGACCAACAGTTTTTACAGTACCAGCATATGCATTTTGCGTGCTTTTTGTTGTAGGTGTACTGTTATTAACTGTACTAGTTGTGTTTTTAGCTTCTGGTGTATTTTTTTTATTTCTTTTTAAACTATTTTGTTTTGTAATTAGTGCTAAAATCTCATTTTCTCTTTTTTTGTTAGAAATAGCCATTTTAGTAGCATCTTTTCCGCTTTCTAAAGCAACAATTCTTTCTTTATCTCTTTTTTGATCTTCCATAAGGGCTAAAATTTGCTCCTCATAGTTTTTAATAATATTATCTACTTTACTATCATAAGACTCTTGCTTATCATTTGTAGCAAAAGCAGGACCGTTATTTTTAAATGTATATGCTAAAGATAACTCGTGGTTCCAGCCTAAGTCTGTTTCCTTGTTCATTACATCTTTTTCTAACAAATAACCTAAAGACATTTTGTTGTTTAAGTTAAAACCAAGTCCCATAGAAATACCGTGCTCATTATCTATAGTAGATTGTAACCATCCGTACTTAGGTAAATCCAATAACATAGAACCTACATAAGATATTCCTCCGTTTTCATTTTTACCAACCTGTACAAGTGGCATAAACCTACCTTCTGCAAATAAACCTCTAGTAGCGCTAAACGGTTGTGTGTACTGTAATGATGCTTTAACACTTCTGTCATTAAAATTAATAGAAAAAGCATTTGTTGTTTGGTTGTATTTTACCAAATCTTTAGCGTAGATACCAACATCAAACCTACCAACAGATAGTGTAATAGCTGGTTGTATAGCTAATTTACTTTCCTTTTTTGCATCTATTAACTGTAAATCGTTATCATCTGCAATAACTCTGTTTTTATCTAAACCTTCGTTAAAGTAAGTTACGTTAGCACCAAAAGTAAGTTTACTTTTTTCACTTAACTGTACTGCTGTAGCATAGTTTGCATTAAAACCAAACTCTTGTACAACACCAGCCCACTGGCTGTAAATACCAATACCAAAAGCGGCATTGTCATTAATTTTACTACTAAAACCTACAAAATAGTTTTGTACATTATCATCAAAAGTAGCGTACTGGTTTCTGTGTAAAATGTTTAAGTAAGATTTGTTTTCTCTTACCAAAGAAAAGGTAGGATTTATTAAAAATCTATTAAAAAACAATTGATTGTGATAAGAATTGTTTGAACTATTTTCTGAAACTGTAGCCTCTTGTGCTGTTAATGTTTGTATGCTTAGTAAAATAGATACTAAAACTAGTAAACAGATTTTGTGAGTAAATGAAACTTGACTTTTCATAGTAGTAAAAATTACGGTTATTTTGGGGTGAAAAATGTAAGTACTTTTTTGCCTAAGTACAGTAAAGAAATATAAACTAAGGGGGTAGGTTGTTTATATAACTTGGGTCTTAATCTTCAAAAACAGATGTTGAATAGTTTATTGAAGATTCATCATTAACAGCTTCTAGAGAGTTAAAATCTCTGTTTTTGTTAGTGTATGTAAATGCTACTCTTTCTACATTTCCTTGTCCACGGTTAGACATTACGTAGCCCATTCCGTTTTTAGATTGTAAATCCAAAGAGAAATCGTCTTTATCACTATTAATTCTGCTACCTAAATTTGCAGCAATACCAACTTTACGCTGACCAACTTCTACCATGTAAATATCTAATCCTCCGTAGCCTTTGTGACCGTTTGAAGCAAAAAATAATGAGTTTCCGTTTACAATTTTAGGATATAAATCGTTTTTTTCTGTGTTTACTTTTTGACCTAAGTTTTTTGCAACTCCAAAGTCACCGTTTGCTTTAATTGAAGCAACATAAATATCAAACTTACCAAAAGTACCAGGCATATTAGATGCAAAAAATAAACGTTTTCCGTCTGCAGAAACTGTTGGGTGCATTGCAGAGTAATTTTTTGGAGCTAAAGCAATTTCTTTAACGTTTTTCCATTGTCCGTTTACATTTTCTGCTCTATATATTTTATGTACCAATTCTTTTTTAGAGAAAATGCCAGTTGCTGGCTTTACATAAACACCTTTACTAAAGTAAGCTGTTTTACCATCTGCAGTAACTGCTACAGGTGTTTTATAAGCGTTGTGCTTGTCTGTAATTTCTTCTAAATAATTGTTTTGCTGTGTTACAGTCTCTAAAGAAGAGTTTCCTTTTGGGTTAAAACTATACTCACCATACTTACCCGTATAAGTAGTATTGTTTTTTTGCTTAGTAGTTTTGTAATCATTAGCTACAGCAGCCATCCAATCTTTATTGGTGTTGTGAGCATCTTTAGTTGTACTAACACCAACTTTTTTTAGTGCAAATTGGTAACGCTCTTGGTAGCTTTTGTTTAGCATTTTGTCTTTACTAACATCTTTTAGCTTTTTGTACCAAAAAGCGGCAGTTTCATACTTTTTTACTAAAAAGTTAGCATTACCTAGATCTTCGTAAATTTCTTTGTCTGTGTAACCTAAACTTTTAAGTTTTTTGTAGTTGTCTACTCTCTTTTTTACTTCAACAGTAGTTGTTTTAGAAGCGTTACTTGCAACTGTATTTTGTGCAGATAACGAATAGCAGAAGAATGTAGAAATACATACTATAGCTGCTTTGTGGGTTATAAAATTTTTCATAAGATAGGGGTTAAATTATCACTACATCAAAGATCTAGAATTAACCCGTTACCTGTACTAGTAAATATTCATAGGTTTTTGCTAAAAAAGGTCATTTCATCGATTAAATAACGCTTTTTTGAGTTGAAATGCACTTTTCTATGGTTTTTCGGTCAATTTACTGCATATAATTTCAAACTCTGCTTTAAGCTGATTTTCATCTATTGGTTTACGAATTATGTGCATTGGTTTTGTTTTTTCTGCACGTTTTATAGTAGAAGCATCAGAATTGCCTGTTATAAATACAAAAGGTATCTTATAATCCTTATTTATTATCTCTGCAACTTCAATACCATCTTTATCTCCGCTTAAACCTATATCTAATAATATAATGTCTGGTGAAAAAAAACGCAAAGCAGAAATAGCTTCGTTACTATTGCTTGCGGTTCTTACAATATTTTCGTCTATAGATTCTATTATGCTCTCTATAAACATTTGTATAATCATATTATCTTCTACAATGAGTACTTTTAATGCCATAATTTATGATGTTTGTTCAATTTCTTGAAATGTGATGATGTAATTTGTTCCTTTCTTAGAGTTATCTTTTTCAATATTACCTCTAAGTTGTAGGGCTAGTTTGTGTATCAATTTTAATCCTAGTGATTTAGTGTTTCTAAAATTGATGCTTTTAGGAAATCCTATTCCGTTATCTCCTATTAGTAATAAAAAATTAGGATACACTAATTTTTTAATCTCAATGCTTAAAGTTCCTCCTTCTTCATCTTTAAATCCATACTTTAAGGAGTTTGTAATTATCTCGTTAATCATTAAACCCAATGGTACAGAGGTGTCTAAGTTTAAATACAAATCTGTAGCTTTAATATCTAGTTTAATGTTAGTATCATTACCTTTCATAGATATTAGCATAGTATTTGCTAATTGCTCCATATACTCTCCATAATTAATTCTGCTTAAGTCATTAGACCTGTAAAGCATTTCATGAATTATGGCCATAGAGTTTATTCTATACTGGCTGTACCTAAAAAGAGCTTTTGTTTCTTCATCTTTAATAAAGCTAGACTGTAAACTTAGTAGGCTTGTAATTACTTGTAAGTTGTTTTTAACTCTGTGGTGTATTTCTTTAAGTAGTGTATCTCTTTCAGATAATCTGTTTTCTACAGTTTGGTTAAGGTTAGATATATTTTCATTCTTAATATATAAAGAATATACAATAATTAAAAAAATGAGTAATCCTAAATTTAGTAATCCTGCATTTTTATAGGTCTCAAATTTAAATCTAGCCAAGTTTTTTTCTGTATCTTCTAATTTAGTACTGGTATATATAGTCCAAGGGTGGTTGCCCTCTAAACTTACAGTTTTAGACATATATATATTGTTTCCTTTAGCGTCTTTTGTTGTTAAGTCTACCTTAGAGGGCTTGTATAAATTGTTATGGTCACCATAAAAAACTTCTCCTTTAGAGTTTAGTAATGTTAAGTTGTAAGTGTCTAAATTTTTAAACCAATTTTTAGCATTCAAGTTTAACCCAACAATTCCTTGTAATTTATTATCTACATATACAGGAGTAAAAAAGCGAATTGTTGGTCTGTAAGGTTTTTCTATCTTTTGTTTCTCTATATTAAGATCTAAATGAGAAATGTATACTTCATTTTTTTTAGCTTTAATAGATTCTTTAAAATAATACCTATTAGACTTGTCTTGGTATTTATTAGAAGAAGCTAAAGAATCTATATCTACGCGTATAACCTCTATACCTTCTTTATTTATTAGCCTTGCCTGAAAGTAATTGGGATCTATATCTATAAAAGTTTTTAGCTTTTTTTCTATTTCTACAGCAGAAGTATTACTTTTTAAATCTAACTGTATTAGTTTACTTATATAAAGCACATTTTTTTTACTAATACTATAGAGCTCATTTAATTTAGACTCTGTTTCTACTAGTTTATTGTTAGATTTTATGTTTTCTACTAATATTATGTTATTAGTGTACGTTTGTACTTGATTATATGAAACATTCCATATAATTACTGTTATTAGTAAGAATAATATTACGGAAACTATAATTAGTTTTTTTCCCATAAAGTAAGGTTAAAAAAAGGGGTTAGTATGTAACTAAGGTAAATGGTACTCATGAATTTACGAAAATACTTCTAATTATAATAAGATTTATTAAGTACAGAAAACTGTAAACTTTGTTATAATAGTATAAAAAGCAGAGATTTAATGGTAATTAGTAGTATTTATTGTATAGATGGTAGCTTACAGTACATTAAAAGTTATGACTTAAAAATGTTAATATTTTGTAAATTAACTATTTAGTGTACAATTGTTAATTTTAAAGTTAGTTTTAGCACACTATTTTAAGCTCTAAAAGCACACGTAAAAAAGAAGTTAATTCTTGTTAAATTAGTGGTTAAATCCCAATTTAATTATTTATTAAGCTACTGTATTTCTATAATTCTGAATTATTGTTAATTTTTTTTATTTATATGAATTATTTTTTATTATTAAGTAAGAAATAACTTACCTTTGCTGTATCCCCAAAGAATTTTTTTATCAACTTAATTATTTACAAAATGAAAACAATTGTACTTAAGTTCTACTACATTGCTAAAAACGAGCTTTGGGCTTGTTATTCTTTAATCACTCATTATTTAACATTTTATCATTTTTCATCTTTTAGTACTAGTTAAAAAAGTACTGTTTGGTAAAATATAGGGCGTATCTATTTAGTCTGTTCATAAGGCTAAATGCGCAAAATGGGCTAATACTATTAGCTACATAACGGATAACCTATGTTTTAACTGAATATTCTTTTTGTTGATACATAAAAAAATAATGAATCTTGTGACTCTACTGTTCAGTTTTTTAACAAAACTACATAAGCCTTAAATAATTTCTTATGCATAGTTGTTTGTACACTTAAGCCATAGCTAAGCTATTATTTATATGTCTTTTAGTAATGTAAAAAACAAAGTCTTAAACTTTTTTTACAGTCATAAGTCGTTTGTTACTAATTGTTTAATTCTTAATTTAAATTTTACTACTATGAAATTTTTTAAACCTCATCTATTAACGGTATTCATACTTTTTGGTATGTTTTTAAGTGCTCAAACTCCAGAAGGAGAGCTAAAACGGTGGCACAAATTATCAATAACTTTTAACGGACCAAGTACATCAGAAACCGCTAATCCTAATCCTTTTTCAGATTACAGATTAGACGTAACTTTTACACACAAAAACAGCAACAGAAGTTTTACTGTACCTGGGTACTATGCAGCTTGTGGTAACGCAGAAAATACGGGTTGTAATTCTGGTAATAAATGGAGAGTACATTTTACACCAGATGATATAGGACTTTGGAACTGGACAGCAGTTTTTAAATCTGGTACTAACGTTGCAATTAATAGTGGCGGTAGCAGTGGTGGTTTTATGGATGGTACAACAGGTAGTTTTACCATTAGTGAATCTAATAAAACAGGCAGAGACTTTAGAAATAAAGATTTGGGTAGACTACAATATGTGGGAGAACACTATCTTAAGCATACTGGTACAAACCCAAATAACCCTAACGGAGCTTGGTTTTTAAAAGTTGGGGCAGATTCTCCTGAAAACCGTTTCCATTATGTAGATTTTGATGGTACACCTGGCAATACAGCTGGTGGTAATAAAAGTAAAACCTGGCAAGCACATGTTACAGACTATAATGCTACAGATGCAAGTGCGTATACTTGGAACAGTGGTAAAGGTAAAGGTATTTTAGGATCTATAAACTATTTGCACGGGCAAGGTGCCAACGTAATCTCTTTTTTAACATGGGCAGCTGGTGGTGATGATGGTGCTGTTTTTCCACACATATTAAAAGGGTCATCATCAGATTACTCTAGCGCAAGCAAATCTGAACAGTGGAATAAGCTACATAAAGATAGGTTTGATGTATCTAAACTTGCCCAATGGGAGAAAGTAATGGAGTATGCAGATAAAAAAGGTATGTACTTACATTTTAAAACAATGGAAACAGAAAATTGTGAAAAAATGGATGGTCATACTTTTGGTAGGGAACGTAAGTTATACTACCGCGAGTTAATTGCCAGGTTTGCACACCATTTAGCATTAAACTGGAACCTATCTGAAGAATCTACCATTAAAGATGATGTGGTAAAATCTACTATAAATTATATTAAAAATTTAGATGCATATAACAACCATATTGTTTTACATACATACCCAGGTCAGCAAGACCAAAGGTATAACCCATTAATAGGTAACAAGTCTAACTTAACAGGTGTGTCTGTACAAACAAGTCAAAATAATGTACATAAAGATATACGTAGATGGGTAATAAACTCAAGAAATACAGGTAAAAAATGGGTGGTAGCAAATGATGAGCAAGGTACTGCATCACAAGGTATAATGGTCTCGGACAAACAAGTTAGAGAAAAAGTACTTTGGGCAACTTTTTTAGCTGGTGGTGCCGGTGTAGAATATTACAGTGGTTATACTAGTAATGATGGTGACCTTAATGGCCAAGACCATAGAAAAAGAGGTGCTAAGTATAAAGAAGGTAGTTATGCGCTCTCTTTTTTTAATACACATTTACAGCCATACTTAACAGAAATGATTTCTGCAGATAATGTTACGGCAGATAATAATGACTATGTATTTACTAAAGAAGGTAAAATATATGCTATTTACAGACCCAATGGCGGTAGTACATCTTTAAGTTTGCCAAGTGGTAATAACAAGTATAATGTACAGTGGTTTAACCCTAGAGCAGGAGGTAATTTATCAGCAAAAACAACCTTAGGTAATAATTTGGTAGCACCAGATACTAATGACTGGGTTGCGTTAATTACAAGTAAAAATGATGATGGCAATACTGTTTGTGATAATGTATTAACATCTACCTTAACAAACGATGCTTATTTGCAAGGAACAACTAGGTTTAACAACGCAGAATTAAGAGTAGAAAGTGGTAGAAGACTAGCTTACCTAAAGTTTACAGTACCTACAACCTCTAAAACAGTTACAAGTGTAAAGTTACAACTTACAGTTTCTAGTGATTCTGGCAATGGTTTAATAGAGGTTTTTAAAGGAAGCTCTACTAACTGGACAGAGGCTAATTTGTCTAACACAAACAAACCTGCAGAAGGCACAAAATTAGGGCAATTAAACACTACTTATAGTGTAGGTAGTACTTATGATTGGAACTTAACTGATGTAACACCTGGGGAAACCATTACTTTAATACTAAAGCAAACTGCGGGTAATGATGTGTCTTTTTCATCAAAAGAAGGGGCTACATCTCCTAAATTAATTTTAGAGGTTGAATGCGATGAAGCTAACGGAGCAGTAAATAACAATATTTTATTGCCTGGAACTTTAGAAGCAGAAAACTTTACAGATCAATTGGGTACACAAGTAGAAAACACATCTGATGTTGGTGGAGGAAAAAACATAGGCTATATAGAAGATGGAGATTATACCAATTATAAAGTAAATGTAGCGCAAGCAGGTACTTACAAAATACAGGCAAAAGTAGCAACAAATACAACAGGAGGTACAATTAAAATTGATGCAGATGGTACTAATATTGGTGAACTTACTGTAGTAAATACTGGAGGTTGGCAAACTTGGAAAACGGTAACTGCAACTGTTAATTTAGAAGCGGGGAAGCAAACACTTCAATTGAACTTTACAGGTGATTCTGGTTATTTATTTAATGTAAACAAACTAATTTTTGAAGAAGATGTTACTACTGAAGAACCTGGTAATGATTGTATTGCTGTAGAAAAAAATGGAGTAGTAGCTGTAGAAGCAGAACATTTTTTCAGTCAATCTAAAGATGACGATAGAAAATGGTATACTTTTAATGAAACCACAACAGGTACTCCAACTCCAGATCCAGATTCAAATCACTATAGCGAAGCAAGTGGTAATGGGTATTTAGAAATTTTACCAGATACAAGAGTAACTCATAGCGACCCTCTTAATGCTCAAAATTTTTCTAATGAACCAGGAAAAATAGCAATAGTAAATTATAAAGTTAAGTTTACTAGTCCAGGAAAATATTTTGTTTGGGTAAGAGCACATTCTACAGGATCTGAAGATAACGGTGTACACGTTGGTATTAATGGAACTTGGCCAGCTTCTGGGCAAAAAATGCAATGGTGTACTGGTAAGCAACAATGGACTTGGGAGAGTAAGCAACGTACAAATGCAAATCATTGTGGCGAAGCGCAAAAAATCTTTATTGATGTACCAACAGCAGGAGTGCATACAATTTCTTTTTCAATGAGAGAGGATGGATTTGAGATGGATAAGTTTGTACTTTCTAAGACGTACACTAAACCTGTAGGATCTGGACCAGAAGAAGTATTAGAGGGTTGTTCTAATTCTGAAAGCGCAAGTGTGGCTTTAAAAATCAATGAAAGTAAAGTTGTTGTTTTTCCTAATCCGGCACAAGAATACGTAACAGTATCTGGTGTTAGTGTAGGTAAGCAAATTATTTTGTATGATTTTTCAGGGAATGTAATTCTTAAAAAAAGAGCAACAAATGATTCAGAAACACTAATTGTATCTGGTTTAAAAGCTGGTAAATATATTATTGGTGTAGAAGGAGAAAAAGGTATTCATTTTATAAAAAAATAACAAATCTAAGGGCTATTTGGAATATTATATTCCAAGTAGCCTTTTAATTTTAAATGCTATGAATTTTAATCTTTTTAAATATAAAAAAGTAATTGTTTGCAGTCTTATTTTTCTATTATGTATAGGTTTAAAAGTAAGGGCACAATTAAAGGTAGGAGACCCAGGTGTACGTTTTAATTCTAATAAGTATGACAGTAGGTACCCGCAAATGAAAGAATGGCAAAAAGCTGGCGTTAGAGGCGGTATTCCGTTTTTAAAAGATGTAAAAGTTGTTAAAACTCTTACAAGTGGCGCCAATAGTGATGCTATTAATAATGCTATTAAAGATGCATCTAAAAGTAGCGGATTGGTAGCAGTGTTACTAAAAAACGGTACTTACAATATTAATAAACGAATTGTAATGAAGTCTAATGTCTCATTAATTGGAGAGACTAGAGATGGTGTAAAATGCATTATTAGTATGACAAGTAGTGATGCGTTTAGTTTTTATAAGGTTCGTAAAAGTGGTATTTACACATTAACCATACAAGGTAGTTGGGGAAAACCTAAATACGATTGGAATTATAGTTTAGATGCAAATGATGAATTGAAAAACAACGATAACATATCTGTTAAATTTAATGATTCTGAAGATTGTTGGTTAGATAAAGTAAATATTATAAACTCTGCAAAAGATCCTGTTAGGGTACCAGCAAACCATATTACGTTAAGAGATTTGCGTGTAGATGGTGCTCATAAAAAAGCAGGTGGTGCGCAGGGATACTTTTTTATTCAAGGAGCATATAACTTAATTACTGGTTGTAAGGTTACACATTTAAGGCATATATCTTTACAGGGTAGTAAAGTTGAGTATAATGTGGTTTATGATAATGACTTTAAGCAAGAAGTAAGTTTTCATAGTGGAGATAAGGGCAACAACTTAATAGAAAATAACAGAATTACATTGCCTTTTGATATGCCTAACTCTAAGGCAGATACGCCTAATGCGGTTTATAATAGTAATAAAGAACCTAATTATTATGCAATAATGGGACCTTGGTCTAGTCAGCATCAAAACTCTAAAAATCCAAATTTTATATTTAAAAATCAGTGTTTGGAGCAAAACCATAATAATGCAACACCTTGGTCTAATCAAAATTTACTATACAAAGGTCCTAGGCAAGTTAAACCATCTAATCCTGCCACAAATTTTCCGGCATTAGCAACAAGTTTAACTCCAAAGGGAGGAACACTGTATCCTATTATTTTAGGAGAAAACACGGGTGGAGCAACTAATTGTAGTGAAGAGGAAATTGTATTATTGTCTGAAGATGCATACATACAAGGATCACAAACGTACAACACTAGTCAGTTAAGGGTGGAAACTGGTAAAAGAGTTACTTATCTTAAGTTTGGCATACCATCTAATTTGCCAGCAATTAAAAGTGCTACATTAAGCTTAACTGTTTCTACAGATAGTGGTAATGGGCGTGTAGATATTAACAAAGGAACTTCTAATAACTGGACAGAAGATAACTTGTCTGATACTAATAAGCCGCAAGTATCTAGTATTATAGGGACACAGATAAGCTCATTTGTTGTGGGTAAAACCTATACATGGACACTTAGAGATGTAAAAGCAGGAGAAACTATAACATTATTAGTGAATCAAATTAATGGTAATGATGTGTCCTTTTGGTCTAAAGAAGGTACAAATCCACCAAAACTAACCCTAAGTTTAGATTGTAGCGGAGTAGAACCAACTACAATACAAAGGTTATTGATTGCGGAGAACAAGTCAAGTATTGTAGCATACCCTAATCCTGCACAAAATTACATAACTGTTTCTAATATAAGTAAAGGTGATGAGCTTATTGTGTATAATTTTTCAGGTAAAATAATATTAAAAAAAGCGGCTAAAAATAATAATGAAACTATAAATATTTCAAATTTAAAGAAGGGGAATTACATTATTTCAATTCAAGGAAAAAGCAGTCATAAATTTATAAAAAAATAACAACCATATGCCGCCTGACTACTATAGTTTGGCGGCTTTTTAAACATCTTATTATGATATTTACTAAACAAAAAATACATACATACATTCTGTGCGCTTTTTTACTTTTAAGCGGACTCTCCTTAGTAGCACAAAAAAACTACTATGTAAGTGCCTCTGGTAACGACTCTAATAACGGTATATCTGCCGCTACGCCCTGGAAAACTATAAACAAAGTAAACAGTCAAAAAAGCAAAATTAATGCTGGTGATGTTATTAATTTTAATAAAGGAGATGTGTTTTATGGCTCTTTAGATTTAAAGGGTAAAAAAGGCTCGTCTGGTAAAGCAATAGTTTTAAAAGCATATGGTTCTGGTAATAAACCAATACTTAGGGCAGCAAAAAAAATAAATAACTGGACACGCCATAATGGCAACATTTGGAAAACAAATTTAGCTAAGGTTAATAATGGCAGAATACCATCGTTATTTTTAAACAACCAAGCACAACAAATAGGTAGAGAGCCAAATATTAGTGCTGCAAATGGTGGTTACAGAACAATAAAATCTCATGCAGGAAATAATAAATCTATTTCAGAAGCATCAAGTTTACCTTATGCATCAAATAGGTTTAAAGGTGGTGAAATTACCATTAGAACTACAGATGATAATGTTAAGGTAGAAACTGTGACATCTCATGGAGGTACAACGGTAAATTTTAGTTTATCAGACCCTAGTGCAGGTTTTGAAAACAATATCGAAAACAATTTTGGATACTTTTTTCAGAATCACGTTAATACACTAGACCAAAATGGTGAGTGGGCACATGATACAAACGCTGGTGTTTTGTATTTGTATAGCAATAGCAACCCTAACAATTTAAATGTAGAAATACCAGCAGGGGATGAGACATTGGCTTTAAATAATACCAATTATATTAAAATTCAGGATTTAAGAGTAGAAGGAGGTTTAAGTCAGACTCTAGCTATAAGCGGTGCTTCTAACTTAACTATTACAAACTGTAATTTTTACAATGGAAATAATTACTTGTCTTTAGGTTTTACCTTAAGCAATATAAAAGTAACAAATACTGTTTTTGAAGAAAGTAATAACGTTGCTATACGTTGGGAGGGTATAAATGGACTAACTTTTACAAATAATAAGGTGCAAAATATAGGTATGCGTACTGGTATGGGTGCGCCAGGTTTTATTGGGTATACAGGAGTTAGGTTTATTAGTAAATCTGGATCTTCTACTAACATTATAGAAAAAAATACAATTAAAGATATAGGCTATCATGCATTAAATTTTGGTGGTGGTAACTTAAAAATTAGGTATAACAATATTAGTAATTATTGCTATACCAAAGATGATGGTGGAGGTATATATTCTGTAGGTAATAAAAACGGAAATAACAGTATTTATAACAATATGGTACATGATTCTCCTGGTGCCATTAGAGGTATACCTGCCGGAAGAGGTGTTAAAACAGCTGGTATTTACATAGATAATGACTCTCAAAACCAGTTAATTTATGAAAATACGGTATATAACATTGTAGGCTGGGGGTTAATGGCAAACCTGTCTAGTAAAAATACAATTAAAGACAATACGGTTTATAATTGTGATAATGGGTTAGTACTATCTACCTATAATAATAGTTTTGGTGCTGGTGGTAGTGTAGCAAAATCAACAAATAATACAGTTACTAATAATATATTGTTTTGTAAAAAACCAAACCAGTTTTCTGCAAGGTATACCAACCAAATTACAGATGCTGGTTTTAATACTTTTTTAGGAGATATAAATAGTAATTATTATTGTATGCCCTTTAATGGAAGTAAACAAATTAGTATAAGAGCTGGCAGACAAAACACAGAGTACAACTTAAATGAATTTAAATCAAAATATCCTAATTACGAGAAAAAAGGAAAGAGTGCTCCGGTTACTTTTGCAGCAACAGCAAATCCAAATACTTTTATAAAATTTGTAGTAAATACAACAGGTGTGGCAAAATCTGTAAGTTTGGGATCTACAGATTATGTAGATGCAAAGCATAATAATTACACAGGAAATATAACTGTAGCTCCTTATTCTGCTATTGTATTGTTAAAAGGAAAAGCAGATGCAGGTTCGCCAGTAACCTCTCAGTTAATAGATAATGGAATGTATACTATAGAGTCTGTAACTTCTAACCAAAGATTATTGTCTAGAGCCTTAGAGACATTTAACGCTAAAATGGTAAATCCGGGTAATTATGATGATCAAAAATGGATTTTTACGCATTTAGGTGATAATGTATATACTATAAAAAACAAAGCAAACAATAGATTTTTAGAAGTGCCTTATGCTAAATGTGAAAACGGAATTCAAGTAGCAACTTATACAAGTGCTGCTGGTAAACACCAACAATGGAAAGTTATAGAAAACGGAACTAATGTATACGGCTTATTGCCTAACCACTGCCAAACACAAGGTTTAGACCGTAATAACGGAACACTTAATACCAATGCAATAACTTATACTTATGAAAAAGGAAATGGCAACCAAAAATGGAAAATAGTACCAACAACAGCTAGTTTAAGAAGCAGTGAAGCTGTTTTAACAGTATATCCTAATCCTGCAAGTGAATTAATAAAAGTAGCAGGAGTAAAAGTAGGAGATAAGCTTGTAGTTAGGAATATGAATGGTGTTGTTGTAAAAGAAATGAATGCAACAGCAGAAGAAGCAGTTATTATTTTAGATAATTTAAAAACTGGAATGTATATTATTTCTATACCAGGAACAGAAAGTAAACAGTTTTATAAACAGTAATACTTTAAAAATTAGTAAAATGCCACCTGAATGTAACATTTGGGTGGTTTTTTAATTTTCTGTTGCTCTGCTTACTCTTTACGGAACAAGCAAGATGCTTGCGCTAGCGAGGGATTATGTAATAAATTTTTCATCTAAGTATGATGTTAAAGCAAGAAAGCTATCATAAGATGATTGCCACATTGAAGAGTTTTGATTTATATAGAATTTATATTCTTCATCTTTTTTATTTTTATATTCTTTATACCTAGAGTTATTATACATTTTCATTATTATCAATGTTTTAAGAGTACAGTTACCTGGTATGTAATTCGGGAATTCTTCAAAATCTAGCTTCTCAAATATTTCATCATTTACAGACTTGGCATTAGGAAACTTTTCAAAAAACGGTAGAATATAAGAATCTATGTGACTTATTATTTCATTTTCAAACTCTTTAA
>NZ_ARZX01000012.1:0-112667 GCF_000568425.1 Cellulophaga geojensis KL-A
AAACTAGCCTAAAACAATATTACTTTACCGCTAAAAAGGTGATTGTAGGGCTAAAGAATTTACGTTTGCATTAACATAAATCAGAATTAATTTCTCCTAAAAACCACAAAGCCTGTATCCAAAACAAAAAAGCTTAGAGTTTACACCCTAAGCTTTTATATAAATTATAATTTTAGATTACTCTACTGTAACAGACTTTGCTAAATTACGAGGCTGATCTACATTACAACCTCTCATTAATGCGATATGATACGATAACAACTGTAAAGGAATAGTTGTTAATAACGGCGTAAGAGCCTCTAAAGTTTCTGGAACCTCAACTACATGGTCTGCCAATTCCTTAACTTGAACATCTCCTTCAGTAACAACTGCAATGATTTTACCCTTTCTTGATTTAATTTCTTGAATATTACTCACCACTTTTTCATAATGCCCCTTATTAGTTGCAATTACAATTACCGGCATAGATTCATCAATTAAAGCAATAGGTCCGTGTTTCATCTCAGCAGCCGGATACCCCTCTGCATGGATATAACTAATTTCTTTTAACTTTAAAGCTCCCTCTAAAGCAACAGGGAAATTATAACCTCTACCCAAATATAAACAGTTAGGAGAATCTTTATACACCTCTGCTATTTTCTCTATTGCATCATTAGATTGTAGAGCAACTTCTACTTTAGTTGGAATATACTCTAACTCAGTTAAGAAACTTGTAAATTGCTCATCTGTTAAGCTTCCTTTTTCTTGAGCCAATTTTAAAGCAATTAAACTTAAAACTGTTATTTGAGTAGTAAACGCTTTTGTTGAAGCAACTCCAATTTCTGGACCTGCATGAGTATAAGCACCAGCATTAGTTTCTCTTGCAATAGAAGAACCAACTACATTACAAACACCAAATACAAATGCTCCGTTTTCTTTAGCCAACTTAATAGCAGCCAAAGTATCTGCAGTTTCACCAGACTGGGAAATTGCTATTAAAACATCTTTATCTGTAATAACCGGATTTCTATACCTAAACTCAGACGCATATTCAACCTCTACAGGAATACGTGCTAAATCTTCAAAAATATACTCCGCTACCAAACCTGCATGCCATGATGTACCACAAGCAACAATAATTATACGATTTGCATTTACAAACTTATCTAAATGCTCATCTATTCCTGCCATTTTTATTAGCTTTTGATCTGCTAACAATCTACCTCTGTAAGTATCTAAAATAGCTCTTGGCTGTTCATAAATCTCCTTTAACATAAAGTGATCATAACCACCTTTTTCTATCTCCTCTAAATTCATTTGCAATTCCAAAATATTTGGATATGCAACAGCATCATTCTTAATTTTTCTTAACTTAATTTCTTTACCAAGTCTAATAATAGCCATTTCCTCATCTTCTAGATAAACAGCATTATTTGTAAACTCAATAAAAGGAGATGCATCTGAAGCCACAAAGAATTCATTATCTCCCATACCAATTGCTAGTGGACTACCTAATTTAGCGACTACAATTTCATCTGGTTTTTTAATATCAAAAACAGCTATAGCGTAAGCACCAACAACCTCATTTAAGGCTAACTGGACTGCTTTACCTAACTTTACATTTTCTTTTTTCTGAACTTCCTCTATAAGATTGATTAAAACCTCTGTATCAGTATCTGATTCAAAAGTATACCCTCTTTTGATTAATTCTGTTTTTATAGACTCGTAGTTTTCTATAATTCCGTTGTGAATAATTACCAACTCACCAGAATTAGAATAATGCGGATGCGAGTTAACATCATTAGGAACACCGTGAGTTGCCCACCTAGTGTGACCAATACCGATTGAACCTTTAGTAGATATTGTATCCTCTGACTTCTTTTTTAAATCAGATACTTTACCTTTAGTTTTAGCTAAATTTATTTTATCTCCATCAAATAATGCAACTCCTGCACTATCATATCCTCTATACTCTAAACGTTCTAATCCTTTTATAATAATGGGATAAGCCTCTCTGTGACCTATATACCCTACAATTCCACACATAATGTATTAGTTATTAATTATTATAGTTAATGTTTATGACAAATCTAAATATAAATGCAAAAATAAAAAGCACTTAACAGTTATAATAACCTAAAAATACTACAAAAGGTATAAGTAGACAGAGTTTTTAATTAGTCTCTGTATAAAAAACTTCTAGTTTAAGCTTTTTATCCTCATCGTCTATATTACTACCATAAAGAACAGTTCCTAGAGGACTAACAACAGATAGTAATGGGATTTCTCCTTCACCATCTTCTAACATTGCCTGTGCGTTAGCACTAAATCTTATATCTGAGGTTAAAGACAACCCCAATGTAATATTCTCTGCATCACGAACAACAAGATTATTAATATATTCTGTTATTCTAATAGTATACTTAACTCCTTTGCCATCACTAGAAGTCTCAATAATACCATCATAACCAGTTAACGTCTGAAGACTTAATGGTCCGTTTTCTACATCTGTACCAGTTAATGGATACGTATAAATTGATGTATTATCTTCTGCATTATACAGATATAACCTTGGCGGTTCTGCTACAGCATCTCCTGTAACACCTGCCGCATCTAAAGTTTCCCTATCTATATAAAACACAAGATTTGCCTCATTGATAATCCAATTATTATTTTTAATTTCAGTTATAGCATCTCTACCATTTTCTTCATCAAATAATTTAAGTTCTGCAAAAGAACCAGCGCCGCCTTTTAAGTATATACGATCTGCATTTTCTCCTGTATCCATTTTATTAGCAATATCTACTGGATACTCATCATTTACAAACGAATTAACAGTGTTTCCTGAAGCCGCATTAATATCTAATATATAAACAGATTCTTCTTCAACAATAGTATCATCAGAAGTATCATCTGCGGTATCATTAGTATCTACTTTATCATAAACATAATCTACATATATTTTAGCCGCAGTAAAATTTAAAAGCATCATAAGATCACCATCTCCACCAGAAGCCGTAAAATACAAACCCCTAATAAACTCTTGAAAGTTAGTTTGACTCAACAGTTCTGTTTGGCCTTCTTTATCTAAGATATTTTCTTGAAAAAACGGCATAACATCTTCTAAATCTACAACTATACCTGGAGCTAGTCTTCTTTTTACAGTTCCTTTTTCATCCTCATCTGTATCAGGATCATCTATTTCATAATAAATTACCGTTTCAGTATCTGTAAAATTTGCTTCTCCGTCATAAAGTGTTTCACCAATAAAGGCTGGAGAAAACTCAAAATCCGAATAATAAATCTGTCTTTCCTCAAAGTTCTGAGTTGGATCAACATCTCTAAGAAAGTACGTAGAGCGCTCTACCTTAAAGTTAAAAGGAACACTTACGTTACCGTAAATACTATCTACCTCATACTGTCTTGCGTAAGCCCCTTCAATTATATCCTCTTCATCACCATCATTAATGCCATCTTTATCTGTATCTGCATCTTGAGGGTTTGTACCTAAAGCAACTTCCTCTGCATTAGTAAGTCCATCACCATCTGTATCATTAGAAGGATCTTCTGGCTCATCATCAAACTCATTATCAACACCATCACCATCTGTATCTCTTAATGAATCTGACTTTGTTAAAAAAGGAATGAATAAAGTAACACCAGTTACTGTTTCATTTTCCTCAATTGTTGTTACACTATCATCTGTATCTGACTCATCTTCAGTAGACTGGCTATAAAGTCCAAAAATAGGATTACCAACTCCTCCAGCAAGTCTTAGTTGTGAATTTACATAAGCAGTTGTTTTTCCGTAAACAGGATCATTATAAGTACCTAACTGATAAATTGGTAAGCCATTTGTCTGTACAGCTTTCACCTTTTTATTATACGCAAACACATCATACACAGCTTTTTTAGCTGTAAAAGGTTCACCAGAGATTACTTCTCCTCCAATTGTATCTAACTCGTCTTCACACGATACAAATGCAGACACCACAAACAACCCTGCAAATGCAGAATAAACAAATTTCTTGTAAAAATTCATGTAACTTATTTTAAAACTTCATTGTTGTAAAAGTTGGTATACGCTTCTTCAAATTCCTGAAGAGGCACGTATGACAACACAGGTTTTTCAAGACCAGTAACATACTCTGTAAGTTCTTCTGGCACTTCCTCTGAGGCTAAAATAACAGCATCTGAATAATCTACAGCTACTTTTAACAAATTATTATAGTTAGGCGCTGCTAAAACCCCAACTTTATCTTCAGCAATCTGATCAAAGCCAATTTTTTTAACAATGTCTTTGTCTAATTCCTCATCAAAACCTTTATTGTAAACAGATGTTACAATTTTACTTTCTGCAAACAATGGCTCATCTGCATAAAATTCTTTCAAGTACAAAGGTACCAAAGAGGCCATCCAACCATGCACGTGAATAATATCTGGAGACCAATTTAATTTTTTAACTGTTTCTACAACACCTTTTGCAAAAAAGATAGCTCTTTCATCATTATCTGGAAACAAAGTTCCGTTTTCATCTGTAAAAGTTGCTTTTCTTTTAAAGTATTCTTCATTGTCTATAAAATAAACTTGAATACGTTCTTTAGGGATTGAAGCCACTTTTATAATTAACGGCATATCCATATCGTTAATTACCAAATTCATACCAGACAAACGAATTACTTCGTGCAACTGATGCCTTCTTTCATTAATATTGCCATAACGTGGCATAAATATTCTTATTTGCCCGCCTTTACTGTTCACCATACGTGGTGTTTCATAAGACATTTGGGAAACTTGATTCTCTGGGAGATAGGGCATTAATTCTGAAGATACAAACAATATCTTTTTACCATTCATAGAAGCTGATTTTTATTTATCAAAAAAGCGTAGGATGCAAAATTACAAAAATTATAGAGATTAACGGTAATTATAGTAAGTTTGCTGTCGTTTTAAATTAAATTTATGCATATTTTTCATAAAATAGAAGAGTTAAAAAATCATTTTTCTACCGTATCTAAAGAAGAAACTGTGGGTATGGTGCCAACAATGGGTGCTTTACACAGCGGACACATTTCTTTAGTTAAAAAGGCTTTAAACGAGAATAATTACGTAATTGTGAGCATTTTTGTGAATCCAACGCAATTTAATAACGCAGAGGATTTAGAAAAATACCCTCAAACTTTACAAGAAGATATTACTCTTTTAAAAGAAGCTTCAGACAAAATTATTGTTTTTGCACCTTCTGCTTCCGAAATCTACAACAGTAACATAAAATCTGACAGCTATAACTTTGGCGGACTAGAAAAAGTTATGGAAGGAGAGTTTAGAGACGGTCATTTTGACGGAGTAGGTACAATTGTTGAAAAATTATTAAATATTGGCAAACCAGACAATGCCTATTTTGGAGAAAAAGATTACCAACAACTACAAATTATAAAAAAACTAGTTGACATTAAAAAAATACCAGTAAACATAATTGGTTGCCCTATAGTAAGAGAAGAAAGCGGACTAGCAATGAGCTCTAGAAATGAACGACTTTCTGCAGAATTACGTAATGAAGCTGCCTTTATTTACAAGACATTAAAAGAAGCTAAAATAAAATTTGGCACAAAAAGTGCTTTAGAAGTAAGTAAGTGGGTTACTGCACAATTTGATAAAAATAAACTACTAGACTTAGAATATTTTACCATTACTAATGCAGATAATTTACAAACAATAAAAAGAAAATCTAAAAATAAAAAATATAGAGCCTTTATTGCCGTTTATGCTAATGACATAAGACTTATAGACAATATAGCTTTAAATTAATTACCTTTGTATTATGCAGATAGAAGTAGTAAAATCTAAAATTCACCGTGTAAAAGTTACCGGTGCAGACTTAAACTATATTGGTAGCATTACTATTGATGAAGATTTAATGGATGCCGCTAATATTATTAGAGGAGAAAAAGTGCAAATTGTTAACAACAATAATGGAGAACGATTAGAAACGTACGCAATACCAGGACCTAGAAAAAGTGGAGAAATTACACTTAATGGAGCTGCTGCACGTAAAGTTGCCGCTGGCGATATACTTATTTTAATTACCTATGCACGTATGGATATTGAAGAGGCTAAAAAATTTAACCCTTCTTTAGTATTCCCTAATGAAGAAAATAATTTATTAAACTAACATACTTGACCGCCTCCTTAAAAAAAACATTAAAAACAGTTTTACCAATTGCTTTTGGGCTGTTTTTAGTATGGTATTCATACAATTCTACTTCAGAAGAAGACAGAAAACAAATAATTTATTACATAAAGGAGGCCGATTTATTTTGGGTTAGCATCTCATTATTAATGGGTGTTTTAAGCCACGTTTCTAGAGCTATTAGATGGAACTATCTTTTAGAGCCACTTGGCTACAAACCTAAAATAATTAATAACATACTTATTATACTAACCTCATACTTTGCCAATTTAGGCATTCCTAGATCCGGAGAAATATTACGCGCAACGGCATTAACAACGTATGAGGATGTTCCTTTTGAAAAAGGTTTTGGAACTATTGTAACAGAGCGGGTTATAGACCTTATTATGTTACTTTTAATTATTGTTATTACTTTTTTTTTACAGACCGATATTATTATTGACTTTTTTAAATCTAAAGGTTTTAATATCACAAAAATACTTGTACTGCTTGGTGTTGCCACCATTGGCGCTCTTGCTTTCTTTTATTTTATAAAAAAATCTACACATCCGTTTTTAGTAAAAATTAAAGACTTTGTAACTGGCCTTCTACAAGGTGTTACCAGTATTTTTAAAATGAAAAATAAATGGCCTTTTATTTTTCACACACTATTTATATGGAGTGTTTACATTGGTATGTTTTGGGTTATAAAATTTACAGTACCAGAAACCATAGACCTATCTATTAGTCAGCTTTTAGTTGCTTTTATTTTTGGAGCCTTTGCTATGACCGCAACTAATGGTGGCATAGGGCTTTACCCAATTGTAGTAAGCAGCGCTTTAGCTATATTTGGCATTAGCAGTGTTTCTGGTGATGCTTTTGGTTGGATTATGTGGATTTCACAAACTTTATTAGTTGTTGTTTTTGGGGCAATATCTTTTCTACTATTGCCGTTATTAAAAAGAACCAAATAGTTTTTTAGACTAAAGAACAAACCCAAAAATGAAAAAAATCACCTTAACCTTTGCCCTATTTATAGGGTTAAACGCATTTGCACAAGTAAAAACAGAAATTTTTGAATCTTTTAAGCTTCAACAAAAAAGAGACATTAGTTATTACATTCCTGAAGAATACAATGAAGAAGACCAACATACACTAATTGTTGTTTTAGACGCAGAGTATTTATTTGATGACGTTGTAGCCAAAGCTAAATTTTACAGCAGATTTCATGGTATGCCACCTGCAATAGTGGTAGGTATTCATCAACAAGCACAGCAAGCACGTTTTAAAGACTGTTCTTTTAGCGAAGACAATGGCTTACCTACTGAAGAAGGAAAAGCTTTTTTTGAATTTTTAGGGATGGAAGTTGTTCCCAATATAGAAAGCACCTATAACATTTCACCTTTTAAAATGATTGTAGGCTATGACATTACAGCTAACTTTGAAAACTTTTATCTATTTAAAGAAAATCCACTTTTTAGCTCATACATAAGTATATCACCAACTTTAGCACCAGAAATGGAATCTAGAGTTGCCAATAGAATTGGAGCAATAGACAAACAAATTTTTTATCATTTAATTGTAGAAAAAAATAGAAACGCTAAAGAGCTAGCAGAACTTAACACATCTTTAAAAACTATAGAAAAGGAAACTTTTAAATATTATTTTGATGTGTACGATACAGACCACACCTCTATAGCTACATATGGTTTAGGAAAAGCTTTTGATGATATTTTTGAAATATTTAAACCAATTAGCCCTAAAGAATATAAAACTAAAATTTTAACATCAGAAGAGCCTGCTTATGCATATTTAGAAACCAAATACAATATTATTAAAGAAACATTTGGTTTTACAAAAAGAGTAGATCTTAATGATGTTATGGCTATTTATTCTGCAAGTAAAAAGAAAGAGGACCCAGAATCTTTAAAAGAATTATCTGATTTGTGTAAAAAAGAATTTCCAGATACTATGCTAGGTTTTTATTTTGAAGGAGAATACTTTGAAGAGATTGGAGAACCAAAAAAAGCACTACGTACTTTTGAAAAAGCCTTTGGAATGGATGAAATAGACTTTTTAACCAAAGATATGGCTTTAGAAAAAATTGATGCTTTAAAAGCCGATTTTGGCTACTAAAAACAAGTGCACAAAAGCACTATTTTTAAACTTAAAAAATAAAATTATAAACTTTATAGTACCTTTGGCTAAAACCAATAAATTAGGTAATGGCTAAAACAAAAACAGCTTTTTTTTGTCAAAATTGTGGCACACAATATGCTAAATGGGCGGGACAATGTGGCGCTTGTAAAGAGTGGAACACTATTGTTGAAGAAGTTATACAAAAAGAAGAAAAAAGCAGTTGGAAAACACCTAGTAACACCCCTAAAGTTGCAACTAAACCTTTACGTGTTAAAGAAATTAGTACAGAAAAAGAATTACGCCTAAACACCTATGACCTTGAGTTTAACAGGGTTTTAGGTGGCGGCTTGGTTCCTGGCTCATTAACACTTTTGGGGGGAGAGCCCGGAATAGGAAAAAGTACACTATTACTACAAATTTCACTTAAATTACCTTATAAAACATTATATGTATCTGGAGAAGAAAGTCAGAAACAAATAAAAATGAGGGCAGACCGTATTACCACAAATAATGATACGTGTTTTATACTTACAGAAACCAAAACACAAAATATTTTTAAACAGGTTGAAGCTATAGAACCAGATATTTTAGTTATAGATTCTATACAAACACTCCACTCAGACTACATAGAGTCTGCCGCAGGTAGCATATCACAGATTAGAGAATGTACTGCAGAACTTATAAAGTTTGCAAAAGAAACAAATACTCCCGTTATTTTAATTGGTCATATTACAAAAGATGGCACTATAGCCGGACCAAAAATTTTAGAACACATGGTAGATACTGTTTTACAATTTGAGGGGGACCGAAATTATGTATACAGAATTTTACGTGCATTAAAAAACAGGTTTGGCTCTACAGCAGAATTAGGAATTTATGAGATGTTGGGTAGCGGTTTACGCGAAGTAAACAATCCTTCAGAGATTTTAATTTCTAAAAATGACGAAGGCCTAAGCGGAACAGCTATTTCTGCCTCTATAGAAGGTATGCGCCCTTTAATGATAGAAATACAAGCCCTTGTTAGTACTGCTGTGTACGGAACACCACAAAGGTCTACAACAGGTTTTAATGCAAAAAGACTTAACATGTTATTAGCCGTTTTAGAAAAACGTGCTGGTTTTATGCTTGGTGCAAAAGATGTCTTCTTAAATATAACTGGAGGTATTTCTGTAGATGACCCTGCTATTGACCTAGCTGTAATTGCAGCAATTTTGTCTAGCAACTCAGACATTGCAATTCCTAAAGGTGTATGTTTTGCCGCTGAAGTTGGTTTAGCAGGAGAAATTAGGCCCATACAACGCGTAGACCAACGTATATCCGAGGCAGAAAAACTTGGATTTACAGCCATATTTGTATCCAAAAACAATAAAATCACCTTAAAAAATACAGTTATAAAAGTACACTTGGTCTCAAAAATTGAAGATGTAGTAAGAAGTTTGTTTAATTAAACAACTGTAAACAAAAAAGAGGCTGCACAATATGTACAGCCTCTTTTCTATTTTACTTGTCTATTAAATATTAAGGAGCTGGGTTGGGTATTTGCTTATGTATAGCCTCTATACCTTCTAAAACCTCATCTTTTAATTTTACATTTACGCTTCCAATATTTTCCTCTAGTTGCTTTAAATTTGTAGCTCCTATAATTGTACTTTTTACAAACGGTCTAGAATTTACGTATGCCAATGCCATTTGCGGTAAAGACAAGCTGTGCTCACGGGCTAAATCACAATACATTTGTGTTGCCTTCTGTGCATTTTCTCCACTATATCTGTTGTAATTAGGAAAAAGAGTTACCCTTGCATTTGCCGGTTGCAAACCTCCAAGGTATTTACCACTTAACACACCAAAACCTAATGGAGAATACGGTATTAAAGCAACATCTTCCCTCATTGATATTTCTGCTAAACCAACTTCAAAAGTTCTATTAAGCAAACTATAAGGGTTTTGTATAGTAGACATGCGCGGCAATCTTCTGTGCACTTTACTTTCCTCTAAAAAACGCATAGTTCCCCAAGGGGTTTCATTAGACAAACCAATATGCTTAATTTTTCCGTCATTTACTAAATCGCCTAAAGTATCTAATACTTGGTGAATATTATCTTCCCAAAAGTCATTTATTTTATGCTCATAACCTCTTTGCCCAAAGTAATTTGTTTGCCGTTCTGGCCAATGCAATTGATACAAATCTATAACATCTGTTTGTAAGCGTTTTAAACTGTTTTCTACTGCAGAAATTAACCCTTCTTTTTGGAAACCAGTTGTTCTGATATGCTTGGTAAAATCTGCTTTACCTGCAATTTTAGAAGCTAGTACTACTTTGTCTCTGTTACCAGTTTCTTTAAACCACTTACCAATAATTTTCTCTGTCTCTGCATACAACTCTGCCTTTGCCGGTACAGGGTACAATTCTGCAGTATCAAAAAAATTAACTCCTTGTTCTAAAGCATAATTCATTTGTTCAAATGCCTCATCAATATTATTTTGTCTGCCCCAAGTCATTGTGCCTAAGCAGATTTCACTTACCTCCAAATTAGTATGTGGTAATTTTGTGTATTTCATAGTCATTAATATGGTAAAAATTCTTCATGTTCTTAACCAAAGCTAGGGAAATAAATACTCTAATCAAACATATATATTGGCATTTATCTTAGATTTTACAATAAAAAAACAGCGTTTATCTAAGTTAAGACAAACGCTGCTTTTAAAAAGTTAAGTAAGATTTTTTTATAACGTCCTGAAATACTCAGTTATAGCTCTTGCTTCATCTTCTGTTAATCCTTGGTTGGTCATTAAAGCATTATTATACTCTTTAAATAACGCTTTAGCTATTGGATCTTCTTTTAACATCCCATCAGGATTTAAAATCATATTCATAACCCATTCTGGGCTTCTTCTATCCAAAACACCTTTTACAGCAGGACCAATTAAACGCATATCTGTTGCGTGGCATGCCACACATTTAGAGCTAAAAATAGACTCCCCTGTTGCTGCCATTTCTTTATCTATTTCTGCACCTAAGTCTAAAGATTTTATAGGGCCAACACCTTTGTTGTCCATATCTACAGGAACACCCTCTTGTTTTGCTGCTGATTTATCTTCTTTTTTGGTTCTGTTCATTTCAAAACCATCGGATTTTTTATCCTCTTTTTTGTCGCCACAACTCGCCATAAATACGCCTGCAACTAAGATTAAAAGTAATTTTTTCATGTGTTTAAGTTTTAAAGCACTAATATAAGCAATACTCTTATTTAAACCTGCTCTTCTAAAAATTTAACTGCCCTTTTTTCTGCATACGTAACATTATTGTCGCCATAGAACCCTACATGTCCTCCGTACAACGGCATTTCTAAATACAAATTGCTATTTTGCTCTGCTTCTTTAATAGGGTAACAAGCTTCCCCTAAAAAAGAATCATTTTTTGCATTTAAAATTATTGTAGGCACATCTATTTCTGACAAAAACTGCAAACAACTTGCCTTAGTATAATAATCTAAAGCATTTAAAAAACCATTTGCTTTACTAGTGTATACATCATCAAAATCTTTTAAAGTTTTAATTCTATTTATTTCTGATGCATCAATTTTATCTGGATATTGCTCATGTTTTATTCGCAACTTTTCAAGCAAACGTTTTTTAAAATTAGCAGCATACAGCATATTTTTTGGCTTTAACAATTCTTCTAAAGAACTAGCCAAACTACAGGGAACAGAAACACCTATGCCAGCTTTAATTTCTGGTGGTCTTTGTCTATTCTCTCCTAAATATTTTAAAATTAAATTACCTCCTAAACTAAAACCTTGCAATACTATTTTAGAATATGTTTTTAAACCTAAAATATGCTGCACAACGGCATCTAAATCTTCTGTAGCGCCAGAGTGGTAAGACCTAAATAACACATTAGTTTCTCCACTACAACCTCTTAAATTTACTGCACACACATTATAGTTACATAGCAAAAGCTCTCTTGTTGCTCCTAAAATGTATGGTCTTTGTGCGTTACCCTCTAAACCATGTACAACTATAGCAACTTTAGCCGTTTTTGTAGAAGTAAAACTCCAATCTAAATCTAAAAAATCACCATCATATAATTGTATACGTTCTCTTTTTTGCATTGGCATTTTTACAGACCTAAACAAGCCTGTGTATAATGTTGAAAAATGCCCACTTTTAAAAAGCAGAGGAGGATTGTAAGCTGGTTGTAATATTGGCATTATATTATTTAGGGTATACTTCTAATAATTTCTTTTGCTCTTCAATAGCTTCTACAAATTCAGTTTTTAAGGCAGCAACCAATTCGGTTACAGGAACAGCATTGCTAATGTTAGTTACACCTTGCCCAGCAGACCAAATTGTTTTCCATGCTTTAGCTTCGGTATCCATCTCTTTACCAAAATCTATTTTAGTATCCTTTTTTAAATCTTCTTCTGTAATACCAGCGGCTTTTAAACTTGCACCTAAAAAGTTGGCATGTACACCAGATATAGATGCTGTATAAACAACATCACTAGCGCCAGCATCAATTATCATTTTCTTATAATCTTCTGTAGCCTTACTTTCTACAGTATTTATAAAACGAGTTCCCATATAAGCAACATCTGCACCCATTTGCCTTGCAGAAGCTATATCTCTTCCTGTACTAATACAACCAGATAATATAACCGTTTTAGTAAAGAACTTTTTAATCTCTGCAACCAAAGGCATAGGATTTAATGTACCTGCATGACCACCTGCACCAGCAGCAACAACTATTAAACCATCTACCCCAGCTTCTGCAGCTTTTTCTGCGTGACGCTTTTTAATAACATCATGAAAAACAAGACCTCCATAACTATGTACTGCATCTACAACCTGTGACACAGCACCTAATGATGTAATAATTAATGGCACTTTATGTTTTATACATAACATAAGATCTGCCTCTAGCCTTGGGTTAGTTTGGTGTACAATTAAATTAACCCCAAACGGAGCAGCTTTTTTACCTGTTTCTTCTTCAAAAGCTTTTAACTCATCTTTAATTTGAATTAACCATTCTTCAAAACCCTCACTTGTTCTTTGGTTTAAAGCAGGAAAAGTACCTACTATTCCGTTTTTACAACATTCTATAACCAACTTTGGTCCTGAAATTAAAAACATTGGTGCGGCTATAACCGGTAAAGAAAGATCTTTTACAAATGGGGCTACTGTTCTCATGAATATGGTTTTTAGTTAATACTATAAATTTAGAAATTTAACTACTTTTTATAAAGTAATATGTTTAAGTTTCTCAAAACTATAGTATTTTTATCATTTATTATGCATGCATAACAATTAATTCTAAAAAATATGTACTTAAAAGAGTTTGAAATTAGATGGAGTGATATTGATGCTAACTGGCATTTAGCCAATTCTGCTTACGTTAATTTTATGAGCCAAACTAGAATGGGCTTTTTAATGGAACTAGGCTTTAACCAAAAGACTATGGCAGACCATAAAATTGGACCTGTAGTTTTTTACGAACACATTTATTATTTTAAAGAAGCATTTTTTGGCAAACCTGTAAAAGTATCTTTAGAATTAATGGGATTAAGTGAAGACGGTAAATTTTTTAAATTTCACCATAATTTTTTTGACTCTAAAGGAAGAAACTTTGCACATTGCGAAATTTTAGGAGCATGGATAAATCTACAAACAAGAAGTTTAACCGGCTTACCTGAAGAGTTTTTAACAGCTTTCTCTAAAGTAAAAAAGTCTAAAGATTTTAAAACACTTACCAAAGAAGACACCCGTAAGCACGCTAAACAACCAAAAGATTTAGTTATTTAGGTTAGTTGCTTTGGCCTTGGCTTTTTAGTTGCTAAATACAAGCCTACAATAACCAAAAGCGTACCTACAACTTTAACCAGTGTTAAGCTATCTTTACCTGTAGCAACAGCAAACAATATACCTATTAATGGTTGCGCATAAGAAAAAGCACTAACCGTAGATGCTTTTAACTGAGACAACCCAAATACATTAAACAAATAGGTTAAAAATGTAGTGCCAATTATAACAAATACAATGGAGCCAATACCACTTGCTGGTATTGTACCCCATTGTATTTGATTAAACTCTGCTATTGTTACAGGAAAGCACAATACCAAACCTATTGTAAAAAGCCACTTTAACAGTGTAAACATATGGTACTTTTCTAGCAGTTTTTTTATTAAAATTAAATAAGTTCCAAAGCTCACAGCATTAACCACAAATAAAATATTACCTAACGGAATATTAGGCGCATCTTGCCTTAACTCTGCTCCATAAAGAATTAAAAACAAAGCACCCACAAGTCCTAACACTATACCCAGGCCTTTTTGCATTGTAACATTCTCCTTAATAAAAATAGCAGACATTACAACTACTAATATTGGAACTATAGTTATTAAAACAGCACTATTAATTGGTGTAGATAATTCCAGTCCCTTAAAAAAAGTAAGCATATTTATTCCCATACCAGTTAAGGCGCAAACAAAAAGTCGTCCCCAATCTTTACGTTCTATTTTTTGCTTAGGAATAAAAAAAGAACACATCCAAAACAAAAAAGAGGCACCAAGTAAGCGCACCATAATAAATCCAAAAGGTTTAATATAAGTTGGCATAACCCCCTTGGCAATGGTATGGTTTAATCCATAAATTGTAGTGGCCCCTAAACAAGCTAATATGGCTAATGTTCTTTTACTCAACTGTGTATTTTTTCTTTTGCTGCCGCTACAACTTTTTTACTATTACCAACAAAAACAGCATTATTTACTATAATAACTGGTCGTTTTAAAAAAGTATAATGTTCTAATATTAAGTTTTTATAATCTTCTTCTTGCAGCTCTTTTTGCGCAAGACCTTTTTCTTTATACAACCTTGCTCTTTTACTAAATAAAGCCTCATAACTACCCGTTAAAGCATACATTTCTTTTAACTGTTCTTCAGTTATTTCCTCGGTTTTAATATCCTGCAGTACAAAACCATCTAGAGGTTGTAATTCTTTTAAAATTCTTTTACAAGTATCACAGGTACTTAAATGATATATTTTCTTCATTTTTATTAAACGATTTAGAATATTATTTAGAAACAAAAAACTAAGTACAAAGAAACCCAATTTGGTTGAATTGTACTATTTTTATCAAAAAACATAATTGTGGAATATTTACTTGACAACTCTAAGCAAATTAGAAAAATACTATTAAAAATTTTAGATGAAACCCCTAAAGATTTATTATTAGAAATTCCTAAAAACTTTAATAATAATATTTGGTGGAACATTGCGCATGTTGTAGTTACACAACAACTACTTGTTTACAAATTTAGCGGTATGCCTATGCTGGTTTCTGATGAAATGGTGGAAAAATACAAAAAAGGTACTTTTCCAGATGGCACAGCTACAGATGAAGAAATAACACAAATTAAAGATCTTTTGTTTAGCACATTAAAGCAAACTGAAAAAGATTATAAAGCTGGCAATTTTAAAAGCTATACTGCGTACACTACAAGTTTAAACATTACTTTAAGCAACGTTGTAGAAGCTATGAAATTTAATGCTCTACATGAAGGCATACATATAGGCGCTATACTTGCATTAAAAAGAAACATTACTGCCTAACAAACAAAAGAGTAATCTTTAACTAAGGTTACTCTTGTTTTTCTCCTTTTACAACTAGCATTTTATTTATTTCTGCATACGGTAATAAAACTTCTATTTGGCCATCTGCATAAGACCCAACTTCATAAGTATTATATAACAACTTTAATCCTTTTTTTGTGTAACCTATATTATTTGGCAAGGTAAACACCTCTTCTTCAAACATAAATCCTGTATCGTTAATAGGTACATTTGCCGGAATTTTTTCTTGCAATCTAAAAGTAGACTCTGCTATATTGTAAAATTCTTCTTTGCTAGAAAACAATTCTTCATTTGGTATTAGCTCTCCTTTTACAACATCAAAATTTAATAAAATACTAGATTCATAACCGTGAGCCCCACCTGTAAACTCATATGTTTCTAAATCTATAGTAATTATTTTATCTGTTTCATAAATAACTTTACCATTTATAGTTGCCTCCCATCTTGTAGCATCCCCTGGTAATTTTTCTTTTACACTTAAAAACTCGTCGTTTAAAGAAGATATGGCATCATCTATATTATCAACAACCACTTCATCATCAAAAATTAAAAGTGATATTATTTTATCTTTTATAGTTTTATTAATTGTTTCACTAACTTTTGATTTTTTTATTGCCTTAGGAACATTAATTACAACTAGCGGCTTATTAACTTCTTTTTCTGTACTAATTTTTAAGGTTTCAAAAGAAATTTCTTTTTTATTATTACAGCCAATTAAAACAATTATAAAAAAGTATAAGAAAAATTTATTATTCATAGTTAAATAAGATTGTGCAAGCGCATTGTATTCTACAAAGATAACGATACATTTGTGTTATAAATAAAGAAGTGTGGGCAAAAATAATTTAAAATTTAACAGCAAAACCATTCACGGAGGTCAGGAGCCAGATAAAGCATACGGAGCTGTTATGCCTCCTATTTACCAAACATCTACTTACGCGCAAACCGCCCCGGGTAAACATAATGGATATGAGTACTCTAGAAGTGCTAACCCCACCAGAACAGCCTTAGAAAAATCTTTAGCCAGTATAGAAAATGGCAACTACGGTATTGCTTTTGGAAGTGGTATTGCTGCTATAGATGCGGTTATAAAACTTTTAAGCCCTGGAGACGAAGTTATTTCTACCAGTGATTTGTATGGTGGCAGTTACCGCTTATTTAAACAAGTTTATGAGAAATTTGGCATTACATTTCATTTTGTTGATATGGCCAATGTAAATAATATAGAAAACTACGTTACCAATAACACAAAACTTATTTGGGTAGAAACACCAACAAACCCAATGATGAATATTATTGACATTGTTGCGGCAAGTAAAATAGCTAAAAAACACAGTATACCACTGGCTGTAGACAATACATTTGCCACTCCTTATTTACAAACTCCTTTAGATTTAGGCGCAGATATTGTTATGCATTCTGCCACAAAATATTTAGGCGGACACAGTGATGTTGTTATGGGTGCATTAATTGTAAACGACAAAGAATTAGCAGAAAAATTATACTTTATACAAAAAGCCAGCGGTGCAATTTGTGGCCCAATGGATAGTTTTTTAGTTTTAAGAGGTATAAAAACATTACATGTTAGAATGCAACGCCATTGTGAAAACGGAAAAGCTATTGCCTATTACCTAAAAAACCACCCAAAGGTGGAAAAAGTTTTTTGGCCAGGTTTTGAGTCGAGCCCAAATTATGAAATTGCTAAAAACCAAATGAAAGATTTTGGTGGTATGCTATCTTTTATTCCTAAAGGAGCTAATTATAATGATGCCATTGAAATAATTAAAAAGCTACAAGTTTTTACCTTAGCAGAAAGCTTAGGTGGAGTAGAGAGTTTAGCAGGTCACCCGGCAAGTATGACACATGCAAGTATACCTAAAGAAGAAAGAGAAAAAAGTGGAATTGTAGATGCTTTAATACGACTTAGTATAGGTATTGAAGATGAAAACGACCTAATAGAAGACCTTGAACAGGCCATTGGATAATATTTTTATCAAATTTTTAAAAAAACACGGTGTAAATTATATAAATAGTATAATTTTGCCGTTATAATTTTAATTCAATAATTTAACAATTATAAAGGTTTCTATATGGAAGCAAAAATAAATGCATTTATGGATGAGGTTAAGACCCGTAACGGTCATGAACCAGAATTTATCCAAGCGGTACAAGAAGTTGCCGAGACAGTAATCCCCTATATTGCTGATCATGATATTTACAATGGCAAAAACATACTTTTGCGTATGGTAGAACCTGAAAGATTAATTTCTTTTAGAGTATCATGGGTAGATGACAATGGAAACATCCATGTAAATAGAGGCTATAGAGTACAAATGAACTCTGCTATAGGACCTTACAAAGGTGGTTTACGTTTTCACCCAAGTGTAAACGCAAGTATTCTTAAATTCTTAGCTTTTGAGCAAGTATTTAAAAATAGCTTAACTACATTACCTATGGGTGGTGGTAAAGGAGGATCTGATTTTGACCCTAAAGGAAAGTCTGATGACGAAGTTATGCGTTTTTGCCATGCATTTATGACAGAGCTTTGCCGCCATATTGGACCAAATACAGATGTACCAGCTGGTGACATTGGTGTTGGAGGAAGAGAAATAGGTTTCCTTTTTGGAATGTATAAAAAAATAAGAAATGAGTTTACTGGTGTTTTAACAGGTAAAGGTCGTTCTTGGGGTGGTTCTTTAATTAGACCAGAAGCTACAGGTTACGGTACTGTTTATTTTGCAGAAAGTATGCTTAAAACTCAAGGACAAGATTTTGCAGGTAAAAATGTAGTAATATCTGGTTCTGGTAATGTTGCACAGTTTGCAGCAGAAAAAGCATTACAATTAGGTGCTAAAGTTTTAACATTATCAGATTCTCAAGGTTACATCTTAGATAAAGATGGTATAGACGCAGAGAAACTTGCTTTTGTAATGGATCTTAAAAACAACAAAAGAGGACGTATTTCTGAGTATGTAAATAAATATACTTCTGCTACTTTCCACAAAGGAGAAACTCCATGGGATGTTGCTTGTGATATTGCTTTACCGTGTGCTACACAAAATGAATTAGATGGTGAAGCCGCTAAAGCTTTAGTTAAAAACGGATGTATTTGTGTTGCAGAAGGTGCAAATATGCCTTCTACTCCAGAAGCTATTCATGAATTTCATGAAGCAAAAATATTATTTGCTCCAGGAAAAGCTTCTAATGCAGGTGGTGTTGCTACTTCTGGTTTAGAAATGTCTCAAAACTCTTTACGTATTAGCTGGACAAGAGAAGAGGTAGACCAAAGATTAAAAACAATTATGGAGGATATTCATAATTCATGTATTGAATACGGTAAGGACAAAGATGGTTACTGTAACTATGTAAAAGGAGCAAATATTGCTGGTTTTGTTAAGGTTGCAGACGCTATGTTAGCTCAAGGCGTTATTTAAAACATAACATATATTTTAAAAGCTCCATTAAGTTTTCTTGATGGAGCTTTTTTATTTTCAATCTAAAAATAATAATTCTTCAAATCACTATATTTACAATACCTAAAAACAACTAATGCAAGTAACCACAAAAGCTATTGTACTTTCAGCGCTTAAATATGGCGACAATAGTTTAATTGTTAAAGCATATACATTATCAGACGGTCTAAAGTCTTATTTATTAAAAGGAGTTTTATCTTCTAAAAAAGGAAAGGTAAAAGCAGCATACTTTCAGCCGCTAACACAATTAGAGCTTATTGCAGTACATAAAAACAAGGGTACTTTAGAAAGTGTTAGAGAAGCCAAAACAAGTTACCACTACCAAACACTACACAGTAATATTGCTAAAAATGCAATGACTCAGTTTTTAGCAGAAATGTTAAGCAACAGCTTGCTAGAAGAAGAGCCTAACGAAAACCTTTTTAATTACATAGAGGCTGCTTTACAATGGCTAGACACAGAATCACAAATAGCAAATTTTCACCTTCATTTTTTGCTGAGCATTACCAAATATTTAGGCTTTTATCCTGACAGCAAAAACAATAGTTTTTTATATTTTGATTTGCTTGAAGGAGGCTTTACCAACAAACCCTCTTTAAACCCAGTTATACAAGGCACAAATTTAAATTACTTTAAAACCTTCTTAGGCATAAATTTTGATGCAATACATACAATTAAAATGAACAAAACTGACAGACAAGAGTTGTTAAAATCGCTTATTTTATATTTTGAATTACACTTACAAGGATTTAGAAAACCAAAGTCTCTTGTTATTTTAAATGAAATTTTTCGTTAGTATGCGTACTGCTTTATTTATACTTTTTTTATTAATTTTTACTGGTGCTTTTGCTCAGGAAGTTGTTATTGTAGACCAAGATACTCAAGAACCAATACCAGATGTTGCTATTTTTAATATTGATAAAACAAAAACAGCTTTAACTGCTAAAAATGGCAGTGTAGACCTATCAATTTTCAGTAAAAATGAAAAGATAATTTTAAAACATATTGGTTATCAAACTAAAAAAACAACAAAAAATTTACTACTTAAAAGAGGCAAAACTATTTATATGGTGTTAACCGCAGAGGAGTTAGATGGTGTTGTTATGTCGGTTTCTAAATGGGAACAACAAAAAAAAGATATTCCGCAAAAGGTTGCCTCTATTACCTCTAAGGCTATATCATTTACAAACCCACAAACTGCCGCAGATGTTCTACAAAACAGCGGAAAAATATTTGTGCAAAAAAGTCAGCTTGGTGGTGGCAGCCCAATGATTAGAGGTTTTGCTACAAACAGATTACTAATTTCTGTTGACGGCGTACGTATGAATAACGCTATTTTTAGAGGAGGAAATTTACAAAATGTAATTTCTATAGATCCGTTTTCTATACAAAATACAGAGGTCATTTTTGGACCTGGCTCTGTTATTTACGGTAGTGATGCCATTGGTGGTGTTTTAAATTTTTACACCAAAAAACCAAAACATTCAAAAACTGAAGAGGCTTTTATTACCGGCAATGCCACTTACAGGTTTTCATCCGCAAATACAGAAAACACAATACATGCAGATGTTAATTACGGCAAACAAAAGTGGGCTTTTTTAACCAGTATTAGTTACACCAATTTTGATGATTTAAAAATGGGTAACAACGGTCCAGATTCCTATGTAAGAAACAACTATGTTACCACAATAAATGGAATAGACCAATTGGTAGAAAATAGCTCCCCTAACAAACAAGTTGGGTCTGGCTACAACCAAATAAATGCAATGCAAAAAATTGCTTTTAAACCTAATGACAATTGGAATTATGACCTTGGTCTTTATTTTTCAGAAACATCGGACTACGGGAGGTACGACCGCTTAATTAGACCAACTAGTGACGGTGATGGTTTACGCTCTGCAGAATGGTATTACGGGCCCCAAGAGTGGTTTATGGCAAAAATAGGCTTGCAGCACCAAGGCAAAGGAAGGTTTTATGATAGGCTAAAAATTAACACAGCTTACCAACATTTTGGCGAAAGTAGAAATGACAGAAATTTTGGATCTACTACGTTAAGTAGCACAAAAGAAAACGTACATGCACTATCTACAAATATAGATTTAGAAAATAAACGTATTGGGGATTTACGCTTGTATTATGGTGTAGAGTATGTATTTAACAAAGTAAACTCTAATGGTTTTGAAACAAATATTGAAAATAACCAAGTTACAAATGCTGCATCTAGGTACCCAGATGGCGCTACTTGGCAAACAACTGCTGGTTATATAAACTCTGAGTATAAAGCACAGCCAAACCTAACCTTACTGTCTGGCTTACGCTATAGCCACGTTTGGATTAATGCAGAATTTGATAAAACTTTTTATCCTTTTCCTTTTGATGATGCCAATTTAAATACAGGGGCTTTAACAGGTAGTATTGGTTTAAGCTGGTTTCCTAAAGAAAACTTACAAATAACCTTTAATGGTTCTACGGGCTTTAGAGCTCCTAATATAGATGATGTTGGTAAAATATTTGATTCTGAACCGGGCTCTGTAGTTGTACCCAACCCAGATTTAGAAGCGGAATATGCTTATAATGTAGACTTAGGTATACAAAAGAATTTTAATGACAAAGTAATTGTAAACGCTACTGGTTTTTACACCTATTTAGTAGATGCTTTAGTACGCAGAGATTTTACTTTTAACGGTGAAACAGAAATAGAATACCACGGAGAATTAAGCAACGTACAAGCAATACAAAATGCAGCAAAAGCTTATGTTCATGGTGTTGAGTTTGGTGTAGACGCTTATTTTACAGAACATCTATCATTAAGCTCTAACTTAACATTTACAAAAGGTATTGAAGAAGAGGAAGATGGCACAGAGTCTCCAGGAAGACACGTAGCACCAACTTTTGGAGATGTGCATTTGATATGGAAAAACGATAAATTAAAAACCGATTTATTTTTCAACTTTAATGGTGAGGTATCTTATAACGACTTATCTGACTCTGAAAAGAGTAAAGATTATATATATGCTTCAGACAAAAACGGCAATCCTTACAGTCCAAATTGGCAAACAATAAACTTTAATGCCAGTTATCAAATTACAAATAACATAAAAGCTACGTTAGGCTGGGAGAACATAACCAACCAACGCTACAGAACATACTCGTCTGGTATTGTTGCGCCAGGCACAAACCTAATTTCATCTATTAGTTATCAATTTTAAAAAGCTTTGACATAAAAAAAGCCCGATTAAATTAATAATCGAGCTTTTAAAGTATATTTAAAAATATATCTTAGTTAGTCATTTTAGTTGCATATTCTTGCAATTCTTTAGACTTAGCTGTCATATACTCAGTTAACTTTTTAGCATCATCAGCAGAAAGGTTTTTCATAACCTCTTGAGATTTAGTAGCTAATTCTTGTCCTTTTGTTCCTAAAGCAGCAAAAGCAGTCATATCTTTACTTTCAGCAGCTTCTTTATATTCACTAACGTATTCGTCATATGTTTTAACGTATTCTGCTACTGCAGCGTCATCAAAACTTGGAATACCGTCTACCATTTCTGTAGCAGTTTCTTTTACCTCTTCAGCAGCTTTACTAGTTTCATCAGCAACTTTGTCTGCAGCTTCTTTAGCATTATCTTCTACTGTTTCTGCAGCTTCTTTAGCTTTGTCAGTAGCTTCTTTACAAGATACAAATGATACGCTAAAAGCTAACATTAATGCAGAACCTAAGATTAATTTTTTCATTCTTTTTAGTTTTTATTGTTTGTTATAATATATGTTATACCTAATTTACGTTAGAAAACATAATTTAGATGTACAAACCTAAAAAAACTTTGGCAATTATGTTAACAAAAACATAAAAATATCAGCAAATAGCTTAAAAATAATGTTTTATAAACGTTAAAAAAATAATTACTTCACTTACAAAAAGCATCTGTTTTACTCACGCACAATTTTTTACACACCAAAATATCAGTAAAAAAAAAGAAAGAATTAAAAAGGGGTCTCTTTTGCTTTTGAAAAAGTGTTTTTTACACAAAATTCATTAGTTTTGCAAACTTAAAATGTAGTACCAGAAGCACTTAATATGAAGTTTGAGGAATATAAAGGATTAGATTTACCTAAGGTAGCAGAAAACATACTAGAATATTGGAAAGAGAATAACATTTTTAAAAAAAGTGTTACCAATAGAGAAGGCGGAGAAGGATATGTATTTTTTGAAGGCCCACCATCTGCAAATGGTATGCCAGGTATTCACCACGTTATGGCACGTACCATTAAGGATATTTTTCCTCGTTATAAAACAATGAAAGGTTACCAAGTTAAGCGTAAAGCTGGCTGGGATACACACGGCCTACCTATAGAACTTGGAGTAGAAAAAGAACTAGGAATTACCAAAGAAGATATTGGCAAAAAAATATCTGTAGAAGAGTACAATGCCGCTTGTAAAAAAGCTGTAATGCGCTACACAGATGTTTGGAACAAAATGACTGAACAAGTTGGTTATTGGGTAGATATGAACGACCCTTACATTACTTACAAGTCTAAATATATGGAGTCTGTTTGGTGGTTGCTAAAACAAATTTATAGCAAAGACCTAATTTACAAAGGTTACACAATACAACCATATTCCCCTAAGGCCGGCACAGGACTTAGCTCTCATGAGCTAAACCAACCAGGTACCTACCAAGATGTTACAGATACTACGGTAACTGCACAGTTTAAGGCTCATAAAGAAACCTTGCCAGAGGCTTTTAAAAATGTAGACGGAGACGTTTATTTTATTGCTTGGACAACAACTCCTTGGACATTACCATCTAACACTGCTTTAACAGTTGGTCCTAAAATAGATTATGTTTTAGTACAGACTTTTAATCAATATACTTTTGAGCCTATTAAAGTTATACTTGCAAAAAGCCTAGTAGGCAAACAATTTAGCGGTAAGTTTATTGAAGCAGAAAGTAGCGAAGATTTAAAAAGCTACAGCTCAAAAGACAAAAAAATACCTTACCAAATTATAGGAGAGGTAAAAGGTACAGATTTAGTTAATGCTACTTATGAGCAGCTTATAGACTACGTACTACCTTACCAAAATGCAGAAAATGCATTTAGAGTTATTTCTGGCGACTTTGTTACAACAGAAGATGGTACTGGTATTGTACATACCTCACCAACTTTTGGTGCAGACGATGCTATGGTTGCTAAACAAGCAACTCCAGAAATACCACCAATGTTGGTATTAGATGAAAATGACAACCCTGTTCCTTTAGTAGATTTACAAGGTAAGTTTAGAAAAGAACTAAAAGAATTTGGAGGCAAATATGTTAAAAATGAATATTACGCAGATGGCGAAGCTCCTGAACGTTCTATAGATGTAGAAATTGCTATAAAATTAAAAGAAGAAAACAGAGCTTTTAAAGTTGAAAAATACGTGCACAGTTACCCTAACTGTTGGCGTACAGATAAACCTATATTATACTACCCATTAGACTCTTGGTTTATAAAGGTTACAGACGTTAAAGAAAAAATGTTTAGCCTTAATGAAACTATAAACTGGAAACCTAAATCTACTGGAGAAGGCCGTTTTGGCAACTGGTTGGCTAATGCAAATGATTGGAACCTATCTAGATCTCGTTACTGGGGTATTCCATTACCAATTTGGAGAACAGAAGATGGTAAAGAAGAAATAATAATTGGTTCTGTACAGGAACTAAAAGAAGAAATGGCAAAAGCGGTTGCTGCTGGCGTTCTAGAAAAAGATATTTTTGAAGACTTTGTTGTTGGTGATATGTCTGAAGAAAACTATGCCAAAATAGATCTTCATAAAAACATTGTAGACCAAATAACATTGGTTTCTGCTAGCGGAAAGCCAATGAAAAGAGAAAGTGACCTAATTGACGTTTGGTTTGACAGTGGCTCTATGCCTTACGCACAATGGCACTACCCTTTTGAAAACAAAGAACTAATAGATGAAAACAAAGCATATCCTGCAGATTTTATTGCAGAAGGTGTAGACCAAACGCGTGGCTGGTTTTATACACTGCACGCAATATCTACAATGGTTTTTGATTCTGTTGCATATAAAAATGTAGTATCTAACGGTTTGGTTTTAGATAAAGACGGTAAAAAAATGTCTAAACGTTTAGGCAATGCTGTAGATCCGTTTGAAACTATGAACCAGTTTGGACCAGATGCCACACGTTGGTATATGATTTCTAACGCAAACCCTTGGGACAACTTAAAGTTTGATTTAGAAGGTATAGCAGAAGTAAAAAGAAAATTCTTTGGTACATTATACAATACCTACTCTTTCTTTGCTTTGTATGCTAACATAGATAAGTTTAGTTACTCTGAAGAGGATGTTGCTTTAAACGAGCGTCCAGAAATAGACCAATGGATTTTATCAGAGTTACATACCTTAATAAATAAGGTAGACCAAGCCTATGCAGATTATGAGCCTACCAAAGCAGCAAGGCTAATATCTAACTTTGTGCAAGAAAACCTAAGTAACTGGTATGTTCGTTTATGTAGAAGACGTTTTTGGAAAGGAGATTACCAACAAGACAAAATATCTGCATACCAAACATTATACACTTGTTTAGAAACTGTTGCTAGACTATCATCACCTATAGCTCCGTTCTTTATGGACAGACTTTACAAAGATTTAACCCAAGCAACCACTAAAGAAAAAGCTGAAAGTGTACATTTGGCAGACTTTCCAAAATACAATCAAGCCCTTGTAAATAAAGAGCTAGAAAGTAAAATGGAAAAAGCGCAGACCATATCATCATTAGTATTGTCTATTCGTCAAAAAGAAAAAATAAAAGTACGTCAACCATTACAAAGAATAATGGTTCCTATACTAGACGAAAAACAAAAACACGAGATAGAAGCTGTTGCCGATTTGATAAAATCTGAGGTAAACGTAAAGGAAATTGAACTTTTAGATGATGCTTCTGGCATATTGGTAAAGCAAATAAAACCAAATTTTAAAGTTTTAGGTCCTAAGTACGGAAAAGATATGAAGCTGATTGCCAAAGCAGTAGGTGATTTAGATCAAGATGACATCCAAAAAATTGAGCAAAATGGCGAAATAATTATTGTTATTGAGAATAAAAGTATTAATTTACAGTTACAAGATGTAGAGATTTTGTCTCAAGACATAGAAGGCTGGTTAGTTGCTAGTTCAGGCAGTTTAACTGTTGCTTTAGATGTTACAATTAGTGAAGATCTTAGAAAAGAAGGTATTGCTAGAGAACTAGTAAATAGAATTCAGAATTTAAGAAAAGAATCTGGTTTTGAAGTAACTGACAAAATTGATATTAAAATATTAAAAGATGGTTATGTAGAAAATGCTGTTGCAGACAACATAACATATATTAAAACTGAAACATTAACAGCGGAACTTAATTTTGAGGAAAAACTGGACAATGGCACAACAATTGCTTTTGATGAAGTAAATACAAAATTGTTTATCCAAAAACATTAAAAACTATGGCGCAAGATTTAAACGTGAGATACGGTGACAAAGACTTAGAAGAATTTAGAGTTTTAATTACTGAAAAAATAAATAAAGCTAAAGAGCACTTAGAGCTTTTAAAAAGTTCTTATATGAATGATGGCAACAATGGTACAGATGATACATCGCCAACATTTAAAGCATTTGAAGAAGGCTCACAAACAATGAGTAAAGAAGCAAATACGCAATTAGCAATTCGTCAAGAAAAATTTATTCGCGATTTAAAAAACGCCTTGTTACGTATTGAAAACAAAACATACGGTGTATGCAGAGTAACCGGAAAACTAATTAATAAAGAACGATTAAAATTAGTACCACACGCTACACTTAGCATTGAAGCTAAAAATATGCAAAAATAAAAAAACGCCCTTTTAGGGCGTTTTTTAATACATTATATGAAAACTACTTTATACATTTTATTACTAATTTCTTTCGGTTTTTTAAATGCCCAAAAAGTTGTAGAAAAAACAGTTTTAAATGATCATATCTCTTTAATTAATATTGATACTGAAAATTGCTACCAAGTTACTTTAGAAACAGGTAAAAATGAAGATGTTATTGTGTCTGCCAATATAGAAGGAGAATATAAAAAAGACTTAGTTTTAGAAATTAAAGAGGAAGCCGCTAGCATTTTTATTACTACTGGTTTTAGCCCTACATTTAGCAACCCTAATGACAAACTTAGCGCACACAAAGTGATATCTATATCACTACACATTATTGTACCACAGTACAAAAATGTAAAATTGTATGGTAAAAGCTCAAACATTATAGCATCTGGTAATTACAAAAATTTAAACATTACCTTATTAGATGGTTATTGTGCATTGCAAAATATAACAGAAACTATAACCGCTACTACACAGAGCGGCAATATATTAGTTAAAAGCAATAATGCAGTTGTAAAAGCAGCAACAAAATATGGTAAAATACACCAAGACAAACTTGCTAAAGGCAACACAAATTTTAACTTATCTTCTATTACTGGAGATATACACATCAGTAAAACCAAATAATTGTCTATTTTTGCAAAATCTATCTTGTAAAGAATGAGTTTAAAAAAATCTGCATTAATAGTAATACTAATTTTATTAGTAGACCAAATAAGTAAAATATACGTAAAAACTACTTTTACGTACCAGCAATCTGTAGAAGTATTTAGTTGGTTTAAAATTCTATTTATAGAAAATGAAGGCGCTGCTTGGGGTGCCAAATTAAGTGATATTTTCCCTATTGCAGACAGCACAGGAAAATTAATACTAACCGTTTTTAGACTATTTGCTGTTGCAGGTATTGGCTATTGGCTTTTTGACACTATAAAAAAGCACGCACCAAAAGTTTTAATTTTTGCAGTATCATTAATATTTGCTGGTGCACTTGGTAATATTATAGACTCTGTTTTTTATGGCGCTATTTTTGACGAAAGCTATGGCAAAGTAGCTACTTTATTTTCAGACGATCCATATAGCAGTCTTTTTCATGGTAAAGTTGTAGATATGCTTTATTTTCCAATTGTACAAAATGCTGTTTTACCATCTTGGATACCTGTAATTGGTGGCAATACGTTTAGCTTTTTTGAACCCGTATTTAATGTAGCAGATACAGCAATTAGTACTGGCGTTGGTATATTATTGGTTTTTAACAAAAAAGCATTTGGCTCTAAAACTGATAAATCTGTTGAGGAGTAACACAATAATTTAACGGTATATCACTTTCATACACATCTGTTATTTGCTCTTCTGCTTCAAAAAAAGACAGTCCAATTTTTAATACGTTAGGCTTACAATCTTTTAAAAAGGCATCATAAAAACCCTTACCATACCCTATTCTATTTCCTTTTTTATCAAAAGCTAAGAGAGGTACAAAAACAACATCAATTTTATTAGGTAATATTTCTATACCATCTACAGGTTCAGGTACATTAAAATTATTCTTTTTTATAACCGTATTATCTGTAAGCAAAAAATTGGCAAGTGTATTATCTGCATTCATTTTAGGTAAAATAACGTGTTTATCTTTACCTTGTAATATTGTTAAAATAGTACTTGTATCTATTTCCTTTTTTTCTTCTATAGATAAAAAAATGTGATAATAATTAAAATCCCAAATAGGCATTTTTAGCAGTTGGTTCGCAATTTCTACGCTGTAATTGTCTGCGGCATCAGCACTCATTTTTTCCCTAAGTAAAACGTACTTTGCGCGTAATTCTTTTTTTACCATTGGTTCTTTAATAGCGTTTTTATTCATTAGATGATATAGCTTCGTAAATTACCAAAAAAATCATCATTAATAAATAAGCACCCATAGCTACAACGTATAACTCCATGCTTTTCAAAATTTTAGGATTACAATGTAATCATTTTTTTTCACAAAAATCGATTAAGAGTGCATTTTTACCGATTAAAAGTATAGTTAATAAAGATAATACTACTTTTTACAGGAGAAGTACCTCAATATATAAAACTTTTACAACATACAGTAAAATCTATATTTAATTGTTAAAAAAGCGTTAGTACAAGTAAAAAGACTAAGCTAAAACCAGCACAATCAAAAAAAGAGATTATTTTTACTCTATGCCGCAAGAAATATCCATAAAATTACAATTAAGTACATTACCTAATAGTCCAGGAGTGTATCAATTTTACGATAAAGAAGAGAAAATATTATATGTAGGTAAGGCTAAAAACTTAAAAAAAAGAGTAAGCTCTTACTTTAACAAAACACATGATAATGGCAAAACTAAGGTTCTTGTAAAAAAAATAGTATATATTAAACATATTGTAGTAGACACAGAGTCTGATGCGCTATTACTAGAAAACAACTTAATAAAAAAGTACAAACCTAGGTATAACGTTTTACTAAAAGATGATAAAACATACCCTTGGATTTGCATAAAAAATGAGCGTTTTCCGCGTGTATTTTACACAAGAAACTTAATTAAAGATGGGTCTGAATATTTTGGACCTTACACAAATATGAAAACCGTTAGGGTTTTACTAGACTTAATTAAAAGTGTATACCCGTTACGCACTTGCAATTATGATTTGTCTGCAGAAAAAATTAACGCACACAAATACAAAGTTTGCCTAGAGTATCATTTAGGTAATTGCAAAGGCCCTTGTGAAGGTTACCAAACTACAGAAGAATACCAAAGACAAATTGTAGAAATTAAAGACATTTTAAAAGGCAACTTTAAATCGTCTTTACATTATTTTAAAACTCAAATGAAATTTTTAGCTTCGGAAATGAGATTTGAAGAAGCACAAGATTTTAAAGAGAAAATTGAGGTTTTAGAAAACTATCAAGCAAAAACTACTATTGTAAATCCTAAGATTAATAATGTAGATGTTTTTTCAATTATATCTGATGAGAGCTACGCTTACATTAATTTTTTACAATTGTCTCACGGAGCAATTATTAGATCTCACACACTAGAACTAAAGAAAAAGCTGAATGAAACTGATGAAGAACTTCTTCAATTAGGAATTATAGAAATTAGACAACGTTTTAAGTCGCACTCTAGAGAATTATACCTGCCTTTTCCTGTAACTGTAGACCGCAATTTAAAAGTTACAATACCCAAACTTGGCGATAAAAAAAGAATTCTAGAGTTGTCTGAAAGAAACGCAAAGTATTTTAGAATGGAGCGTTTTAAACAATTAAAAGTTACAGATCCGGACAGGCACACAAACCGTATAATGGCGCAAATGAAAAAAGATTTACGTTTGTCTGAAGAACCAAGACACATAGAGTGTTTTGACAACTCCAACATACAAGGTACAAACCCGGTTGCAGCCTGTGTTGTATTTAAAAATGGTAAACCTGCAAAAAAAGAGTATCGCCATTACAACATAAAAACTGTTGTAGGACCAGATGATTTTGCCTCTATGGAAGAGGTTGTTTTTAGACGTTATAAAAGATTATTAGAGGAAGAACAGCCTTTACCACAACTAATTGTTATTGATGGCGGTAAAGGACAACTATCTTCTGCTCTTAAAAGTTTAGATGCCTTAGAATTAAGAGGAAAAATAGCAATTATAGGCATTGCAAAAAGATTAGAAGAAATTTATTTCCCAGGAGATTCAATTCCGTTATATTTAGATAAAAAATCTGAAAGCTTAAAAATAGTACAACAACTACGTAATGAAGCACATAGATTTGGCATCACTTTTCACAGAAAAAAACGCAGTAATGCTGCTATAAATTCTGAGTTAGAAGGAATTGAAGGCGTTGGAGAAAAAACCGCTACAGATCTTTTAAAATCGTTTAAATCTGTAAAAAGAATTAAAGAAGCCAGTATAGAAAAACTTGCCGAAGTTGTAGGGATGTCTAAAGCTCAAAAAATATATAACACCTTTCATTAAATAAAAAAATGAAGAAAACAATAGTTATTGTAACGCTACTTTTAATTAGCTGCACAGCTTTAGCTCAAATAAAAGCACCTAAAGACAGTGTAAAAGTTGGCTTAGTACTTAGTGGTGGTGGCGCTAAGGGGTTGGCACATATTGGCGCCCTAAAAGTTATTGAAGAAGCTGGTGTTAAAATAGACTACATTGGAGGAACAAGTATGGGTGCTATTATTGGCGCCTTGTACGCATCTGGTTATTCTGCAAATGAACTAGATTCTATTTTTAAAAGTGTAGATGTATCTTTACTTATACAAGATAACCTGCCAAGAGGAGCAAAAACTTTTTATGATAAAGAAGACGCAGAACGCTACGCTTTAAGTTTGCCTTTTAACAATTTTAAAGTTTCGTTTCCTTCCGCAATATCTAGCGGACAAAACATTTACAACTTACTTGTTAAGCTACTGTACCACGTTAAAGACACTAAAGATTTTAACCAGCTGCCAATTCCTTTTTTTTGCATAGCAACAGATGTAGAAACTGGGCAAGAAATTTTATTAAACAAAGGATATTTACCTGAAGCTATTATGGCAAGTGGCACCTTCCCCTCTTTATTTGAGCCTGCTGAAATAGACAATAAAATATTAATAGATGGTGGAGTAGTAAACAATTATCCTATTAAAAAATTAAAAAAATTAGGCGCAAATATTGTTATTGGTATAGACGTACAAGATGGTTTAGCAGACCGAGAGAAGCTTAGCTCTGGCACAGAAGTTTTACTACAAATTAACAATTACAGAACTGTTAATGATATGAAAAGTAAAGCTAAATTAACAGATGTGCTTATAAAACCATCAATAGAAAAATATTCTGTTATAGATTTTGACCTTGGATCAGAAATTATAGCATCTGGAGAAGCTGCTGCCCAAAAAAAAATAAACGAACTTAAAAACATTGCCAAACAACGTGGTATTGTAACAGAACAAAAACAGTGTATAAAACCACACGACTCTATTACCATAAACAGACTAATTATTTCTGGTAATGAAGACTACACAAGAGCTTACATTAAAGGTAAACTAAGGTTAGATTTAGACAAACAAATATCTTTTAACAAACTACAGCAAGGCATTAACAACTTAGCTGCCACTAATAATTTTAAAACAATACGCTATACATTAGACACCAGACCATCTTTAGACTCAGAGGAAGATGAACTTGTTTTAAAATTAAAAATAAAAGAAAATAAAAATAAAATGTTTATTAAAATGGGTGCTCATTATGATGATATTTATAAAAGTGCAGCCATTATAAACCTCACTAAAAAAAATATTTTTTTACAAGATGATGTTGGCTCTTTTGATTTTATTCTAGGAGATAACATTAGGTACAAAATGCAATATTACCTAGATAAAGGTTTTTACTGGAGTTTTGGACTAAATTCTACTTTTAATGACTACAATTACGAAATAGATTACAACATTATCAAATCTAATTTTGTTGTTCCAGACACGGGTATTAACAACATTAACATAAACGCTACTAACCTCACAAACCAGGCATATATACAAACCGTTTGGAACGAAGAATTTGCCTTTAGTTTAGGCGCAGAACATAGGTTTTTAAAATACACTTCGCGAACGCTACAGCAAGATGATACTGAAAACAACGAAGACTTTAGAACCATTTTTGAAAAAAGTAACTACTATAGTACATTTGCCAAGTTAAAACTAGACACCTACAATGATAAATATTTCCCAAGTAAGGGAGTATATTTTAATGGCGACTTACATTTTTACATGTTTTCATCAGACTACAACAATAACTTTAAAGAGTTTTCTATTGCACAAGGCACTGTTGGTACCGCTTTTCCTATTGCCAATAATTTATCTTTAAATATAGAAGCTGGTGGAGGATTTAAATTAGGAAATTCTAATGTTAGATCTTTAGACTTTATTATGGGTGGTTACGGAAACAATTTAGGAGACGGCTACGTTTCCTTTTTAGGGTATGATTTTATTAGTTTAACTGGTAATAGTTATATAAAAGGACTTACTAGGTTAGATTATGAGTTTAGCCCCAAAAATCATTTATTATTAGCCGCAAATTTTGCCAACATAGATGATGATATTTTTAGAACCGCTGAGTGGTTTAAACTGCCCGATTATACTGGTTATGGTGTTGGTTACGGATTTGAATCCTTTTTAGGACCAATACAAACAATATACTCTTGGTCTCCAGAAAAAAACAAAGGAAGACTATTTTTTAGCATAGGTTACTGGTTTTAATTTGCCAATTAACTATAAGCAAACCTAAGGTTCATCTATTTTTACGATATTTGTAAGAACAAAACTGTTTTATGTTATTATTTAGAATTGATATTACCGCCCATCTTAGGGCAATGTGGTGAAGCAAATGTTTTAAACCTGTATTTCATCTTTCTGCTAAAAGATGAAAATTTTATCATATCAAATTATATAAACTTTAAAACAAAATATTATGTCAACATTAGACAATACATCGCTTAAATTACCAAAAGAAAATTTAGAAGCAGAAGACTTTTTACCATTATTAGGAACAGACTATGTAGAACTTTATGTAGGTAATGCAAAACAAGCAGCACATTATTATATGTCTGCATGGGGTTTTCAGCCACTAGCATACGCTGGCCTAGAAACTGGTTTAAAAGACCGTGTATCTTACGTAATAGAACAAGGTAAAACTAGGTTAGTACTAACCTCTCCTTTAAATTCTGGAGGAGATATAAACAGGCATATTGACTCTCATGGAGATGGCGTAAAAACAGTTGCCCTTTGGGTAGATGATGCTACAAAAAGTTATAAAGAAACAACTAGCAGAGGCGCAGAAAGTTATTTTGAACCAAAAAAAGAAGAAGATGAAAACGGAGAAGTTGTTTTCTCTGGAATACATACTTATGGTGAAACTGTACACGTTTTTGTAGAAAGAAGCAATTACAAAGGTATATTTTTACCAGGTTATAAAGCTTGGAACCCACATTATAAGCCTGCAGATACCGGCTTAAAATACATAGATCATATGGTAGGTAATGTAGGGTGGAATGAGATGAACAAATGGTGTGAGTTTTATGCTAAAGTAATGGGGTTTGCACAGCTTGTTTCTTTTGATGATAAAGACATATCTACAGAATACACTGCTCTAATGAGTAAGGTTATGAGTAACGGTAATGGCCGTATTAAATTTCCAATTAACGAACCTGCGGAAGGAAGAAAAAAATCTCAGATTGAAGAGTACATAGATTTTTATAACGGAGCAGGTGTACAACATATGGCATTAGCTACAGATAACATTATAGAAACTGTAACTGCATTAAGAGATCGTGGCGTAGAATTTTTAACTGTTCCTAGCTCTTATTACGAAGATGTTTTAGACAGAGTTGGTGAAATTGATGAGGACTTAGCACCTTTAAAAGAACTAGGCATTTTAATAGATAAAGATGATGAAGGCTACTTATTACAAATATTTACGAAGCCTATTTTAGACAGACCAACAATGTTTATAGAAATTATACAAAGAAAAGGCGCAAAGTCTTTTGGTAAAGGAAACTTTAAAGCTCTATTTGAAGCCATAGAAAGAGAGCAAGAATCTAGAGGAACCCTTTAACAAAACCACTATATTATTATGAATGCAGTAATTTTTGCATTTAAAAGCTAAGGTAGTGTTAACACTTTAGTTAAAGTAAGTTAAAACCAATTATTACTCTGAATTAATGTAGTACTTTTGACGGCATAAGGGGTGGTTCCCTTATTAACTTTAAGTATTGGTTTTTCATAATTTAAAGTTTGGTTGGTTATTTAGGAAAAGCCCAGTTTTAAGACTGGGCTTTTTTTTATGCAATACTTTGGAACAAAAATTGTTTAAATAATTGTAAAGACATTTAATTGTATTTTCAATTTTAGTAATTTTACATCATAACGATATGAAAAAAGTATACATAACCCTTTTATTACTAGCAACTTTTTCTGCTAACTCCCAAAATACGCACAGTGCGTTTAAAGCAGGAGAATGGCTACGCTTTAGAATTCATTACGGAATTTTTAATGCTAGTTACGCCACACTACAAGTTAAAAATGACAAAATAGACAACAAATCTGTTTACCACGTTGTTGGCAAAGGAAGAACCACAGGTTTAGCACGTGTATTTTTTAAAGTAGATGATACTTACGAGAGCTATTTTGACAAAAATAATGGCAAACCCTATAAATTTGTTAGAAAAGTAAGTGAAGGTAGCTACACCTTAGATTTAGATATAGATTTTGATTATAAAAACAAAAAAGCTACTCTAAACGATCATAAAAAAGATAGAAAGTTAGACTTTTCTATAGACCATAAAATACAAGACTTAATATCTGCTTTTTACTATCTTAGAAACAACTATAAACCAGAAGATTTAAAAAAAGGGGAATTTGTTGTTTTAAATTTACTTTATGATGATGATGGTATTTTTAAGTTTAAACTAAAATATTTAGGAAAAGAAACTTTAAAAACTAAATACGGTAAAGTAGAATGTCATAAATTTAGACCCTACGTAGAGTCTGGTCGTGTTTTTAAAGAACAAGAAAGCTTATCACTATGGGTTTCTAATGATGACAATAGAATTCCTATTAGAATAAAAGCAGACCTAGCTGTTGGCTCTATAAAGGCAGACCTAGATGGTTATGCCGGATTAAAGCATCAGTTTAAAATAATAATGGACTAACATTTAATGGACAATAAAGAAAAGATAGCGTCTCAAATTTTAAAATTAGAAGAAAAATACAAAGGATCTGGACAAGATTTAAGCTCATACCTAGATGGGTTACTTTATGAAAAATACCTTACCTATTGGGATTATATTCATTTAGACACGCTTTTAAGTTTACAAATACCAAGAACACATTTTCCGGATGAGGAAATTTTTATAATGTATCATCAAATAACGGAATTGTACTTTAAGTTAATTTTACATGAGCAAAAGCAAATTGTAGATGACAAATCTCAAGATGTTGATTTTTTTATAGAAAAGGCCAATAGAATAAACAGCTATTTTAAAGTTCTTATATCTTCATTTAGTATTATGATTAATGGTATGGATAGAGAGCAATTTTTAAAATACAGAATGGCGCTATTGCCAGCTAGTGGTTTTCAGTCTGCACAATACAGAATGATAGAACTTTATGCTGCTCCTTTAGAGAACTTAGTTCATAAAACAAAAAGAGAACAGTACTCATCAGAAAACAGTATTGAAGAACTTTATGAAGAAATTTACTGGAAAAACGGAGCTACAGACAAAGATACCGGAGAAAAAACACTAACACTTAAACAATTTGAGTACAGGTACACACCGCGTTTAATACGTATTGCCAACCAAGTAAAAGACAATACAGTTTATCACAAATACCTTGCCTTGCCTAAAAAAAGTCAAGAAAACAAGGAGTTAATAAGCGCATTAAAAGCATTAGATATAAATGCAAATGTAAATTGGCCACTAATGCATATGGGCTCTGCTTACAAATATTTAGCTAAAGATAAAGAAGCTATAGATGCTACCGGAGGAACCAATTGGAAACAATATTTACCTCCAAGTTTTCAAAAAGTAGTGTTTTTCCCTTATTTATATACAAAAGAAGAGTTAAATAATTGGGGAAAAGAATGGATAGACCATATCTTTAACCCCGAAAAATCTAAATAATGCAAAAATTTCTTCTTACACTTTTAACAATTTCTATTTTTATCTCTTGCAAGGATAGCAAGGTAAAGCCTAATAACAACATACCAGAAGTAGAAACTATAGAAAAACCTGTAGTAGCAATGGAGTATGGTTTTAACCTAGATAACTTTACTGTTTTACAAGACACAATTAGAAGCGGCGATAGTTTTGGAGAGTTAATGACTAACAATAAAGTAGATTATCCAAAAATTTATAAAATATCTGAAGAATACAAAGATAGTTTTGATGTACGCCGTATTAGAGTTGGCAAACCTTATGTTATTTTAAAATCTAAAGACACTACACAAACTGCACAATATTTTATTTATGAAAACGACCGTATTAATTACACGGTTGTAGACCTAAGAGACTCTGTAAACGTTTATAAGAAAAAGAAAAAAGTTACCTACGTAGAGCGCGAGGCATCTGGTATTATAAACACATCTTTATCTGAGGCTATTTTAGAACAAGGCATAGATTACAATATAACTAATAATTTATCTGAAATATATGCTTGGTCTATAGATTTCTTTAGACTACAAAAAGGAGACAAGTTTAAGGTTATATATAAAGAACGTTATATTAATGATAGTATTTATGCCGGATCTGAACCAATAGAAGCTGCCTACTTTGAGCATAATGGCAAACCTTTTTATGCTTTTGAGTACGTAACAGACTCTCTAAAACAAATAGCAGATTACTATGACCAAGAAGCAAACAACTTAAGAAGAGCATTTTTAAAAGCTCCTATTAAGTTTAATTACAGAATATCTTCTCGTTACAATTTAAAAAGAAGAATTAAATATTATGGCTATAAGGTAAGGCCACATAAAGGTACAGATTATGCTGCAGCAATAGGAACACCAATTATTGCTACTGCAAATGGTACTGTAGTAGAATCTACAAGACGTGGTGGCAATGGTAAATTTGTAAAAATTAAACACAACGGTACATATAGCACGCAGTATTTACATATGAAAAACCAAAACGTTAGAAAAGGAGACTACGTTTTACAAGGAGATGTAATTGGTTGGGTAGGTATGACAGGTAATACTGGTGGTCCTCACGTTTGTTATAGGTTCTGGAAAAATGGAAGACAAGTAGATCCTTTAAGAGAAAAACTACCAACTGCAGAAGCAATTGCCGACAGTTTAAAAACTGGTTATTTGGAATATATTAAACCAAAAATGTCTCAGTTAGATAAAATTGTTTTTCCTAAAAAAATAATTACTCAAGAAGAAGATAAAGAAGAAAACATAATTAATCCATAATAATGGCATTACAGAACACCAACCCTACTAAAACTGCCGCTTGGCAAAAATTACAAGAAAACTATACTAACACTAAAAATCTTAAGGTTAAAGATTTGTTTAAGGATGATGAAAATCGTGCTAAAAAACTAACCATAAAAGATAACGATTTTTTGTTTGACTATTCTAAAAACAGAATTACAGAAGATACTGTAAAGCATTTATTAGAATTAGCAAACCAGGTAGACCTTAAAGGAGCCATAGAAAACTACTTTAAAGGAGAACCAATAAACCAAACCGAAGGAAGAGCTGTTTTACACACTGCCTTACGAGCAAAAGAATCTGACACAGTTTTAGTTGATGGTAAAAACGTAATACCTGAAATTTATGCTGTTAAAGAAAAAATTAAAAATTACACCGAAAGTATAATATCTGGCAAAAGCAAAGGCTACACAGGTAAAGCTTTTACAGATGTAGTAAATATTGGTATTGGAGGGTCTGATCTAGGACCAGCAATGGTTGTAGAATCTTTAAAGTTTTACAAAAATCATTTAAAAATGCATTTTGTAAGCAATGTAGATGGTGACCACGTACACCAAATACTAAAAGAACTAAACCCAGAAACTACATTATTTGTGGTAGTTTCTAAAACTTTTACAACACAAGAAACACTTAGTAACGCTACCACTATAAAAAAATGGTTTTTAAACCCTGAATTTAAAACCAAAGAAAGTGATATTGCACTACATTTTGCTGCCGTATCTACCAATGCAACTAAAATAGCAGAATTTGGTATAGATGCAAACAATGTATTTCCTATGTGGGATTGGGTTGGCGGACGTTTTTCTTTATGGAGCGCCGTAGGTTTAAGCATTGCTTTATCTGTAGGTTTTACCAATTTTAACAACCTATTAATGGGTGCTAACGAAATGGATGAGCACTTTAGAAATACAGATTTTTCAGAAAACATACCGGTTGTATCTGCCCTACTAACTATATGGTATAACAATTTTTACAATGCAGAAACCGAAGCTATAATTCCTTACTCGCAGTACCTAAGTAGATTTTCTGCTTATTTACAACAAGGAATAATGGAAAGCAACGGAAAAAGTGTAGACCGCAATGGAGACCCTGTAACATACCAAACAGGAACTATTATTTGGGGAGAACCAGGAACCAACTCTCAGCACGCATTTTTTCAATTAATTCATCAAGGAACTAAAGTTATTCCTGCAGAGTTTATAGGCTTTAAAGAGTCTTTGTTTGGAGATCAAGATCATCAAGACAAACTAATGGCTAATTTTATAGCACAAACCGAAGCTCTTTTAAACGGAAAAACAAAAGAAGAAGTACTTGCAGAATTACAAGAAAAAGGACTTTCTGATAAAGAAATAGAAGACCTACTCCCTTTTAAGGTTTTTGAAGGCAATAAGCCAACAACTACATTACTAATAAACAAATTAACGCCAAAAAGCTTAGGAAAATTAATAGCTCTTTATGAACATAAAATATTTGTTCAAGGCATTATTTGGAATATTTTTAGCTATGACCAATGGGGTGTAGAATTAGGAAAACAATTAGCCAGTACAGTTTTAAAAGATATAAATTCTGACAAAAATGAAACTCATGACCCATCTACACTACAAATTTTAGAGGGTTACAAAAAATAGAAACTACCTACTAAAATTATTAAAATGGCGTTGATAACTTCTTGTTTATCAACGCCATTTTAACTTAAATTTATGTTATTTTTGCGTTAACTGATTTAACATTCTGTTAACGTACAAGTAGTAGAAATTATACACTTTTGTGCCGTTAATAAAAAAACTAAAGAACAAAAGAAAAATGAAAAAAAAGTACTTCGTTTTTGTCGCTATGTTATTATGTACGGCATTCGCATTTTCTCAAGGAACCATCACTGGTAAAATATTGGATGGTGATTTAGGAGGACCTCTACCAGGAGCAAGTGTAGTTGTAAAAGGAACTACAAATGGTATGGCTGCCGATTTTGACGGTAACTTTAGCATTGAAGCACCTAGCAACTCTGGTGTATTAGTGGTATCTTATATTGGATACATCACTAAAGAAGTAAGCTTTAATGCAGTTGGAAATGTAGGTAACATTACATTAATGCCAGATGCAGAGGCTTTAGAAGAAGTTGTTATTGTAGCTTCTGTAGCTGTAGACAGAAAAACTCCGGTTGCTGTTTCTACAATTAAAGCTGCTGACATTGAACTAAAATTAGGAACACAAGAATTTCCTGAAGTATTAAAATCTACACCTGGTGTATACGCTACTAAGTCTGGTGGTGGTTTTGGTGATGGTAGAATTAACCTTAGAGGTTTTGACTCTGAAAACGTTGCTGTAATGATTAACGGTGTACCTGTTAATGATATGGAAAACGGTAGAGTATACTGGAGTAACTGGGCTGGTTTATCAGATGTTACTTCTTCTATGCAAGTACAAAGAGGTTTAGGTGCTTCTAAAGTAGCTGTACCTTCTATTGGTGGTACAATAAACATCTTATCTAAAACTACAGACGTAGAAAAAGGTGGAAATATTATTGGTGGTGTTGGTAATGATGGATACCAAAAATACGGTGCTACTTTATCTACTGGTTTAATGGATAACGGATTTGCTGCTACAGTATCTGCATCTAAAACAACTGGTGAAGGTTATGTAGACGGTACGCAATTTAATGGTTTTAACTATTTTGTAAACATCTCTAAGCAGATTAATGATAACCACAAATTATCTTTAACTTCTTTTGGTGCTCCACAAACACATGGCCAACGTCAAAACAGAAGTTCTATTGACACTTACAGAAATGCTGAAAGTGGTATTAGATTTAACCCAGATTGGGGTTACAAAAACGGTCAAGTTACTCACATAGAAGACAACTTCTACCACAAATCTCAAACTTCATTAAACCACTATTGGAATATTAATGACAAATCAATCTTATCTTCTGCTTTATATGCCTCTTGGGGTAAAGGTGGTGGTGGTGGTACTGCTGGTAACACAGACTTATTTAACACTAGATTAGGTGGTTTTGATCAACCAGTAGACTTAGACAACATCGTAGAAATTAACCGTGAAAATGGCCGTCAAGGTTTTGGTTCTGATGCTTATTTAAGAGCTTCTATAAACAACCACGAGTGGTTTGGATTCTTATCTACTTACAAAAACTCTTTAACTGAAAACTTAGATTTATTAGTAGGTATTGATTTAAGAGATTACACTGGTGATCACTATTCTGAAGTTACAGATTTATTAGGTGGTAGCTATGCTTTAGATAATGACAATGAAAACAACCCTAATGCTAGGTTACAAGTAGGTGACAAGCGTCAGTATCATAATGTTGGTAATGTAGGTTGGCAAGGTTTCTTTGCACAAGCAGAGTACTCTCAAGACAAACTTTCTGCATTTTTATCTACTGCAATATCTAATACATCATACCAAAGAATAGATTACTTTAACTATTTAGATTCTGATCCTGATCAAAAAACTGATAGATATAACTTTTTAGGTTATAGTGTAAAAGGTGGTGCTAACTACAATATAGATGACAACCATAATGTTTTTGCTAACATTGGTTACTTTGAAAAAGCTGCAAACTTTGGTGGTGTATTTGTTGGATTTGACAACGAAAACCAAAACCCAGATGCAGAAAACCAAAAAATATTTAGTGCTGAAATAGGATACGGTTACCGTAGTGAAAAATTAGCTGCAAACCTTAACATTTACAGAACTACTTGGAATGATAGAACTGAAACAGCTACATTTAACAACCCTGATGGAACATTAGGTACTGCTAACATTTTAGGAGTAAATGCACTACACCAAGGTATAGAATTAGATTTTACATATAGAGCTACAGACGAGTTAACTATAACAGGTATGGCTTCTTTTGGTGACTGGAGATGGCAAAACAATGTTACAGATGTAGAAATTTTTGATGAAGATCAAAACTTAGTTAACACAGTAGATATCTACATTAAAGATTTACGTGTTGGTGATGCTGCACAAACTACAATGGCTTTAGGACTTAACTATGAAGTTATGCCAAAAACCAACCTTATTGTAGATTACAACTACTATGATAACTTATATGCTAACTACGATCCTAGTGACCGTGGAGATGCGTCTACTCCAGAAGCTTGGAAAGTGCCAGATTACGGTTTATTTGATGCTGGTTTAAGACACGGATTTAAATTAGGTGAGTTTGATACTACTGTTACATTAAGAATGAACAACGTATTTGACACAAGATACATTGCAGATGCACAAGATGGTGGTGACCACGATGCATTAACTGCTAGTGTTTTCTATGGTTTTGGAAGAACTTTTAGCATAAGCACAAAAATTAGATTTTAATTAAAAAAGCATATTTTAAGATGAAAAAAATTATATATTCACTAATCGCAATTGGGTTATTCTTAACCTCTTGCGACCCAATGGAAGACATTAACAAAGAGTTAGATGTTTTAAATGCTATAGATTCTGAGATAGGAAACCTTGAATATACATTTACCGAGGACGATTACAAAGATTTCTTTGAGTTTGACTTTGCTAACTTTAGTTCTGTAGATGATGCAAAAGCATTAATTCCTAATTACTTAACAGAAACTTACCCATTTTTAGGAGTTACCTATAATAACGATAAAGAAGTTGAAGAAGTTTCTTCTGCTTTAATAACTTTTGATTGGTACAATAGAATACCAACTTATGAAGCAGAAATTAGAGTTTTAACTGCAGAAGAGCATAATGCTATAACAGGAGAAACTTACGGTAATTTTTCTGATGAAGATCATGTATTTGATTTCTTAGCTGCTGAATACCCTGCTGCTGAAGAAGGTGATTTTGTTTCTTTACGTTATGAGTACTACGCAGGTACTACTACTGAGCTTACAGATGGTTTCTTATTTGAAAACGGAGCTTGGACTAGATATGCTGGTTTTACACCTGCAGAATATAATGAAATGGGAGAAAGCTACCCTAACTTTTCTAGCCATGATGAAGCTGCTTTAAAAATACCTGTTACTTTACCTGAGCGTTTTAAATTTGATGCTAAAGAAGCTGGTGATATTGTAGTTGCAACTTATGAGCTTTACACTAAAGTAGGAGAAGATGCAAATGGTAACGACATTAGAGGAACTGTTACTTACACTAGCAATTTTATTTTTGATGGTGCTAACTGGTCTAAATACAATAATGTTGCTACAGAAACTATTCAGTTTGCACACAACGGTATTACTTGGGTTCCTGACAATACAATTAAGTACACTTTAACTGCTGCAGATTATGCTTCAGTAGGTAATGGGCAATACAATAACTTTGATGTTAGAGAAGGTAAAGCTGAAGCTACAGTTGAATCTAGATTAGCTAAAATAAATACAATTTTGCTTGCTAATTTCCCTAATTCTGAAGAAGGTCAAAAATTCTCTGTAACTTACAGTGTATACTCTGGATCTAACGAAGTTTGGATTATGAATGTTATTTTAGAAGGTGGAGCATACGTTCTACAATAATAGGCTAACATTTTAAAAAATTAACCTCTATCTATACATTTAGATAGAGGTTTTTTTATAGAAAAAGTTTAACGCAAAAAAACAAAGGCTTAAATTAGCTGCATACTTTTAAAGTATCAATTTTTAGTAAAGACAAGATGATGACGAAATCTATTTTAAACATAAAAAAATACACTTACACTATACTTTTATCTGCAATTATATTAGGATGCAGTAGCTCTGATGGAGGCACAGAACAACCAGACCCAGAACCAACTCCTGTAAACAAACCAATTGCAGTAGATGATGAAGTAACAGGTATAGAAAATGAAGAGTTAATTATAAGTTCACTTTTAGAAAATGACTCTAGAATTGGAGCCACAATAACTTCCTTTGACGCTACCAGCACCGGTGGTGCCACAATTATTGAAAATAGAGATGGCACTTACACTTATACCCCTAAAGCAGATTTTATAGGCGTAGATACATTTACATACACAATATGTGATACTGAAGAAACTCCCAACTGTTCTACAGCTACAGTAACCGTTTCTATTGTAGATGAAGGAGACCCTGTAGCTATAGATGATGCCTACGCAACTGTAGAAAATACAGCTACCACAATTACAACTGCTTTAGATAATGACACTATTATTGATGATGCCATATTAACATCTGTAGATGGTAGTGGATCTAGTGGAACTGTAGAGCTTAACAGCAACGGAGAAATTGTTTATACACCACAAAGCAACTTTACTGGTAATGATTCTTTTACATATACCATTTGTGATAATGATAAGCCTGATGCTACTTGCTCAACAGCAACAATTACCATTACAATTGCCGAAAAATTAAGTTTTAATATACCAGTAGAATTACAAGAATATTATTCTAACGTTGCTTTTTCTAACAATGCAGAAGTTACTTTAAACGCTTTAAAAGAGCACACAACTAACAAACACACAACTATTTTATCTTACGGGCAAAGACACAATTATTTGTATAATGCAGACGAAGATGAAACTATAGCAGACAACGTAATTTTAATGTATTCTGGTGAAAGTAGAGACCACAGAGAATATCAGTCTGGCTCTAATAGTCATTCACCACAAACATTTAATACAGAACATATTTTCCCACAGTCTAAATTAGGTTCTAATATCGCCGTTTCAGATTTACACCATTTACGTTCTTGTGATGCTATAGTAAATGAAGACAGAAGTAATTTTGCGTATACAAATGGATCTGGCGAGTACAAATTAATAGATAGCAACAAATGGTATCCTGGAGACGACTGGAGAGGAGATGTTGCACGTATGGTACTTTACCTAAATATTAGATACAATGAAGATATTACGCAAGTAGGAACAATGGACTTATTTTTAGAATGGAATGCAGCTGACCCCGTATCTAGTTTTGAAATACAACGTAACAACGTAATTGAAGAAGCACAGGGCAACAGAAATCCATTTATAGACAACCCTTATTTAGCAACAATAGTTTGGGGTGGTAACGAAGCAGAAAATAAATGGGAATAAGCCCAAAAAACCTTATTTTTTATTACTTTTATAGTTAAACAATTTACTATGTATACTACAATTTTAAACTTACATTCTTACTTTGCTTTTATAGTTTTAGCTATCTTAATTTTAGCTGTTATAAATGCTATTTCTGGGTTAACATCTAAAAGAGATTTTAACTTAAGTAAAGACTTTAGAGTGTCATTATTTGCACTAATATTATCGCATTTACAGTTACTTATTGGCCTAATTCTATTTTTTGTTTCTCCTAACGGACTAGAAGCAATTACAACTAACGGAATGGGCGGATTAAGTTCTGCGGCTCGTTTATTAGCCGTAGAGCATCCATTTATAAACATAATTGCAATAGTGTTTATTACAATTGGCTGGTCTAAACATAAAAAAGTAATGGAGAGTGCTAAAAAATTTAAACTAATAGCCATTTTTTATGGCTTAGGATTACTATGCCTTTTAAGTAGAATTCCTTGGGGACAATGGTTCTAAAATAGATACAAAAAACAAAATACTAAAAAACCAAGTGATACAATTCACTTGGTTTTTTTATACCTAAAAGCAGACAAATTAATTATCCTCTTTTCTAATTAAATAAATGTACACCGGAAAATGATCACTGTAAGCTCCAGTATAACTACCTCCAGAATATGTTCTTTTAGGGTAACCTTTGTACCTACCCTTACTAGTTATTAAATATGGGGCATTATATATACACGCTTTCCAGAAAGAGTAGCTATCCTTTTGTTTATTTACCAAATTTCCTGTAAAAAATATTTGATCAAAAACATTCCACTTATCCCTATAGGCTAAAGAGCCCTCGCCTTTTCTATATAGTTCATCCATAGGATTAAACAATATACTATCTGAAACCTTTTTTAATCTACCTTCAGTTTGTAGTACCTTTTTAAAACTCTTGTTAGTTGGGTCATCATTAAAGTCACCCATACTAATAATTTTAGCATTTATATTCACCCGCTTAACAGAGTCTATAATTCTTTTATTAAGAATAGCAGCTGCTATTCTATTGGGTCTGCTCCGCGCCTCACCTCCACTTCTAGATGGCCAGTGATTTACAATAAAATAAATCTCCTCATTATCTAATAATCCACCAACAATTAATTGGTCTCTAGTGTAATCTCTATAATTACTATCTTTAAATAAAAGTAGTCTATGACTTTTAAAAGATGTTGGTATAAATGCTTGTTTTTTATATAATAAGGCAACGTCTATACCTCTTTCATCAGGAGAGTTATAATGTATAACCCCATACCCCTTATTTATTAATGCTGGTTGCTGAATTAAATCTGTTAAAACTGTATCATTTTCCACCTCACAAACACCAATTATATCTGGTGAAGAATTAGTAACACTACTACCAATTTTAGCCAATGTAGTAGACATATTTTTAAGTTTTGCCATATACTTATCGCTAGTCCACTTATCTTTTCCTAATGGTGTACGATCATCATCAAAAGTATTAGGATTGTTAATTGTGTCAAATAAATTTTCCAAATTGTAAAAAGCAATAGTTCTAATTTGATAACGTTGCTTAGACTGAGCTATTAAAGTTACTTTAGTACATAAATAAATTATCAAGAAAAAACCTATACATTTACTAGTGATATTCATTTGATTAACAATTTTTCATATAAAAATAAAGAAATTTCCTTAAAAAACTCTATTTTCACAGAGTTATGCGATTGTTTATCAATATTTTATCTTTATTATTTGCAGTAAATATAGTAGCTGCTCAAGGTAAATATACCATTAAAGCAACAGTAGAAGACCCACAAAAAAAATCATTACAATTAGCTGGTACTGTAGACATACAAAATACAAACTCTACCACAAGTATTATAAATAATGCTTTTAAAATATCTGTTAACAAAGGCAACTACATAATAAAAATTACGGTTAAAGATTACAGCATAGTAAAGCTACCAATAACAATTACAAACGACAATATAGATTTGGGTACTATTTATTTACAGAAAGATATTACCGTTGAGAAAGTAGACAACTTAATAACCTTAACAGATGCGGCTCTATCTGAAGAAGAAACCAGTACAATTACATCGGGCTTATTACAAGCAACCAGAGACGTGTTTTTATCAAGAGCTGCCTTTGATTTTGGACAGGCTTTTTTTAGAGTTAGAGGATACGATTCTAAATATAGCAAAGTATTAATAAATGGTATTGCTATGAATAATATTAGCGATGGAAGACCTCAATGGAATAACTGGGGAGGATTAAATGATGTCACAAGAAACCAAGAATTTACTTATGGACTACAACCTGCAAAGTATAGTTTTGGCGGTATTTTAGGAACAACAAATATTAATACACAACCGTCTAAAATGAGACCTGGAACAAGAGTTTCATTTTCTGCAGCAAACAGAACTTATACAGGACGCGTAATGACTACCCACACATCATCAACAAACAAAAAAGGGATAACCTACAGCATATCTGCCTCTAGAAGATGGGCAAAACAGGGATATTTAAATGGAACATTATATGATGCTTATTCAGTATTTGGCGCCTTAGAATACAAGTTAAATTCAAAAAACACATTATTAGCAACAGCAATAGCTGCAACTAACCGTAGAGGCCGGTCTTCTGCAGTAACAGAAGAAGTCTTTTTACTAAAAGGAAGAAAATATAATCCGTATTGGGGACTACAAAACAACAAAATTAGAAATTCTAGAGAACGTAAAATTACACAACCTATTTTAATGTTTAATCATATTTACACAACTACAAACACCACTATAAATACAGGGGTTAGTTACAAATTTGGCCCACATAAAAAAAGTAGGCTAGGCTACTACAATGCTCCAAACCCAGATGCTACATACTACCGTTATCTTCCTAGTTTTTATATAAATAGTCCAATTGGCGCTAATTTTGAAAGTGCAGAAACAGCAAGACAATCGTTTATTAAAAACTCTCAAATAAACTGGGGTAATATTTATAACGCAAATAACACTTATGAAGATGCTAAGGCATCTTATGTTTTATATAATGATGTTGTAGATGATAAAACTATAACTTTTAACTCTACGGCAAATATTACACTTAACAAGCATTTCACTATAGATTCTGGCATATTATACAAAAACCTCAGCGCTAAAAATTATGCTATTATTGATGATTTATTAGGAGCAGAATACCATTTGGATATTGACACATTCTCTAATACTAGCAATGATGTTAATGGAAATAACAACAAAACAAACAATCAAATTTTTAGCTATAACTACAACTTAACCGCAAGTAATTTAAATGCATTTGCACAAATAAAAGCTACGTATAAAAAGTGGTATGCATCATTAGCTATAAACACAAATACAATTAGTTACCAAAGAAATGGTTTATTTAAAAATGAACGCTACCCTGAAACATCAATAGGAAAAAGCAATAAAGTAAATTTTAATGCACTAAATTTTAAAGGATCTTTTACCTATAAAATAAACGGGAGACATTGGGTTAATGGCAAATTTGCACTCATAAAAAAACCTCCAACAATACAAAATACCTTTATTAACCCAAGAGAAAACAATGCAGTTGTTAACAATATTAAAAACCAAACAATTAGAACAGGAGATGTAAATTACTTTATACGCTTGCCAAAACTAACTGGTCGTGTTTCTGCATTTTACTCTCTGTTTAATGACGAAACTGATGTTAATTTCTTTTTTGTAGAATCTGGAATTGGGTCTGACTTTGTACAGGAGGTAGTTACAGGAATAGACAAAAAACACAAGGGTATTGAGATTGGCTTGGAATATGAGTTATCTTCTGCCGTTAAAGTTACAGGCGTAGCAGCAATAGCAGACTACACCTACAATAACAACCCTAATGTTGCTATAAATTTTGACACCACTAACAATGATGAAAATGCAATAAACTTAGAAGGGTATAGCAACTTAGGAGAAAGCAACATTAAAAATTACAAGCTTGCTCAAGGGCCACAAAAAGCAATTGCAATAGGCTTAGAGTATAGAGACCCTAAATACTGGTGGATTAGTGGCTCTGCTAACTTTTTAGGTAATAACTACGCTAATATATCTACCATTACCAGAACCCGTAGTTTTTACTTAAACCCAGACACCAATGAACCCTTTACAGACGCTACCCCAGAGAACGTAAACAAATTACTTGCTCAAAATAAAATGAAAGATTTTTACTTACTAAACATTGTTGGCGGAAAATCTTGGATTATAAATGGCAAATATGTTAGTGTATTTGCTAGTGTTAATAATGTTTTTGATACCGTTTTTAAAACTGGTGGTTACGAACAGAGTAGAAACGGAAACTATGGGCAAATGAAACAAGACAATTTAAGCACCTCCCCATCATTTGGCACTAAATACTGGTATGGCTATGGGCGTACATACTTTTTAAATTTAGCAATTAGCTTTTAATATGATTTTAAAAAAACACCTAACAATAAGTATCTCATTTTTTTTAATAATAAGCTGTGTTAAGGACAAGGATTTTGACATTTCAAAAACCAAATGTTCAGAGCTGGTATACAACTTAAGCTTAATTAACTTAAACACTATTACTGAGGGAGATATTACACAAGTGCAAGAAGACATAATTATAGAAGGCTACATTGTATCATCAGACATAGAAAATAATTTTTTTGGAACAATACATATTCAAGACAAAGCAATAGAACCTACAACCGGTATTTCTTTCCTAGTAGATTTAAGAGATTATTATTTACAATATAAACTAGGAGAAAAAGTAGCTATAAAACTAAAAGGGCTATACATAGCTAAAAAAAATAATGCTTTTGTAATTGGTGGTGTTTTTACTTCTTTTGGGAACCAGTCTGTTGGCCGGCTACCAAGTTTACAAGTGCAAGAACATATGTATGCAATATGCACCAACCAAACTGCTAAAGCTACAAAAACCACTATAGAAGATTTATCTTTTAGTATGATTAATACTGTGGTAGAACTAGATAACTTGGAGTTTATTGAGGAAGAACTAAGTAAAACGTTTGCAAACGAAAAAGAAGAAACAGAACGAGTACTTAAAGATTGCCTAGGAAACCAAATAAAGCTTGTTAACAGTGGTTATGCAGATTTTGCAACTAATGTACTGCCTAATAAAAACGGAAATATTACAGCTGTTTTAATTGAAGATAAAAACGAATTAAAACTAAAAATTAGAACAATTGCAGATTTAAGCTTTAACAACAACAGATGTCCTCCTATTGTAACCGAATTTACCTCTACTGCTATTTTTTTCTCAGAAATAGCAGACCCTAACAATAACACTGGCGCAAGGTTTATAGAGTTATACAACTCTAGCAACGAATCTTTAGACTTAAACAATTGGAAAATTAATAGGTACACCAACGCAAGTACAGATATTAGCTCTAGCTTAGACCTAACTGGCTATAGTATTAATGCAAAAAGCACGCTTGTAATTTCTCCTAATAAGGATGAATTTATTACTGTTTATGGCTTTGAACCAGACATAAGCATAGGAAAAAATAGTGTTGCAGACTCTAATGGTGATGATAACTTAGTGCTAAAAGATCCATTTGGCACTACTATAGATATTTTTGGTGTTATTGGCGAAGATGGTACTAATACCAATCATGAGTTTGAAGATGGCAAAGCCCAACGTAAAGAAACTATAAGTATGGGCTCTAGCACATATATGTTTAACCAGTGGTTAATTTTTAATGACACCGGTAGCAGTAACACTACAAATACACCGCAAAATGCACCAGATGATTTTTCTCCTAAAGTGCGTTAGGCACTCAAATCATCTAACATATTTTTTAAATCTTTTGGCGTAACTGGCTTTAAAATATAATCTGTAACAATATCATAGGTCTTAACCCTCTCTATATCTCTTGGGTCTATAGATGAACTAACTATGTAAATAACAACATCTTTTCTAATAGCCTCTGGTATTTTTACAAAATCATCTAAAAACTCCCAGCCATTCATTATTGGCATATTAAGATCTAAAAATATTAATCTTGGTAATTTTTTTTCAACTATAGATTTTTGAGTTAATTCTTCAATAGCATCCAAACCGTTTTCAAAAACTTCAATTTCCTCAGAAAAACCTACTTCTTTCATTATACGTTTAGTGCCATAAACAAAGATTGGATCATCATCTATTATGCAAGCGCTAAAAATTTTATTCATACAAATTATTTAAAACAATTAAAATATAGTGTAAATGTTGTACCTATGTCTACAGAGCTTTCAACTTCTATCTTTCCGTTCATAGCCTCTATTTGACTCTTGGTAATAAAAAGCCCAATACCTTTGGAGTTTTTATGCTTATGAAATGTTTTATACATTCCAAAAATTTTGTGCCTATGCCTTTTCATATCAATGCCTAAACCATTATCAGAGAAAGTAAGTACAACTTTATCTCTTTCCCTTTTGGTTTTTACATCTATTACCAATCTGCGTTTTGGGGAACTATATTTAATACTATTTGTAAGTAAATTTAATAAAATACTCTCTAAGTATGCAGGCACAGCACTAACTACAAACTCTTTAGGTATTTGTATGTTTAAGATAACATCATTTTCTTTTAGGTGGGCTATTATACTTTTCCTAACAGAATCAAAAGTTTCTAAAATACTTACACCCTCTAACTTACCAAGCACATTTAATTTAACACTAACCACCTCGTTTAAATGCGTAATAGTCTCATCTAAACTATCAGAAGACTCATTTAACATATTAATTAAATTAGCCCTTTCTTCTGGGTCTGTCTCATTAATTAAAAATCCCGTAAGCATTGATAGGTTTGTAGAATGAGACCTTAAATTATGAGATACTATATGTGCAAAGTTAGTTAAACTCTCGTTTTGGTCTGCAGTAATTTTTAATACTGATTTTACTTTGTTTTCTGCTTCCTTACGAGATGTAATATCTACCACCTGTGATATAAAGTGAGATAAGCTTCCATCTATTTTTGTTACCTTTGTTACCGATAAAATTACATAAACGGTATGTCCTTTTTTATGAAAATATCTTTTTTCTATTTGGTAATTATCAATTTCCCCTGCAATTAATTGATCTAAAAAATTAAGATCTTTTAAATAATCATCTGGATGGGTTACATCTTGAAAAGTTAAATTCATTAACTCTGCTTTAGTATACCCCAAACTATTACAAAGACTTTTATTTATTTTTAGCCATTTACCATCTAAGCCAATTAAAGCCATACCTACAGAAGAGTTGTTAAAAACCCCCGCAAAAGACTCTTTTCTTTTGTCTAATTTTAAAACTGCATGTCTGTATTCTGTAATATCCCAATTAGCCCCTATCATTTTTACAGCACCAGTATTTTGGTCTTTGTGTAATTGCCCAATAGATTTTATGTACTTTATACTCCCGTTTCTCTGTTTTATTCTAAACTCGGTATTAAACTCATCTTTATTCTGTATGGCATAATGCATTTCATTTATTACCCTATCTCTATCTTCTTCTACAAGTATACTTTTCCAGGCCTTGTGTAAATTTTTTTGTGTAGATGTTTCCGCTCCGTATAAAATTAAAGTTTCATTATCGCAACTAAGTTCTTGCTTAGCTAAATCATAGTCCCAAACACCAATATTTGCTGTTTTAGTGGCAATATTTAATCTTTTTTGAACTTCAGAGTGCACTAATTCTGCTCTCTTTCTTTCATCTATATCTTGAAAAGATCCGGTTAATTTTACAGCTTTGCCATTTATATACTCTGCTCTACCAATAGCCCTAACCCATTTTTCTTCTCCGTTAACCGTAATTATTATCAACTCTTCATCCCAAGGAGTTCCGTTACTAATAGCCTCGCTTATTAAAGAAACTATTTTTTCTCTATGGTATCCTTCTTTATAAAAGTTAATTCCGGTTTCTAAATTAGGCACATAATCATCATCTAAACCGTGTATTTTTTTTGTAATGCTGGTCCAGTACACCTCATTACTTATTAGGTTTACCTCCCAACCACCTACGTTTGCTACTTCTTGTGCTTTTAAACGGTATTCATCTTCGTTTCGCTTATGAGAAATATCTTCTCTTACTATAATTAGCCCTCCTACTTTGTCTTTCTCATTTTCCCAAGAGTTAATTTTGTAATTAAACCATTGTACTTTTCCGGTTTTATCTACAACCTTTTCTCCTTCAAAACTAATATAGCTGCCTTTTAAACAATACTCGTGTATTTTTTTTATATCATCTGTTGTGTCAGGAAAAACTTCATAATAAGACTTACCAATAATTTCTTTTTCTGTCTTTCCTATTTTACGCAACCAAAATTTAGAGCATTTTACAAAATGCATATTAACATCTAGAACACCTATCTCTATAGGTGCGTCATCAATAAATATATTTGTATGTGTTTTCTGCAAAGCTTAGCCTCTCTTTAATTTAAATATAGCATATTTCTAACCAAGTAAGAAATAACTTTATTTAAAAAATATTTTTTAGTGCAAAAATGATAAAAAATATTGCAAATACCGTAAATATCAATCAATTAAAAGAAAAAAAGGCTGTGCTTTTGTTAAAAACACAGCCTTTTACAGTAAAACATTATAACTATTCACTAATTTTTAGGGAAATTTTCATTATTCATTATTTCTTTTATCTGTAGTGTATGTCTCTCAGAATGAGCAGAAATAAATACCATTAATTGTACACCATCTAATGTACCAAAAGACATTTCTCCGTAATGATTTCTTAAGTTATCTTTTGTTTTTTTAGCATATTTAATATTTTGTTTTCTTTTTGCAACAAAAGCTTTAATAGTTTCTTTATGGCTGCCAAACTTACCGCTAGGCTCAATTGCAGATGGCGCTTTAGCTTTATTTTTTCTATTTAACATTACACCAATCACCTCATCATCAGTAAATTTAACTTCTTTTCTTTTAGATGCGTCTGCTGGCACTTGCACTGCCTTTTCTACCACACTAAAAATAGAGCTCTCTGATATTGCTATATGCTCTACGCACTCTGCTACAGACCAAGACTCTGGACTTGCTTTAAAGTTTAACTGCTCACTACTTAATCCTTTAATAGTTTTTAACAACTTTTTACTTGTCCTAGTCATTTCTGTTACTACTAACTCTTTATCTGCATTATTTAACCCTTGTTTTGATGGAACAAAACCTAATAATAGTAATGCCAATAATCCGTAAACTAATTTCTTCATTTTTTTGATTGTTTTAAGTTCTGCATTGTTTGTTGTTTTTGGTCTGATTAAATTACCTGTATAGGCACAAAAACCAATGCACTTTCTGTATTAAAAGTAGTACTTTTATGCTAGTACATCATCAGTTTAAAAAAATAATATAATGAGCTCTTACAACTCTTTACATATTACACTAGTACAAACACCTATTGTTTGGGAAAACCCAGAAGAAAACAGAAATGTGTTATCAAACAAAATAAATGCAATAACCACTGCAACAGATCTAGTTATTTTACCCGAAATGTTTACCACTGGTTTTACAATGAACCCATCTAAAATTGCTAAAAGTGAGGGAGAAAAAACAAGAAACTGGATGCAAACTATTGCAAAAAGCAAACAAATAGCAATTACAGGTAGTATTCTATTTTATGAAAACAACACGTTTTACAACAGATTATTTTTTGTTTACCCTAACGGAACTTATGAAACCTACAATAAAAAACACACTTTTACACTGGCTGGTGAAGACAAGGTGTATAAAGCAGGTACCAAAAAGCTAATTGTAGATTATAAAGGATTTAAAATTTGCCCCTTAATTTGCTACGACTTAAGGTTTCCTGTATGGGCACGTAACACAGAAGATTATGACATATTACTTTATGTTGCAAATTGGCCAAAACAGCGTGTTACAGCTTGGGACACATTGCTTAAAGCTAGAGCTATAGAAAATATGAGCTATTGCATTGGTGTAAACAGAGTAGGTACAGACAACTCTGGATATGAGTACACTGGACATTCTGCTGCTTACGACGTACTTGGCAACCAAATTTGTTTTTCTAATGATGATGAAATTCTACACACTACAATTAACAAACAACACATAATTGATATGCGTAACAAATTAAAGTTTTTAGATGACAGAGATACTTTTACCTTGTAATTTGAAACGTAAGTGTTTCTTCCCAGTTAGCTCTTAAGTTTAATGCAGGTGAATAACTAACTCTTTCTGGAAATGTTTTTTGTAAATAATTACCTGTATCCCACTTTTGGTTTCCGTTGGTATCTTCTACTACTCTAACCTGGTATTCTCCTGGCTTAACATTTTTATACACAAAAGGTTTTGGCTCTGTAGCAAATTGCTCTCTTACAAGCTTACCAGAGCCATCTATTAATTGTACAATTACTGGGTAAGTTACCTCACCAGCCAAGTTTACAGTTAATAAGCTATTTTCTGTGGGATCTACAAAAGAAACTCGGTATTGTATGGTATCATTTACAGCATTAAAAAAGTCTGTAATTGCCTCTGGTAATACTGTAATACTGTACTCGTTTTCTAATGGCACAACCATATCAAAATCTAACCTATTTTTTATAGTATCTAAACTAATTGGCACAAAAACAGGTAATGTATCTTTATCTACTATTTTTATTTTTGATGTGTCTATAGACTTAATTGGTGTATTGGCTGCAACCCAAAATTGGTTTTCTAAACTAATTCTTTTATTAGAAACAGCTGTAAATTTTAATGAGTCTGCAGGAAGTTTTCTTGTTTTAACAATAAATGTATCTAATGTTTTTTGGCGATTACTAACTACATTAAAAATTAAAGAGTCTGCCTCAAAAGGAGTAATCCAATAATTTAGAGTATCTTTTTCTAATTCTTTAGTTACTTTAGTTTTTACACTATCTGGCAAGTAACTTTTCTGAATAATTTCAATATCACTACCATCACCATTGTACCCAAATATTATTTTATTTTTTGATGCATAACTTGGTACAGACATAGAAAAATCTGACACCTCTTTAAACAAATCTAACACATAAATAGAATCTGTTGGTATTGTTATATAGTGATCTAAAAAACCTATTTTATCTATACCCTGATCAAATGTATTGTTATTGCCTTCATCCTTTAATGCAAATAAAGCATACTCACCTTCTTTAAGGTTTTTTAATGAAAAAATATTAGTACTATCTAATGTATTAGTTATGTAATAAGGTGGCTCTTTATAAATAGTAGAATCTGTATACGTACTGTCTACCTTGTACAGCATAACACTTACATACTCGTCTACCTTTTGTTTAAAAGCATCATTTACAACACCAGAAATACTTAAAGAATCTATATAATCTCCTGTAGAAAAAACATAACTTAAAAAACTACTTGGGTTTCCTTCGTTATTATCCTCAATACTTTGTCCAAAATTAAATGTGTAAGTTGTATTTGGTTTTAAAGTGTCTTTTATAGTAATTTCTATATACTTGCTAGCAGAACCCTGTGGCGTAATATCTGGCTGATATTTTAAAGGAGGAGATACAATAAGTTGCTTTTGTATATCTTTTAATTTTATATACTCATCAAACTCCAACCTAATAGTTTTAGATTTAAAATTTATGCTTTTATTAGCAGGTGTAGCCTTTATAAGCTCTGCAGGCGTAATATCTTTTGGTCCGCCAGACGGTGTTCCTCTTCTTGCACAATGCACCAATGCAAACACAACCAACACTAAAAAAAGTAAGCTAAAAATACGTCTTGCCATAACCTAAATATTAACGCAAAGTAACAACAATTTACACAAACATAAAACTATGGCACTACGGCAATTGTTGCTACATAAATTGTTACATTTTTTGCTTTATGTAATGCAGTAGCACAAGCCTCAATTGTAGCTCCGGTTGTTATTACATCATCAACCAATAAAATGGTTTTACCAGCCACATTTTCTTCATTAGTTAACTTGTATAAATCCTGATTTACTTTCCATCTAGAAAACCTATTTTTTTTAGTTAACGTTCTAGTATTAGCAGTTTTAAATAAAACATTTTCTTGGTAACTAGCATTAAAATGCAATGCCAATTCTTGCCCAAATAAGCTAACTTGGTTGTACCCTCTTTTTGTTAATTTTTTCTTATGTAGAGGTACGGGCACAACAATATCTATATCTAAACGTTCTTTAATTGACTGCGCATACCAGCGCCCAAAAAAGGTCCCTAGTTGTTGCTGATTTTTATATTTTAAATGATGAATTATGTTTTTTACCACCCCATTTTTTGTGAAAAATAAGAAAGAATTAACCTTTTTAACATTAATTCTGCCATAAAAAACACGGTCAATTGGGTTTTCATCGGTAAAATTGTACTCGGTAAGTGGTAATTCATTTCGACAAACGGTACAAATTAATCGTTCACCTTTACGCAAAGGTGTATTACATCCAAAACACCCTAAGGGCATTAGTATTTTATTGATATGATTTAGTATATTTGACAACTTATAATGTCCCAAATTTAACCCTACTTAAAATTACCTCCAACTTTTGATGGACTCACAAGATAACAATTTAAAATACAAAGTAATTATAGCTGCGCTTGCGGCCGTAATACTGGGTATATTAATTGCTTTTTATTACAGCAACGCACAGTCCAACAGTAATATAAGTTACCTGGAACGAGAAAAGAAAATGCTTACCGATAAGCTTGCCAATATGCAAGCTAACATAGAAAGTTTATCATCAGAAATAGAAGTAAATAAAATAGATTTAGATGTAGCAAACAATGATGTATCTAGATTATTAGACTCTATTGGGCAGTTAAATTTTGATAGTAAAAAATACGATCAAAACAAAAGAGATTTACGCAGGTGGCAACTTAAGTACGACAGTCTTAACATGAAATACAATGCCTTAAAATATAGCAATGTTGTTTTAAGCGAAACCGTACAAAATGCTAAAAAACGAGCAGAACAATACAAGGCTCAAGCACTTGCTGCTGCGCAGAATGAAGAAGACTTAAAAGATGCCAACAGCAAATTAAATAAAGAATTAAAAAATAAAACATATTTAAAAATTAGAAGCTCTGAGGCTCTAGCTTTTAGAGTGCGTAATGGTAGAGATATTAATACCAATAAAGCAAGTCTAATTTCTAAATTAAGAGCTTGCACTACCATTAGTGGCAACCCAAATGACATTAACATAGAAAAAAGGTTGTACTTACAATTTTTAGACCCTAACAAAAAAGTAATAGCTAACAATGCTAATATTATTAATGTAAAAGGTAATGAGTATAGCAAAGCTGTAGATATTATTTACACAGGTGTTAATGAAGAAATTTGTGAGCACATTAAGTTTCCTACAGGCGCTCTAAAGCCGGGTATGTATACTTTAAATGTTTTTGAAGAAGAAAAATTACTTTCTTCTATAGAATTTGAATTAAAATAATTCAATCTATTAACACTAAAGTTCTATTTTTGCCATATGGCAAATCAAGAAGACAAATTTAAAAAGGTTATATCTCACGCTAAGGAATACGGTTACGTTTTTCAATCTAGTGAAATATACGACGGTTTAAGTGCTGTATATGACTACGCACAAAACGGAGCAGAATTAAAAAACAATATTAAGCAATATTGGTGGAAAGCAATGGTGCAATTGCACGATAACATTGTTGGTATAGACTCTGCCATTTTTATGCACCCAACGGTTTGGAAAGCATCTGGACACGTAGATGCCTTTAACGACCCATTAATAGATAATAAAGATTCTAAAAAAAGGTACAGAGCAGATGTTTTAATTGAAGACTACTGTGCCAAATTAGAAAACAAAATAAATAAAGAAGTTACCAAAGCTGCTAAACGTTTTGGTGAAGCTTTTAATAAACAAGAATTTGTTACTACCAACCCACGCGTTTTAGGTTATCAAGAAAAAATTGATACTATTTTATCTAGAATGGGTAAGTCTTTAGAAAATGAAGATTTAGCAGACGTAAAGAGTTTAATTGAAGAATTAGATATTGTTTGCCCAGTATCTGGATCTAAAAACTGGACAGATGTTAAGCAATTTAACTTAATGTTTGGCACCAAGCTAGGAGCTTCTGCAGACAGTGCTATGGATCTTTACTTAAGACCAGAAACAGCACAAGGTATATTTGTAAACTTTTTAAACGTACAGAAAACTGGACGTATGAAAATTCCTTTTGGTATTGCCCAAATAGGAAAAGCTTTTAGAAACGAGATTGTTGCAAGACAATTTATTTTTCGCCAAAGAGAATTTGAACAAATGGAAATGCAGTTTTTTGTGCGTCCTGGCACACAAAAAGAATGGTACGAGGCTTGGAAACAAAACCGTATTAAATGGCATTTATCTTTAGGTATGGGAGAAGACAATTACCGTTTTCATGACCATGATAAATTAGCACACTACGCAGATGCTGCCGCAGATATAGAATTTAAATTCCCGTTTGGCTTTAAAGAGCTTGAAGGTATACACTCTAGAACAGATTTTGATTTAAGTAGCCACGAAAAGCACTCTGGTAAAAAATTACAATATTTTGACCATGAAATTAACGAGAGCTATGTACCTTACGTGGTAGAAACATCTATAGGTTTAGACCGTATGTTTTTAGCTGTTTTCTCTAATTCTCTTATAGAAGAAGAATTAGAAAACGGATCTACAAGAACCGTTCTTAAGCTACCTGCTGTATTAGCACCAACAAAAGCTGCTATTTTACCTCTTGTTAAAAAAGATGGCTTACCAGATGTTGCTAAAGAAATTATAGAGGATTTAAAGTGGGATTTTAAAGTAATATATGATGAAAAAGATGCTGTTGGTCGTCGTTACAGAAGACAAGATGCCAACGGTACTCCGTTTTGTATTACAGTAGATCACCAAACTTTAGAAGACAAAACAGTAACTATACGTCACAGAGATACTATGGAGCAAAAACGTGTAGCTATAGCAGATTTAAAATCTATTATTAACGCAGAAGTATCTATGAAAGAATGGCTTAAAAAAATATAATTTTAAGTACCTATACAAAAAGAGCTCACTAAAGCATTTGCCAGTAGTGAGCTCTTTTTTTATGACTTTATTTTTTTAAAATCTAAACCCTACAGATAAACCTGCTCTAAAAATAAAATCGTCCTGAAATTCTTTAGGATTTATATTTCTACCAAAACCACCATTTAGCTCTAATGTAAAACGTTCGCTACGTGTTACCCACTTGTAACCACCACCTAAACCAAGAGCTACACCACTGTATTCTCCAACAATTCTAGAGCCCATATCATTGTATTTTTTTTCTCCCTTTAAATACAAACCAAAAGCTTCTGCAAAAGCGCCACTTCTAGGTAAATCTCCAAAGTAAGCTCTAAAGTTTGGTCCAAAACCAAAGCTACCATTGTAATCTTCACCGTCACCATCAAAATGAAGAATTGCACCAACACTAGTATCATCACCTAAAAAATACTCGTATCCAAATTCTACAGAAGTTGTTGCTAAAAACATACCAATGTTAAATTTAATTTCTTGGTTTTTATCAAAATTAGAGTAAGCTTGAGCAAATGCCATTTTGGCTCCCAATAAAAATACTACTACTAATAATCCTTTTTTCATAATGTTAGTGTTTTCTATATCTCATTTTTCAATTGGCAAAAATAGAACTTTTTGTAAGAATCTCTGTCATTCATTTTTCATAGAACCCTTTGTTTTTTCTATTTTTAACCTTTTAATTACATATAATGAAAATAGTATCCTATAACGTTAACGGTATTCGCGCAGCAATTAATAAAGGTTTTATAGATTGGCTTACCGCTACAGACCCAGATGTTATATGCCTTCAGGAAATAAAAGCACTTAAAGAACAGTTAGATTTATCTTTGTTTGAAGAGGCTGGTTACAGCTATAACTATTGGTATAGCGCACAAAAAAAAGGCTACAGTGGTGTTGCTATTTTATCTAAAACAGAACCAGATAATGTTACCTACGGTACAGGTATAGATTATATGGATTTTGAAGGCAGAAATATTAGAGCAGATTTTGGAGATATTTCTATTATGAGTATGTATCTACCATCTGGTACAAATTTGGCTAGACTAGATTTTAAACTAAAATATATGGATGACTTTCAGAAATATATTAATGAATTAAAAAAAGACAAACCTAATATTATTGTAGTAGGCGACTATAATATATGTCATGAAGCTATAGATATTCATGATCCTGTACGCAATAAAAACGTATCTGGATTTTTACCTGTAGAACGCGAGTGGATTGGAAATTTTATGGAAAGCGGATTTATAGATAGTTTTAGACACTTTAATAAAGAGCCACACAACTACTCTTGGTGGAGCTACAGAGCTAACGCAAGAAACAATAATAAAGGTTGGCGATTGGATTACGGTATGGTTAGCAAAACCTTAGAAAACCGCTTAAAAAGAGCTGTTATTTTAAAAGAAGCTAAGCACAGTGACCACTGTCCAATTTTAGTAGAACTAAAAAACTAAACACCTAAACCAACTTTTAAATGGCACCACAACTACTAAACCCAAAAGATTTTGAAGCCTTAATAAACGGTAAAAGAGTAGCGCTATACACTTTAAAAAATGCGCAAGGCTCTATTGCACAAATAACAAACTATGGCGGCACTTTAGCATCATTATGGGTAAAAGACAAAAACAATGATTTTAAAGATGTTGTTTTAGGATATAAATCTTTACACGAATACCAAACCAATCCTAATGCCTATTTTGGCAGTATTGTGGGTAGATATGCCAACAGAATTGCAAAGGGTAAATTTACACTAGACAACAAAACATACAATTTAGCTGTTAACAATGGTGAAAACCACTTACACGGTGGCACAACAGGTTTTGATGCTGTTGTTTGGGATGCTAAGCAACCTACCGGAGATACGCTAGAATTAACCTACGTTTCTGCAGATATGGAAGAAGGTTACCCTGGTAACTTAGCGGTTAAAGTACAATACCACCTAACAGATAAAAATGCCATAAAAATTAAATATTGGGCAATTACCGATAAAATAACGGTTGTAAACCTAACAAACCACTCTTATTTTAATTTAAAAGGAGAAGGTAATGGCGACATTTTAGATCATAAACTACAAATTAATGCGTCTTCTTTTACAAGTGTAGACACAACTTGCATACCTACAGGAGAACTAACAGCTGTAAATGATACACCTTTGGATTTTAGAAAAGAAAAAACAATTGGCAAAGATATTAATGCAGATTATGAGCAGTTAATTATTGGTAATGGCTATGACCATAACTATGTTATAGACCAAAACACAACTTTAAATTTAGCTGCTACAGCAACTGAGCCAAGTACAGGTATTACTATGGATGTATACACTACAGAGCCAGGAGTGCAATTGTATACGGGTAATTTTATAAGTGATAAGCTAGTAGGTAAATCGGGTAAAAAATACCATCCTAGAGCTGCTTTTTGTTTAGAAACACAGCATTATCCAGATAGTCCTAACAAGCCTCAGTTTCCTACTGTGGTATTGCGTCCTAAAGAAGAATACCACAGCGTAACTTTATATAAATTTAGTGTAGCAAAATAGTTTACTTATTAGCAACTACTTTGTACGTTGGGTCTTCCATTACATTTACATCAATAATATCATCTGCATTACACAACAAACGTATACAATCTTTACTTAAATGCCTTAAGTGAACCTTTTTACCCACTTTAGCATAACGTTCTGTTATCTTATTTAAAGCTTCAATACCACTCATATCGGTAACCCTACTTTCTTTAAAGTCTATAATTACTTTATCTGGATCACCTTGTACGTCAAATTTTTCATTAAATAATGTGGTAGATCCAAAAAATAAAGGCCCGTATATCTCATAGTGCTTAACTCCGTCTTCATCTACATACTTTCTAGCTCTAATTCTCTTAGCACTTTCCCAAGCAAATACCAATGCAGAAATTATTACTCCTATTAATACAGCTAAAGCCAAATTATGTAAAAATACAGTGATTAAGGTAACCAATATCATTACAAAAATATCTGGTTTAGGCATTCTTCGTAAAGCCTTAAAGCTAGCCCACTCAAAAGTACCTACAGAAACCATTACCATAACACCAACTAATGCAGCTATAGGCACAAGCTCTATTACCGGCGCTCCAAACAATATAATAATCAATATAGTTAACGCAGCAATTATACCAGATAATCTTGCTCTTGAACCTGCAGATAAGTTTACTAAAGTTTGTGCAATCATAGGGCAACCACCCATTCCGCCAAAGAAACCGTTTAATATGTTTGCCCCACCTTGAGCTACACACTCTCTATTACTATTTCCTTTTGTTCCTGTAATTTCATCTACCAAGTTTAACGTAAGCAAACCTTCAGTTAAACCTACAGCTGCCATTATTAATCCGTAAGGTAAAATAATTTTAAAGGCTTCTAATGTAAACGGAATAGTAGGAATGTGAAAAGAAGGTAATGTACCACTTAGCGATTTTAGTGGCTCTCCTGGTAATGTATCTTGATTTATAATATCTACTACTTGTTTGGTTTCTATATTAAAAAAATACACTACTAAAAACACAACAATAATTCCTATTAATGAAGCTGGCACTGCCTTAGTAACCTTAGGAACAAAAACAATTATTGCTATTGTAAACAATACCAAACCTAGCATAGTATACAATGTCTCACCTGTTAGCCAAACTGCTGCATCTCCCACACCTGCCTTAAATTGGTCCATTTGAGCCATAAAAATAATTATAGCTAAACCATTAACAAACCCAAACATTACCGGCTGTGGAACCAAGCGTATAAACTTACCTAGTTTTAAAAGACCTATTATCATTTGAATAACACCTGCCAAAGCAACTGCTGCAAAAACATATTCTAAACCGTGAGAGTTCATTAACGCCATAAGGACTACTACGGTTGCACCAGCTCCACCAGAAATTAATCCTGGTCTACCGCCAAATATTGCTGTTACTAATCCCATAATAAAAGCACCGTACAAACCTACTAAAGGCGAAAAACCGGCAAGAATAGCAAACATTAATGACTCTGGAATCATTGTCATTGCCACCGTTAATCCTGCTAAAATTTCATTTTTATAATCTACCTTCTGCTGGAAATCAAATAAATTTAAATACTTTTTCATTTTAGCCTATAAATTAAGGGCGCAAAAATAGTCTTTATTACGCTTTTAGAGAAATAAACTCTATAAAACTAAGAAACACACCTTAAAATTATAAAAATCTAACACTACTCACTACCAAAACGTTTCTTAGCTTTGTAGTAAACACAACTATACAATGGCAAAACAAGACTTTACACTTATAGGAGCTGGCATTATGAGCGCAACGCTTGGCGTTTTATTAAAACAACTAATACCAGATGCTAAAATAGCTATTTATGAACGTTTAGATAAAGTAGGCGCAGAAAGCTCTGATGCTTGGAACAACGCTGGCACTGGGCACTCTGCCTTTTGTGAGTTAAACTACACACCAGAAAATGAACAAGGAGAAATAGATATTTCTAAGGCATTAAAAATTAGTGAATCTTTTGAGGTGTCTAAACAACTTTGGGCTTATTTGGTAAAAAACAATTTACTTCCTGCAGAAGATCCTTTTATTAATGACATTGACCATATGAGTTTTGTATGGGGTGATGAAAATTTAAACTTCTTAAGAAAAAGACACAAAGCACTTACAGCTTATCCTATTTTTAAAGATATGTTGCATTCTGAAAATTATGATGAAATTAAAGAATGGGTACCTTTAATGATGACAGGCCGTAGCAAAAACCAAACTATAGGAGCCACAAGAATGCCTATAGGTACAGATGTAAATTTTGGAACTATTACCAGAGGGATGATTGCCTATCTGCAGTCTTGTGATGGTGTAGAAGTATTTTTAGGTCACCAAGTAGAAGATATTGATGATAAAAAAGATGGCACTTGGGAAATAGAGGTTAAAGATTTACATACAGATAAAGAAAAAACAATAGAAAGTAATTTTGTGTTTATTGGTGCTGGTGGTGGTGCTTTAAAACTATTAGAAAAATCTGATATTCCTGAAGCAGATGGTTACGGTGGTTTTCCGGTAAGCGGACAGTTTTTAAAATGTAATAATCCTGAAGTTATTTTACAACACGAAGCCAAAGTATACGGCATGGCAGAAGTTGGCGCACCACCAATGTCTGTTCCGCATTTAGATACTAGAATGCTAAATGGCGTACGCTCTTTACTTTTTGGACCATATGCTGGTTTTTCTACAAAATTTTTAAAAAATGGTTCTTATTTTGATTTACCATTGTCTATAGATGCACATAATATTTTTCCTATGCTTAGGGCTGGTTTACACAACATATCACTAACCAAATACTTAATAGAACAAGTTGTACAGTCGCCAGAAGAACGCTTTAAAGCATTAGAAAAATACTACCCAAATGCTAAAATTGAAGACTGGGAGCTTATTACAGCTGGGCAACGTGTACAAATAATTAAAAAAGACGCCAAAGAAGGTGGCGTGCTTAAGTTTGGAACCGAGATTGTAACCAACAAAAACAAAACGTTGGCTGCTTTGCTTGGTGCATCACCAGGTGCATCTACATCTGTATCTATAATGTTATCTGTATTAAACCAATGTTTTCCAATGCAAGTAAAATCTAAAGCTTGGCAGCAAAAGTTAACAGAAATGATTCCGTCATTAGGACGTTCACTAATTACAGATGAAAAACTATGTATAAACACAAGAAATTATACAACGGCTATTTTAAAATTAGAAGACCAATAAACATAAAAAAACCGCCTTAAACATACTACTGTTTAAGACGGTTTTACAACTAATAACCAACCTAAAAATTCTTTTTATTTTATACGCTGTCTCTTTACTGTTTTTACACTGTTAGTAGACTTTGTTCTTTTTTTATCTGTAGTAGATACATCACCTTTTAAGTATTGTATGTATCCTATTCCTGTAAATTCATAAACCGTGCCAGAATTTGGATGGTACAGTTCTATTGTACTATCATTAATAACATAAAACTCAAAATAATCATCACCCAAAAAATCATAATCTAGTTCTAGCAACTTTAAGGTTTCATCTCCTTCTACATCAAACACCTTATACTCACCTTCATAATCCCAATGTAAGTTTCTTGGTCTGGTACCATTATTATCTATAGATGACCTAAAAACATCGGCATTACCATCTGTAAAAAATTGCAAAAAGTTTTCTGCATCAAAATCATTTATAGCACCTTCTTTACTTGTGTATGTTTTTTCCCAAGCATCATATTCCTGTAAAAAGTATTTTAAATTATCATAAAAAACATAATCATAATCAAACGTACTTTGTCTGTACCCCCTTAAGTAGTATGATGTGTTTGTGGCAACATCTAACAACTCTAATGTATTGCTATTTACCACATACACTTCTAGTGGCCACCTACCATCTACACTATGGTTTACTCGTATACCATCATTAAAAACATCATAATTACCAACATCTACACCATAGCCGCCACCGGTTTTACCAATACCAACAATATTATTATTAGCATACAAACGGCCATTGTTAAATGTTATAGTAAATGCACGTTGTAAAAAAGGAACTTCCCCGTTACCTTGTGTTGCGTTAATATCTACATACCAAAGGTCATATTTATGTATTGCGTGTTCTACAGAAAATCCTGGTTCTATAAAATCGTCTTCTATTATTATTTCAGAATAGCATGATGAAACTAAGGTTCCCAATAACAGTAATCCTAATAGTAATTTTGTTTTCATAATAAAAAATGTATTGGTTCTGCCAAGTATAAAACAAAGGGCGTGCCAAAAATTTTAAATCACTAATTTACAGATACATAAACATTTTAAACTTTACCTATGCTAACATTTTCTAGATTAATAAAAACTAAATCTGCATAAAAAGTACTAATAAAATAGTATGTAAAATTAAGGTTGACAGTACCCTAAAGTTTTATTAAATTAAAGCTATAGAAGGCATAAATTTCTGCTTTCAATTAAATTTTATCTACTTTTGATTTTCTAAATTTATTTTATGAAGAATACTACAAAATTTGCTGTTTTGGGTGGTGGTAGCTGGGCTACTGCAATTGTAAAAATGCTTACTGAAAATGTAAGTACAGTAAATTGGTATATGCGCAATACAGATGCTATTGCACATATAAAAGAGCACTGTCACAACCCTAATTATATAAGCGCTGTTGAATTTAACCCACAACAACTAGCACTAACTGCAGATATTAATACTGCTATTGAAAATTCTGATGTGGTAATTTTTGCAATTCCGTCTGCTTTTTTAGTCACAGAACTACAAAAACTTACAGTGTCTTTAGAGAATAAAATTATATTTTCTGCTATTAAAGGTATTGTACCAGAAACAGGCTTAATTGTTGGTGAACATTTTAACCAAACCTATAATATACCATTAGAAAATATTGGTGTTATTGCTGGTCCTTGCCACGCAGAGGAAGTTGCCCTAGAGCGCTTGTCTTACTTAACTATTGCCTGCGCAGATGAGAAAAAAGCCAAATTGGTGGCTAAAAACTTAAGTAGCGATTATATAAAGACAAAAACATCTGACGATATTATTGGTACCGAGTACGCTGCCGTGCTTAAAAACATTTATGCTATTGCTGCTGGTATGGCTCACGGTTTGGGCTACGGAGATAATTTTCAGAGTGTGCTTATGAGTAATGCTATTAGAGAAATGAAACGTTTTATTAAACGTGTACACCATATGAAACGTAACATTAACAACTCTGCCTACCTTGGTGATTTGCTTGTTACTGGCTATTCTGTTTTTAGTAGAAACAGAATGTTTGGTAATATGATTGGTAAAGGATACACTGTTAAAAGTGCTATGATGGAAATGAGTATGGTTGCAGAGGGTTACTACGCCACTAAAAGTGCTCATTTAATTAATGAAAAACATAACAAAAAGTCTAAAACTCCTATTATAGACGCGGTTTATGCTATTTTGTATGATGGAAAAAACCCTAAAAAAGTATTTAATAATTTAACCGATAAGTTAGACTAAAAGCTACCTTAACTAAGGCTAAATTATATAAAGCTTGTTTTTATAGTAATTCTATGCAATTGCTCTAAAAACAAGCTTTTTTATTTGTGTATTTCTAAAAACAACATAAATTGTAAGAAATTGATTCGGTTTTTAAAAAAAAGAGAAAAGAATATAGAGGAGAGAATAGAGGCCAAAATGAGAAACAAGAGTCAAGAACCAAGATGCAAGACTTAATACCTATAAAATAGATCAAAACAAATAACCAAAGACCAGTAAACCTATGAAAAAAGTAAAATCTGTTTTATACAGAATTGTATTTATTATTGTATTTTCTTTCCTAGCAAAATCTTGTGTTAGCGATTATATTTACGAAGGCGACAAAGATAAAATTGCAGAACGCCAACAAATGTTAGATGATAACACTTTTGTTATGGCAGACTTATCTAACGAGTATACAGAAACCACTCTGGCTAGGGTTATAAAAATGTATAAATTTAATTACTCTTTTACTGTTGATGGACGAACTTATGCTGATGAAATTTCGTTAACTAAACTGCCAAACTTCCCTCAACTAAAACTATACTACTTAAAAGAAAACCCTAATATAGTTTCTGAAGACCCACAAGCAGATATTGATACCGAAAATAAAAAAGGAAAATCTGTAACAGACCTTATTTTTGGTATTGTATGGGGAATTTTAGCGCTGCTTATGGTACTCTCATTTTTTGGAGGTAAACAAGCTCCAGAACCTAAAGTAGTACAAGAAGCTAAAAAACCAATTGCTACTAATACAGATACACGTTCTGCAGAACAAAAAGAACAAGACCGTAAAGCCAAAGAAGACCCTAATAGGTTTTTACCTAAGTAAATGGAGAGACAAGATCGTTTAAAGGAGAAAATAGAGAAGAGATAAAAGAGTCAAGAACCAAAACTTGAGACTTATAAAAAACTAACATAAAACTATGGATCAGAAAATAAAAACATTAAAAATTATTCACTTAGCTATAACCTTTGGGATTGTTGCTATTTATTTTACTTTAGGAGATATTACGGCTTTAAAAAGTTTTAAAGTACCTGCTTTAGATGCGTCTTCAGTTGTATTTTTAGCACTACCACTAATTGCTGTTTTTGCTAGTAATTTTGTATTTAAAAACACTCTAAAACAAGCCAAGGACATTAAAGAGCTCGAAGACAAATTTGGTGTGTACCAAACTGCATCAATTATAAGATGGGCAATTTTAGAGGGTGCTGCTTTTATCATTCTATTTCTTAAACCAGACTTTATGCTTTTTGGACTTTTAATTATACTGTATATGGTATTTTTAAGTCCTACTTTAGATAAAATAAAAAACGATTTTGAAAGCGTACGCATAAAATAATTAAAAACAATATGAAAAAAATCTTAACTATTACAGCTATTATTATTCTTACAATTACTTCTTGTAAAGAGAACTCTTCTTCTAAAATTGAACGTGAAGGCGAGCCAGATGTAATGAATGTAGCTAATGAAAATATTGCAATGAACCAAGCCATTGCAGAAGCAAACAAAACATTATCTAATTTCAAAAGTGCTATACAAAGCAATAACAAAAACTATCAAGGTTTTACGCTTAAACAAAAGTTTACAGATACAGAAGGCAATTCAGAGCACATATGGATACAAGACGTTACTTTTAATAACAATAAATTTAAAGGTATTGTTGGTAATAAACCACTATACGAGATTAATGTAAAATACGGAGATACTATTGTGGTAGACGAGTCTAATATTAGTGATTGGATGTATTTTGATGGTAAAGTAACAAAAGGCGCATACACTATTAAAGTGCTACGTGACCAAATGTCTTCAGAAGAACAAAAGCAGTTTGACATACAAAGCGGATTACTATTTGAATAACTAGCTAAAAAACAATATGAAAAAAACACTAACCATTATTACGCTTGTTGTACTAACTATTACAAGTTGTAAAACAGACCAAGAGCAAAAAGTAAGCAATTTATCTAACCTATATTCGGTAGATGGTTTTATAGATTTTCCGTTTACTATTACCAACACTAAAGAAGATAAAGACTATTACCAATACACCATTAAGGCTACTGTAGATAATGACACTATTGGTATGTTGGTTTCTTTAAAAAAAGGTGTTAAAGCTGGTTTTGTTAATGGTGAGCCAAAAAATATGTTTGTAGATAATGGTATTAAATTTACATCTATTGGAGAGCAAAGCAACAGATTATTAAACTTTATGCGTAAAAAATATAATTTACCTGCTAAAGACTATGCATTAAAACAAGAACAAATTTTTACTTGCGCTAACCTTAATCAAGATGCTGTAGATTACAAAAATGGCAGTAGTAGATTTAAAATATTTTTAGAGGACGATGAAGAAAATGCAGAGCTTTTTGTAAACTTCAATTTTTTACTAAACACCATTGGTTTAAACGAAAAAGACAACTTGTACAGACCACAATTAGTACGTTTGCTAAGCAAATAATAACCATACAACTTGTAAATTTTAGTACCTTAGATGTATGAACAAATTAGACGTTAGAACCGTAAACGTTGTACAGTATGTGCAACCTTTACGAGAAGGTGGTTCTTTACCTGCTATTGTTAAGGCAGATGACGATTTCCTTTATGTTTTAAAATTTAGAGGCGCTGGCCAAGGCACAAAAGCACTTATTGCCGAGTTTATTGGTGGCGAGCTTGCACGTGCTATTGGACTAAAAGTACCTGAGTTGGTATTTGCTAACCTAGACGACTCATTTAGCAAAACAGAACCCGACGAAGAAATTCAGGATTTACTAAAATTTAGTGTTGGTTTAAATCTAGGGCTACACTATTTATCTAGCGCTATAACTTTTGATCCGTTGGTAACTACCGTAGATGCAAAAACCGCTTCTAAAGTGGTACTACTAGATAGTATTATTAGCAACATAGACCGTACTGCAAAAAACACCAACTTACTTATTTGGAACCAAGAGTTGTGGATTATAGACAATGGTGCTAGCTTTTATTTTCATCATAACTGGCCTTTGTGGGAAAACCACTTAACCAGAACTTTTCCGTTAATAAAAGACCACGTATTATTGCCACAGGCTACAGAACTAGAGTACGCAAAACAAGAAATTACAAGTAAAATTACACCGCAAATTATAAAAAACATCACCAACAGTATACCAGAAGACTGGCTAACAAACCAAACCGATTCTTTAACTCCTGCGCAAATGAGAGCTGCCTACACCACCTATTTAAATGCAAAATTGGGTATGGTAGATGCGCTAATAAAAGAAGCTAAAGATGCAAGATAAAGTTACATTTGAGTATGCAATTATACGCATTGTACCCAAAGTAGAACGCGAAGAGTTTTTTAACATTGGCGTTATTTTATTTAGTAAACGAAAAAAATTTTTAGGTGTAAAATACCATATAGACCGTACTAAACTAGAAGCTTTTTGTAAGGAGCTCAACTATAATTTGCTAGAAGATTACCTAAAAGCCTGGGAACTGGTTTGCAAAGGTGAGCCCGCAGGCGGACCAATTGGTAAGTTAGAACTATCTGACAGGTTTAGGTGGTTAGCAGCCTCTAGAAGCACCGTTATACAAAGCTCTAAAACACACCCTGGTTTGTGCAACAACCCAGAAGAAACATTAGAAAAATTATTTGCTACTTACGTATTGTAGCAACCAACAAAACCCTATAAAAATGACCAACATTAAACAATACACAAAAAGCATTTTTTTACTATTGGTAACGGCAGTTATAGTACAGTCTTGCAATATAGAAACCACTTATGAGACAGTTAACGTTAAAAACAGATTTTCAATTGTTTTACCTTCTTTTTTAACCAAAACCAATGACTTAAATGATGATGCAACACTACAGTACCAAAATGAAAGAAGAGAATTTTATATAGCAGTAATAGAAGAATCTTTTGAGGAAGTAGAGACTGCTATTGAATATTATGAAGAAGAAGAAAATATAGTTTACAAAAATACGCTAGAAGATTATAAAAAAATGACACTAGACGATTATAAAACACAGCTTACAAACGCAGAAATGTTTAATACAAAAGACACTGTAGTTAATAATATGCAAGCAATTACCACGCATTTAAGAGGAACAATTAACGGCGTAGACATTTTTTACTCTATAGGTATTTTTAAAGGTAAAACAAGATATTACCAAGCAAACAGTTGGACGTTGGCAAGTAATGAAAATTTGTATAAAAATGAATTAGATAAAATTATTTACTCTATAAAAGAAGTAGAAGAAACAGAGTAACTTTTACCCATTTACCATAAAAAATTAAGCCTTTACTTTTTAGACAAACCTCTAAAAAGTAAAGGTTTTTGTTTGTATTAGAGTTAGTTACAACAGCATACAAAAAACCACAACTACCAAATACCCTTAAAAAACTGCAAAGTATACACTATTACATACCATTTACGGAAATCTGTTTTTTTGGTAAAGAGGAAGGGAGTAAATTGAGAAGTTATAAGCGCAGATTAATACTTAAAAAATGAAATACTTAAATTTATGATAGAAACAAATGTCAAAAACATCTTTTTAGACCTGTTCTATCACGATATAGAAAATTTAGAATTAGCCAAATCAAATAAGGTTAATGTCTTTACATTAAAAGTGAAAAACAATGCATTTGCATATGATGAACTTGTGAAGCTCATATCAAACCAACTCTACCATTTTGCATTATCAAGAACAGAGGTTCAAAAACTAATTGATGCTAAGGAATATGCAACACTAGTTTCTAAGGCACAAGATAAGCTTAGACGTTATTCATCAAATGAAGGAGAACTAGGTGAAATTTTGCTTTATTGTTTATTAGAATCACATTTAAATGCACCTAAAATTCTAACAAAATTAGAAATTAAAACTGCAAAAAACGATTATGTAAAAGGAGCTGACGGTGTTCACTTGTTAAAGGTAACAGAAACAGATTATCAATTAATATTTGGAGAGTCAAAACTTAATTCAAATTTAAAAACAGGAATATATGAGGCATTTGGCTCACTATCTAAACTTTTAAGTGAAAATAAAATTGAATTTGAAATTGGTTTAGTAAATAGTCAATTAATCAAGGAAACAGCTAATCCTGAATTATATGAATTTCTTAAAAATGTAATTATTCCAAATGCTCGTGAGAATAAAATAAGTACTGATTATTCTTTTGGTATATTTTTAGGTTATGATGTTGGAATAACGGAAGAAGAAAGTAATAAATCAAATAGTGAATTTAGAACTCATATCAGACAGAAAATTAAGCAAGAAGTAGAAAATTTAATTGATTCAATAAATTTTCAAATAAACAAATCAGAATTTACTGGCTATAATTTTCATTTGTATATTATACCTTTTTCAAATTTAGCAGAGAAAAGAAAAGAAATCATTCAACAGTTAACTTAAAGCTATGACCATAATAGAAAAGTTAACAAAAGATGTTTTGAATGATGAATATTTCAAGTTAATATTTAGTAAATGTTCTTTAATATCAGCAGAAAATAACTTAAATATTGAGCTCTCTGACAATATTTTGACTAATAAAGAATTAACAGATGCTTTAAGGTTCTCTGATATCCTCTCTAATTCAAAAAATTCAGAAGCACGGAATAAAGCATATCAAATAATAACGTACTTAAATCATCAATTTAAAAATAATGAGATTTACAGAACTGTTTCCAAAGCTGTTTATTCAAAATTGGGAAATTTTCCAGCTATTAACTATTTAACTAACTACAATGCAAATATTGCAACATTGCCTTTTTTTAGAAGCATAGAGGTTGAGGCAAAAAAAGTCATTCAAAAAGTTCCTGATTCAGAAAATTTCGTTTTTACAGATTCGCAGTTTGAGTTATATTCGCAACTAAGCAACACACTTGAATATAGTTTTTCTGGACCAACGTCAATGGGAAAATCATTTATTATCAAAGCTTTTATAAAAAAAGTAATGAGAAATAGTCCTCCTGAAAACTTAGTAATTATTGTTCCAACAAGAGCTTTGATAAATCAATTTACACTTGACTTAAAAGACGAAATAAGAGAACTTTCTGAACAATATAAATATCGCATTCTTACAAATTCGAATGTGAATGGTTTCATAGGTGATGAACCTCATAATTACATTCTAATATTGACACCAGAAAGACTTATTAGCTATTTATCACAAGATAATAATCCACCAATTGGGTTTGTATTTGTGGATGAAGCACACAAATTAGCTAATGAAAAAGATTCAAGAAGTGTAACAACCTATACAGCAATAGAAAAAACAATTAAAAAGTATGGTAACATAAAATTGTATTTTTCTTCTCCAAATGTATCTAATCCTGAAGTTTTCCTCAAACTATTTGACCGAAATAAACCAAATAACACATTTAAAACAAACGAATCTCCAGTTTCACAAAATTTGTTTTTTATAGATTTATTGAGTAAAAATGTTGAATTGATACAAAAAGACAATAATGTCAATATTGAAAACTCAAATTTATTTCAAGTAGTTAATTCTACAACTACACTTATTCAACATTTAGGCTTCGATAAAAACAACTTGATTTACTGTAACAGTAAGTCTAAAACTATTTTTGAAGCGAATGAGTTTTCAAAAATAGTTGGTAAATTTCAATTGAGCGAAGCTTTAAAAAAAGCAATAAAACAAATTAAAGAATATATTCATCCGCAATACTACTTAGCTAATCTATTAGAACATAAAGTTGCTTTTCATTATGGAAAACTTCCTCAATTAATAAGAAATCTTGTTGAAGATTTGTATAAGAAAGAGGAAATACAAAATGTTTTTTGCACTTCAACATTACTTGAAGGTGTAAATATGCCTACTCAGAATATTTTTATTTTAAATGGAAAAAATGGTCGTAAACCTTTATCACAAATAGATTTTTGGAATTTATCTGGAAGAGCAGGCAGATTATCTAAAGAACTCTATGGAAATATCTTTTGTGTTCAACATTCGGATTGGTTATGGGAAAATAAAGAGATATTGAACAAAACTGAGATAATTTTAAAACCAACTGTTTTAACTAAAATTGATAGAAACTTACGAAAAATAGAAAGTATACTTAAAAACCAAAAAATAACAGGATCAAAAGAAGAACAAGCAATACTAAGATATATCGCGAATATTATAAGTGTAGATACTCTAGAGATAAAATCAAATTATAAGAGTCCATTAATAGAGAAACTGATTGAAAAGAAAAAAGATAAAATAATTGAACTTGCAAATTCTAAAGTTAAAGATTTTGAAATACCATCATACATTCTAAATTCAAATCAATCAATCAACTTAACTATTCAAAACAAAGTTTTTAATCTTATAAAAAAAGCACATAAACAAGGTAAAAACATAAAACTTATTAGTAATCATATAAATTACGAAATATGCCTTGACACACTTAAAAACCTATACATTTTGTATGAATGGGATAAAGCAGAAAAAAAACTTAATAACGAAAAAAGCCTGAAATATTATGCTCTATTAATGAACCAATGGATTAATGGTTTTGGATTAAATCAAATAATTAAAATGTCAATAGAACATTATGAAAACAACAGAAGTTTAATTCATTTAGGTTACATTGATAATAAACCTAATTTTATTCAATATGAGAAAGGCAACGTAGATCACATCAATGCCTTAATAGAAAAAATTATAGAAGATATAGAATATGTTCTTAGATTCTTGTTTGAAAAATATTTTAATCATTATTACCAAGTTATTTCTAATATTTTAGGAGAAGATTCCGCGGGTGAAAATTGGGCTTCTTTACTTGAATATGGAACACAAAACAGAATTGCTATAGCACTTCAAAACATTGGTCTTTCAAGACATACAGCTTTAGCTATTTATAGAAAATGTAGGCGCGCTCTTAATGTAGAAGAAGACAAACTTAAAAGTATAAATAAAAATTTAATATTATCAGAGTTTAAAAACGGAACACTTGAATATGACGAAATAAACAGAATTCTTTAAAAAAAATCAAATTCCTACTTCAAAAAAACAACTATAACGACTACGAACCACAAACTTTCATATCTTTAAAAGAAAAAAATGGGAAGTAATACAGAAATTAAATTATCATCTAACTGGACCAACCTTGGTTTGTACTTGGGTACAATTGTAGTACTCATAATGATTCCAATTTTAGCAAAAGTCACCCAAGATCAAGATTTTCATATGGGTATGATTGTAGCTGCTGCTGTTTTTATAGCGCTTATTGGGTTTATTGTGTACCAATTTATGTACATCTGTGATGCTCGTGTAATTGGAGACAAACTAGTGTTAAAAAAGAAGTTTAGAGCAGCTAAACACTACCCGTTTGATAAAATAGGATATCCAAAGTCTTTTCATTTAAAAAGATCTAAATACACTATTGTAGAAATGCAAAACGAAGACAAAAGTCAAGAGAAATACCTAATAATGAACAATAGATCTTTACTTTCTTTTGAGAGTAAAGACGCAGAGCAAACTCTTATTGATCTTAGAAATATGGCAATGCGTAGTAAGTAATAAAAATAACCCTGTTATGGCATATAAAACCTGTAATGCTTGTTCTGGTACTGGACAAAAAACTTTTGTAGGTGGTACACACGCTACCACAGAACATTGTAACGCTTGTGATGGCACAGGTAACATTAGAATAGCAGACCCTATACAGCCGCCACCACCAAAACCTCCTACAACTTCGGGTACGGATAAAACTGGTCCTAAACCAAACAAAAACACTAAATTTATTAAACTTGCTATAAGTACAATTGCTTTTATTTTTGGCTACTGGATAACTTTAGAGCATTTTACAGATACGTTTTACATAGCTGCTGCTATAGGTTTAATTTGCTTTTTTTTAGTGTACCGTTGGTTTTACTTTTTTATGACAGCCCTAACTATAACCATCATTGTTTTTGCCATCTGGGGAGAAAAAATATTGTCTTTCTTTTAAATAGTAAGTCTCTACCCTAAAAACTGCCCTAATTTAAATGGTGTCTGTAGCAACCATCCTGTTAAACTATATCTATCTTTATAAGATTTTAGTACAGCGTGCGGCACAACATCACTCTTAAACAATACACACCTACCTGCTAATGGCTCTACTAAAAACGAGCTATTATCTGGTTTAAAAATTTCTAATTCTCCTCCATCTCCTTTTTGCCAACCTTCATTTAAATACACAATAAAAGAAATGGTACGGTTATTTCGGTTTTTAAATTGGTCTAGATGTTTAGTGTAATGACCGCCTGGAGGATAGTTTGCAAAATGAAACTCGTACCCAGATAAACTTAAAAAACAATACCTATTAAACACTTGTATTGCTTGGTCTACAACCTCCCAAAATGCAGCAATTTCTGTATCTCGTTCTTTAGTTAACCAAAAAGTATAGTCGCCTCTAATTTCTGTGTGTACTGCATTTTTATCTAATGCGCCTATACCTGCTTGTGCAAAATAATTTAGCTTAGATAAAAAGAATTCTCTAACTTCTAAATACGTGCTTGTATCTAAAAAATTATCAATTACCACATAATCGTTACAAGAAAGCTCATCCACCCAGGAGAGCCACTTCTCTATTTGTATTTCAGTGTTCAAATTCTTTTAAGAAAGTCGGCAAATATAGATTAAAAAAGTGTGCGTAAAACACGCAGATAACAACTCCCTTGAAAAAGCATTATCTTTAAAATAAAAAAGCGATAATGAGTACGGATTTAAAAGAAAAGGCAATTGCATTTTACAAAACTGCATATTTAGGAAATCCTAAAAAAGCAGTAGAATTATATGTTGGTGAAGAATATATACAACACAACCCAGATGTTGAGAATGGCACAGAAGGTTTTATAGCATATTTTGAGCGTATGCAAACAGAATACCCAGATAAAAGCATTGAGTTTGTAAGAGCAATTACAGAGGGTAACCTTGTTGCTTTACACACGCACCAAACGTGGCCTGGTAACGACCAATACGTTACTATGGATTTTTTTAGATTTGACCAAAATGGTAAAATTGTAGAACACTGGGATGCTATACAGCAAATACCTAAAACGTCTAAAAACCCAAATACAATGTACTAATGTGCATTGTTTTATGCACTAGAACTAAAAAAACTACCCAAAAGTACTTTTACAAAAATAGCTCCGTTATAAGTTTTAACCAGTTTTAAGCATTTGCCTAAAACAAATAACCTTAACCAAATTTATAACCTTATGGACGGACTAAGAGTACTTTTGCTTGTAGCAGGTGTTATTATTTTACTTATCAATTTTTTTATCAACTCTGGAAACATTATTAAAATTGTTAAATACTGTTTTCAAACCAACTCTATTGCCAATTATTGGGACTTAATTTTTAAAAGTTGCTTTAGTGGGCGCGCTATTATTTCCTCAATCATTGGGCTAATTTTAGCCATTATTATTTTTGTTATTATTGCTCCAATTATTTTAATAAGAAGTGCAATGGGCACCAAAAAAGTAAATAATTTGTTAGACGAGGGCTTGTTTTTTCAGTATCAAGATTTAAACTTAGAAAAAGACAATCTTACTTTTAAAACCAATATTAACAACGAGCTATTTTTAAATGTTCCGGAAATTAGTGTAACTGGCAAACTTAGGGTAGATGCTATTATTGCTATTAGTGAAATAACTAAAGAATGTGAGGCTAAAGGTATAAAATGCGAATATAAAGTAATGCACAAACTACCGTTAGAGAATAAAACTGAAGCATTAATACCACTGTTTTTAACCGTAGACAACCAAGAGATTCCTACCTATTTTATTTATACACCAACACACGTGCAGCAGTATAAAAAAATACGAAATAAACTATACACCGCAGGTTTTAAAAAAACCATCTATTTTTCTACTATTCAACTTTAAAAACATTAAAAAAATGACAAAAAAAGTACTTGTTTGTATAGCATTAGGATTATGCACCAAATTAACATTAGCACAAGACGTAAATTTATTTGTAAATGATATTAAAGAAGAACGACATTTAGAGTCTGATAAAAGTTTTGTAGAACTTTCTGCTCTAATTAAAGGCATTAAGGTTGATGAATTTAACCAGGTAAAAATAAAATCTATCACTAACGCAGCTGCTGATGATGGTAGCACATTACAAAAAAAGGAAAGCTTTTTTGGTGATGACTATAGCAATAATAACGAATTAGATATTAAGCTTGAAGCACCAACGCGTAAAGCCACTAATTTGGTTAACATAGAAGGTGTTTTAAAATATTTTAGTCCTACCGAAGCTAATGGAGGAAAAGTAGTTGTTAAAAATCCGCTTAACTACTACAATAAAAATTTACTTGGTAAAAAATACAAAGACGTTAAAGTTACCTTAGTAGACAAAGCTGCTTTGGAAAAACTTAAAGAAAAAGATGAAAAAGAATACCAAAAAAAGCTTAACGAGTTAAAAGAATCTGGAGTAATAGCAGAAGGTATGGCAGAAACTGTTGATGCTTTTAAACAGTTTTTTGATGGTTTTGGAAGCTTTGGAAATGAAAATGCATTGTCTTTCTATGTAGAAGATCCTAACGAAAAAATTGTTGAAATTTTAATTTATAATGCTGATGGTGAAAAAATGAATTACGGCAGTAGTAAGTATGGCTCACATAAGCTTAGTATTAGCTTAAAAGAAGAAGCACAGCCAAACTGGACTATAGAAGTTTTAGTAGAAAGCGAACAAGCATTAAAAGAACTAAAGTTTAAAATAGCTAGTGTTCTTTTACCATAAAATATAATATAATACTAGGGTAGCTACAGTTACCACTACTCTAGTATTGTTATCCAAATAACAGCATCATTACCAACCTCATCTACAACGGTAATTTTATGCACGCCTGGTTTTGGCAAAATAGCTATTTCATGAAATGTTGTTGTTTGCTTTACAAATCTATCGTCTACATACCAAAATACTTTTGTTTTAGATTTAGAGTGTGCTATTTTTAAAACCAGCTCATTGGTTTCTCCTTCAAAATTTTTAGGCAAGGTTATTTTTGCTCCAGATTTTGGGTAAATAAACTCCATTACCTTAGCATTTTCAGTTTTACAATCGTTTCTAAAATCTGGTAATGTTTTGTACGTAACGTTGGTTTTTTTATAGTAAAACTCTTGTATAGGAGGCAATACAAACCAAGGCTTAGTTACCATATTCTCTAACAACTCACATGAAGTATTTACCTGAAACTGCTGCTTGGCATCTAAATGCACTAATTTATGGTAAGGGCAAGCCTTTACATAGTTTTGTTTGGCAGGTATACTTATTTTTTTAGTAGGGCAGTTAGGCGTTGCTAAATAACCGCTATTACTGCATACATCTATTTCTGTAAACTCATCTAAAGGCTTTAAAAACCAACTTGTTTTAGGTAAAACATTAAAAACATCAAATAAAATTGGTGCTGCACTAGTAACACCTGTAACATTTGGCCTACCCTCACCATCTGCATTACCAACCCAAACACCAACAACATAATTTTTGGTTGCTCCAATTGCCCAAGCATCTTTATTACCAAAACTGGTACCTGTTTTCCAGGCAATTGGTTTAGACGAGTCATAAAACTCCCAAGATTCTTGTCCCTCTGGTCTATTTACCTCTTTCATTGCTTCAAAAGTGAGGTATATACTTGCTGCATCAAAAATTGTTTTTTCAGTAGATTTTTTTCCAAAATCTACAGTTTCATTTGCTTTTAACACTGGTTCTGCAAATTCCTTTGTAAAATATTCGCTAGATGTTGTATTAAAATGGTTTACCGTAGATGCCATAGATGCATAAGTTTTACACAAGTCCCAAAGACTACTTTCTGCACCTCCTAAAATTAATGTTAATCCATAATGATCTGCAGATTTGTTTATACCTTTTAGGTTAAACAAGTCTAACTGATCTCTAAATTTTTGCAGCCCGTAGGATTGTAACAACCTAACAGCAGGTATATTTAATGATCTAGCTAATGCCTTTTTAGCCTCTACAGCACCACTAAAGTCTTCATTAAAATTTTGAGGTGTGTACCCAGCAATTTGTGTAGGTATATCTGCAACCAACATATTGGGTAATAGCTCACCAGCATCTAACATTGCGGTATACAATAATGGTTTTATGGTACTACCTGCGCTACGGTTGGCTTGCACCATATCTACATCTTTTTGGTGATTTTTATCTGTTTTTGTGTTACCTACATATGCTAATACTTTTCGTGTATTTACATCTAAAACTAGAACAGCAGCATTGTAAACCTGGTTTTGTTTTAAGTGAGAGTAGTGTTTTTGTACTACAGCATTTACACTTGCCTGCAAGGGAGCTTTTATAGTACTTACTACCCTTTCTCCTTTATGTTTTTTTGATAAATGTGTAACCAAATGCTGTGCATTTTGCGGCAAAGCATATGGTTTTTGAGGCAACTCTTCTAGCAAGGCTAGGTCATAAGTTGTTTTGTTAATTATACCATTAGCTAACAACTTACGCAGTAATTTATTTCTTTTTACTAACAAACGTTGCTGGTTTTTACCCGGATATATTAAACTTGGAGCATTTGGCAAAACGGCCAATGTTGCAGTTTCTGCCCAAGATAATTGATGAGATTTTAGTCCAAAATAACGCCAAGATGCAACCTCTAAGCCTACAACATTACCTCCATAGGGTGCATTACTAGCATACATTTTTAGTATTTCTTCTTTGCTATACCTAAACTCTAGGCGTGTTGCCCATATAAGCTCTATAAATTTTTCTGCATAAGATCTGCTTTTTCCCTTACGCGCTAAACGTATTACCTGTTGTGTTATGGTGCTACCACCACGTACTGTTTTACCTGCTTTTATATTTTGCCCAACAGCTTTTGCTATAGAAACAGGATTAAAACCAAAATGCTTGTAAAAGTGTGCATCTTCAAACTGTAGTAAACAATGCTCAAATTTTTTAGGTATGCTATCTACTTTAGGAAAACGCCATTGACCATCACTAGCAATTTGCGCTCCTAAAAGCAAACCTTCTTCACTCTCTACAACAGTAGCTGTTGGCACATTAAAAAGTTGTTTTGGTAAGCAAAAATAATATGCAATAAGCAGTACTGCTACTGCTATGCTTTTTTTAGGGTTGTTGCGTAAAAATTTACCAATTACCGTATTTTTAAGTTTGCCTACAAAACCCATATTAATAATTGTACTTTACCATTTAGTCTATGTATTGTTTTTCTACAAAATAGTTTACCAAAGCTTCTTTCATTAAAACACTTTGTTCGCCTGCTTTTAATGTTGGCAACTCTTCTTTTATTTTATAATGTGGCCATCCGTCTTCATCAAACATTTCAAACTCATAATAACCATAAGGCTCTAGTAACCTACATATGGCAATATGCATTAAATTTATTTTTTCGTCTTTTTTATATTTAGCGTGTGGTTTACCTAATTCTTGTATGCCTACCAAGTATATAATTGCATCTAGCTCTAGCGTATCACCATCTGCAAATTGTGCTGATAGTTTTTCTACTAAAACATCCCATCTCTCTTTTAATTCGGTATCTCTTGACATTGTTATAGTTGCAAAATTTATGTTGTTTTATTCTGTTTTTTAATAAGATGTAAAGGTACAAATCAATATCCTATATTTGTAAAAACACTTGAGAATGAATTTTTTAGACATTATACTTGGCATACTACTAATTTGGGGACTTTACAAAGGCATTAAAAACGGACTTTTAATAGAGATAGCCTCCCTAGTAGCTTTAGTTGCTGGTATTTATACCGCCATACACTTCTCTTATATTATTGGCAATTACCTAACTGAAAAATGGCAATGGGACCAAAGCACTATACATATTGCATCTTCTATATTAACATTTATTGTTGTTGTACTTATTATTAATTTGGTTGGCAAATTACTTACCAAAGTAGCTAAAGCTGTTATGCTAGGCACTTTAAATAGAATTGCTGGCGGACTATTTGGTGCGTTAAAGGTTGCCGTGATTATTGGAGCATTACTTTTGTTTTTAGACCAAGCCAACAACAAACTACAAATTGTAAAACAAGAAACTATAAAAAGTTCTGCTCTTTACACACCTATAAAAACTATAGGCGAGCTAGTTTTTACTTTTGTTATGGAAGAAACACAAACACAAGAACACCCTACAGAAACCCTTTAAAAACTACTTTTTTAAGCATAAAAAAGCGCCTAAGTAAAACTTAGACGCTCTAAGCTTTGTTGGTTATAATTAATTTTTAGTGTAGGTATATGTTACCTCAGCTTCAACCAATTGGTTATTTATATCTCTTATATTTAACAGACTTTCTATAGAAAAAGCTGTTTCATCTTCATTTAAATTTATTTGCGAACTAAAAATTGTACACGCACTAGAAAAATTTAAAACGCTACCCGTAAATTGCCAAGTTCCTAAAATATCACTCTTTTGCTCACAATCTGCAGCTGTTAAACCTTGTTTAAACGTAAAACTTCTGTCTGCCATAAAACTGTATATAGCATCATTTTGGCAATCTGTACTTTGTACAAAAATGTCTTTTATAGGGTTATCTTCTTCATCATCTGTTAAATCTACCGCCACACTAGATTCTACCGCCGTTAATACCCAAGTACCTTGTAACACGCTTTCTACCGCTGTTAATTCTCCTGTATAATCTTCTGCGCAAACAAGATCATCATCTGAAGAACAATTCAAGAATAAAACACCAAGTAAACCAATACAAGCTAATTTAAATTTCATAATTCTAATTTTATAATTGTTATATACTAATTAGAACCAAAAATTTAAAAAAGGTTGCGTAGAAGTTGTATTTATTTTACAACCTCTACCCAACGTCCTTTTGTACGTACCAGGTAATCATTATCATACATAGCTTCTGCTTGCACACCAGGTAAATAATATGTTCCTAGGTATGATGCATTTAGTAAAACTCTAAAGCTTTTAGTTTCATTTTCTCTTAAGTCAAAATAAAAATTAGCTCTATCATCTCTTAAATCTGTATAGGTTACATTGTTTTCTGCAAAGCTTCCAAAATCTGTAAAACGTGTGTTTACAATTTCCCATCCACTAGGAAAAATTTCTGTTAACGCTACATCTTCAATTTTACTATTGGTAGTATTTTTAAGTACAACCTCAGCAACAAAATCTGTTCCTTGTTGTATTTGTGATGCATCTATAACATTTCCATTTCTAGACTTATACACTACATTAACACTAAGGTTATTTTGCACTGTTTTTTCTTGCCCAACAGGTAACTTACCACTATTAACTAAGGTTACATAAAGTGTATTACCTTCATTATTTTTAATTTCTACAGAATTGCTTCCTTTTTTAATAGAAAGCGCTCTGTTAGCTAATGTTTTACTAGTGCTAACATTATCTCTTTTACCATTAACTTTTAGCGTAGCTTTAATGCCTTTACCACCAACCATATCTGCAAACTTAGCCATTGCTAATAAGCTATATGCTGTACTTTGTGTACTCATATACTTATCACTATTTAAAGCTTCTGCAATTTCTTTTGCCAACTGCTGAGACGCTTTTTTGTTCTCCATTATAGACATAGTTTCTAATGCCATAGCTTTGTTACGCTCTGTAGACCCATAAGTGCCATAATTATGTTTACTATTTGTAAAATCTAACGTTGCACTGTTCATTAACTTAGCTGCTACAGATTTTTGACCAATAAGGGCATAAGCAGCTGCTAGTCTTAATTTAGATTGGTTAGACAAGTCTTTTGTTTCTTGTAACCTGTTCATAGACGCAACATCTGCACTACCAGCTAATGCCAAAGTGTATAAACGGTATGCTTGCGGCAACAGTGTATATCTACCACTGGTTCTATACTGCTTTGCTATATTTTTTTGATATGTAATCCATTTAGATTTAAACCCTATTGGCAACACATATCCTCTTTTTTCTGCTTCTAACATAAAGTGTCCTGCATAGGTTGTTCCCCAGTCATTAGCATTACTTTGACCTGGCCAATATGATAAACCTCCGTTTGATTTTTGGAAACCTGCTAAACGGTTTATAGCCATTTCTACATTTTTCTGTACTTTTTCTTTTTTAGACTTAGGCATATCAAAAATATCTGCTAAAAATAACTGTGGAAAAGCACCAGATGTAGTCTGCTCTACACAACCGTGTGGGTAACGAATTAAATACTGCATTCTACCATTAAAATTCATTGGAGGTAATGTAGATAGCTCTACAGATGCAGTATTAGTACCGTCTACACCAAAGGTTTCTAAACTAATGGTTTTACTACTATTAGCGTTTAATACATAGCTTGTAGCCTCTGCTGTTACTGGATTTGGATTTACCACATCTATTGGAATTTCAAAAGATGCTTTTTCTCCGTTACCTGACGCCTCTACAACTACTTTACCAATACCCTTAAAGTCTGAAACCTTAAGAACAAAATACGCCATTTTTTCATCTGGAGTAGTAAACTTTAACGACTTGCTATTGCCTGCTTCTATAGTAAAGGCTTTATTTTCTTTAATTTTTACTGTTACGTTTTTAACCTTTTTCTCCATAGCAAAAACAGTAACTGGTAATATTACAGATTCTCCTGGAGTTATTTTACGTGGTAATGATGCTAAAATCATTAGCGGTTTACGTACAGGGGTTGTTTTTTCTTGGCTACCATAGGCTTCTTTTTCTGAGTCTGCTGCAACAACCATAGTTCTAACAGAACCTACATATTTTGGTATTTTTATTTTGTGCGCTTTAGTTTGTCCTTTTTCTAACTTAAAAGGGCCTAAATGCACCACCATAGGCTCAAACCTATTTGCTTTTTTGTTTTTAGCCCCAGCAAGTTCATCATCACCACCAATAGCAAATACCTGATTTATTCTACCGCCAAAGGCACCAATAACATCATCATAAATATCCCAAGTTTTTACTCCTAATGCCTCATTTGCATAAAAAGTTCCCCAAGGGTTAGGTGTTTTAAACCTTGTTAAATCTAACAAACCTTCATCTACAATAGCAATAGTATACGTCATTGCTTTGCCGTCTTTTTCGCTTATTTTAACATTAATTGTTTCTTCTGGCCTAAGCACATCTGGCATTTCAATTTCTGGCTCTAATTTTGTTTCTTTATTTTCTACAGAGATTGGAATTACACCATACATACGTATTGGCAAATCGTTTTGTGTAGAAGCGTGTGGTTGCAATAAAGAAATATGAATAAACACGTTAGGTGTAAACTCTTTTGTCATTGGTATTGTAAACTTAGTTTCTCCTTTTTGGGCTTCTACCCAAAGAGACTCTAAAACCTCATTACCATTTTCTACGGTAACCAATGCTCTTCCATTTTCTGAGCTAGGAAATGTAAAGGTTGCTGTTTCACCAACATTGTATTTTTCTTTATCCGATGAAAATAATAGCATTGTAGCCGCAGACGGATCGTTCTTTTTAGACTTACCTGCCCAACCTGGCCAATCTATATAAACCGCTTTACCGGTTGCGTGTCCGCCATTCTCATCTTCTACTCTAACTAAATACCTTCCCCAATCTGGATATTTCAATTCAAATTCAAAATTTCCTTTTCCTTTAGAGTTTGTGCTAATTGTAGTTTCAAAAATCTTATTTCTGTAACCGCTATTGCCATAGTGCGTTAGGTTATCTTCAGAAGTCTCCCACCACCAGCGCCATTGTATTTTATATATGGCTACTTTTAAGTTTTTAGTTGCTTTTGGCTTTCCGTTTTCGTCTACAGAAACCACTTCAAAATTATGCTTTATGTCTGTTAACAACATCCCTTTAGACTTATCGCCTTTTGGCACATTAAGACCTATATAGGTTTGGTAAGGAGAGTATTCTTTAGTAAAAACATCTGTACTAAAATCTCCTCCGTTTTCATAAACTTTAGTTACAAAAGATGCTTTTAACATTCCTGGAGGGTTACTCTCTAATTGTGGATTTATAGCGAAATTAGCTTTACCCTCTGCATCTATTTTACCATTATAAACCATTTGTTCTTCTGCAGAAAAACCTCTACTTGGATCATCAAAAATATAGCCTGGGTAATTTTTAAATTTTGTTTCTACCGCATTAAATTTAGCAGCTATATCTGTATTTAAATTTTTTGCAATTGCACCGTGCAACCACTTAACTTCCATTGTTCCTTTTATTGGTTTTCCTCCTTTTAAGATGCCCTCTCCAAAATCGTTTTTAATTTTTAACCTATTTGGTTTAATGGTTTCAATTTTAATGGTTTTTGTGAACTGCGCACCTCCTACAGATACTTTTGCCAACCAGTCTCCTGTCATAGCATCTTCATCTGTCTGTATAGGAAAACTATAAAAATTATTTACACCTACAGTTTTTACCTCTCTATGAACCACATCATTATATGGGTCTAATAATTCTAATTTTACAGGATGATTTGCTGGTAATTTATTTGCATTATCATTTAAAACAAAAGACAAGTGCAACATATCTCCTGGACGCCAAACACCACGTTCTCCAAAAATATACCCTTTAATTCCTTTTTGTAATTTAACACCATTTACTTTAAACTTACTTACAGATAATGCGTTACCGTCATTAAGTTTAACGTAAGTTTTTTGCCCCTTAAACTCTGCTACTGCAAAAAATGCTAAGTGGTCTGCATCAAAAAAAGAAACTCCTTCTGCACTTGTTGTTACAGTACCTAATGCTTGTTGCTGGTAATTGTAAAAAGTAACTTTGGCACCTACTATTGGCTTGGCTGTTATTAGGTCTGATGTTGCAACAAAATAGCTGTTATTAATTCCTTTTTTTACAGTAACACCTATATCTGTGGCCAAAACATTAATTCCTACTTTTTTATTTACATAGTATGATGTGTGACAAGGATTTTCTCTTTCACTCCAGCTATAATCATTGTTGTAGTAACTTTCAGAATTATCCCAATAGCTACTTTCAGTTTCTTCATCAAAATCATCATTGTCTTCCTCTTCATCAAAAGGACTAAAGTTTGTGCCATCACTACAAGTATATAAACTGTATTGCGGCTTAAATGAAAACTCTACTCTGTAAATAGCTCCTTTTTCTGGTGTTATTAATTTTGTTAAGTCTAAAGCATGTGCTTGCCATTTACCACTATTTACCGTAAGCTCATCTATTAATTCTAGTTTTTTACTTGCAATTGGCCTTGCAACTCTACGTAATTGGTTGTTACCACCTAACTCTGTTACTTGTAAAAACTGAAGTACATTGTTTTCATAAATACGAAATACCTTAACATCTACAGCTTTTAAGTTTACGGCCTCAAAATTTACTTTTAAGTTGGTAGATGATGGCAAAATAACACCGTTAGACAACGCTCTAACCTGTGGTTTAATTTGCTCAAAAGCTATACGCTCTGTATATTTTTTCTTAAGTTTTACACCGTCTCCTCGTTGTATACCATCAAAAACCTCTAACAATAAGGATCCTGTGTGGTTTTGTGACGGGTATAGGTATAATGTATTTCCTTTAATAGAGAATTTAGGGTTTGCATCATTCTCTAAAACTACTAACCCTTTTAAATTTTGACCTTTTTTTAATGGGTCTGAAAAATTAATTTTTACAACCGGACTACTTGTTTGTCTTACATCTACGTTTAATATTGAAAAGTTGTTTTTACCAGGAATCACAACATCAATTTTACCCTTTGTGTCAATATCAAAAGAATTACCATCATAAGCCAATTCTAACTTTTCATCTTCTTTGTACCTTTTAATACTATCTAACTTAAACTGAAACTGAGTTCCATTTTTAGGGTTGTTATTATATTTAAAAGCTAACTTTGTACCTTTATAAGTAGCAGTGGTTAGTTTTTTTACGGTTTCTAGAGTTAAAACGTCTGCAGACCTTAATTGCAAATCTATATATTGATATTCTTTTGAGTATGCCTGCATAGGACTTAACGTTACACTAAACTCTTGCTTTATTGTATTAACAGAAAAAGCAAACTCTTCTAAATCACTAGGAATATCTTTATAAATTTCTTTTAAGTTTACTAAAAAGGTATACTCAGTATTCTGCTTTAAAGCTTTTGACGGAGTAAAAACTATAGTATTTTCATTTATAGCTTTTATTTTTCCTGATGCACTAGGAGAAACATCTAAAATACTTGAGCTTAAATCTTTACCATTTGTCCAATCATTTACAGGCTTACTTAAAACAATTTGCACTGGTGCTTTTGTAGAAATAATACCTTGTGTATACTCAGACACATACTCTGCATATTTTGCTGCGGACTCTGCATCTACAGTTGTGACCTTTTTTTTACACCCAAAAAAAAGGGCTAAACATAAAACAAAAAAGATAGACTTGGTTTTCATAAAAAATTAGTTTTGGTAAAAGTACTATTTAAAATACATAGAATACTCCCTGTAAACTGGGTATTATCCTGTTAAAAATAAATTATTTAACAACAACGTATTTATTTATCCTTTTGTTGCGACTTTTTATTTATCTTAACCATAAATTAAACCAACTTAACCATTAAACCTCTTTTACACTAACCATGTTAAAAAAGTTAACTTACGTATTACTATTCCTTATAACCTCTATTGTTTTTAGCTGCTCTAAAGATAATTTAGAAGATGAAATTAACTTAATGAGCAATGCAGAACTAGAAAACAACTTGTTCATACAAGTTAATTCTCATAGAGAATCTTTAGGTTTACAGCCATTAAAAACAAGTACTATTGCTAAAAAATATGCTACATCACATAGCGAGTATATGGCTAACACAAAAGATTTAAGCCATGCTAATTTTGAGGAAAGGGCAAAAGCCATAGCCAATGAAACCGGAGCCAATTACATAGCAGAAAACATTGCTAGTAGTTACACATCTGCTCAAGAAACATTGCAAAGTTGGCTACAAAGTGAAGGACATAAAGCCAATTTAGAAGGAGATTACACCCACACAGGTATTAGTGTTATGCACAAACAAAACGGCGATTATTATTATACCCAACTTTTTTACAAGTAAAAATACCATTGGTAACTACAATTAACTTTTAATAATGCACTTAATCTAAAAAAAAACATTTCACCGTTTTTAATTCGTCATACATAGTATTTAACACTAACACAAGCACTTATACTTATACCTTTACAACAACTATATTTTTTAAATGAAAATTGATTGTTATGTGTAAGATGAAAATTCCCCTAATTTCTCTTTTGCTTATTTTTTTTATAAGCTGTAATAAAACTGATGGTGTAGATGAACTTTATGAAGAAGTTGCAGCAACTCAAATGGAGGCTGAACTAATTACTTTAATTAACAACCACAGAACCAATATTGGCTTAGAAAAATTACAAATAAGTAATAATGCTTACAGGTACGCTAAAGAGCACAATATTTATATGATAAAAATTAATGCTATTAATCATGATAATTTTATAGAAAGAGCAGAAAATTTATCTTCTGAAACTAATGCAACTTTAGTAGCAGAAAATGTAGCAAACCAATACAGTAACGCCCAACAAATACTAAACGCTTGGCTAAATAGTCCTAACCATAAAGATAATATAGAAACCAATTATGAGTATACAGGAATTTGTATACTTACAAACACCAACGGTGAACACTACGTTACCCAAATCTTATACAAGTAACACGCGGTTAAACTATTTTCTTTTCTTAAATTTGATAAGCATTGTTGCTAACAAAAGAAAAGATATATGGCTATAAAAGCACCCTTTAATTTAAACAAATGGATCTCTGAAAATAGAGATACTTTAAAGCCACCTGTAGGTAATAAAAACTTATATAAAGATGCAGGTGATTATATAGTTATGGTTGTAGCAGGCCCAAACGCCAGAAAAGACTACCACTATAATGAAACCGAAGAACTTTTTTACCAACTAGAAGGTACTATAGAAGTACACATACAAGAAGACGGTAAAAAGAAAACTATGCAACTAGGCCCTGGAGATATGTACCTGCACCCCGCAAAAGTACCACATTCTCCTGTACGCCACAAAGACTCTATTGGCTTAGTTATAGAACGCAAAAGAAACAACCTTGGTGTAGATGATGGTTTACTTTGGTATTGTGACAATTGTAACCATAAACTATATGAAGCTTATTTTACCTTAAACGATATTGAAAAAGACTTTCTAAGTCATTTTAAAATATTTTATGGTTCTAAAGAACACCGTACTTGCAACAACTGCGGCACTGTAATGCCTGTAGATAGTAGGTATACGGCAGATGAAGATTAGCTACCAAAGCATAAAAATTCCTAAAACAAACCAATACCTAGTTTTGTTAAACAAAGAACATTTATTTGTAACTTTGTGTGAAACGTAACAATTTTTAATATAAAAGTTATAAAAATGTCAGAAATAGCAGCATCTTTTGGAATAGAAAGCGCCTTAAAAGAATTGGGCCTTAAAGATATTAATGAAGGAACTTCTACCGGTTCTAATAATTTCTCTAACGGAGACATTATAGAAAGTTATTCACCAGTAGACGGCAAACTTATTGGTAAAGTAAAAACTACCACAAAAGAAGATTACAATATTGTAATGCAAACTGCTACTAGTGCTTTTAAAACCTGGAGGACAATGCCAGCTCCACAACGTGGAGAAATTGTACGTCAGTTTGGAGAAAAATTAAGAGAAAAAAAAGAAGCGCTTGGTAAACTTGTATCTTATGAAATGGGAAAAAGCTACCAAGAAGGTTTAGGTGAAGTTCAAGAAATGATAGATATATGCGACTTTGCTGTTGGATTATCTAGACAACTACACGGACTAACAATGCACTCTGAGCGTCCAGGACATAGAATGTATGAGCAATACCACCCACTTGGCGTAGTTGGTATTATATCTGCATTTAATTTTCCTGTTGCTGTGTGGGCTTGGAATACTGCTTTAGCTTGGATTTGCGGAGATGTATGCGTTTGGAAACCTAGCGAAAAAACACCTATGTGCGGCGTAGCATGCCAAAACATTGCTGCAGAAGTTTTTGCTGCTAATAACTTGCCAGAAGGTATTTGCAACTTAATAAATGGCGATTATAAGGTTGGTGAAATGATGACTAAAGACACCCGTATTCCTCTAGTTTCTGCCACAGGATCTACAAGAATGGGTAAAATTGTTGCTAAAGAGGTTGCTGGGCGTTTGGGTAAATCTTTGTTAGAATTAGGCGGTAACAACGCCATTATTGTTACACCAGATGCAGATATAAAAATGACTGTTATTGGCGCTGTATTTGGTGCTGTTGGTACTGCTGGCCAACGTTGCACATCTACACGTAGGTTAATTATACATGACTCTATTTATGATAAGGTAAAAGATGCCGTTATTAGTGCATACAATCAGCTGCGTATTGGTAATCCTTTAGATGAAAATAACCACGTTGGACCAATTATAGATAAAGATGCAGTAAAAATGTATCAAGATGCTTTAGACAAAGTTGTTAAAGAAGGTGGCAACATTGTAGTAGAAGGCGGTGTTTTAGAAGGAGAAGATTATGAAAGTGGTTGCTATGTTAAACCAGCAATTGCAGAGGCTAAAAACTCTTTTGAAATTGTACAACATGAAACGTTTGCTCCTATTTTATACTTATTAAAATATTCTGGTGGTGTAGAAAATGCCCTAGAAATGCAAAACGGTGTTGCACAAGGCTTGTCTTCTGCAATTATGACTAATAATTTACGAGAAGCAGAACACTTTTTATCTGTTCAAGGATCTGACTGTGGTATTGCTAATGTAAACATTGGTACCTCTGGTGCAGAAATAGGTGGTGCTTTTGGTGGCGAAAAAGAAACTGGAGGAGGACGAGAGTCTGGTTCAGATGCTTGGAAAGTATATATGAGAAGACAAACAAATACTATTAACTATACTACAGAATTACCACTGGCACAAGGAATTAAATTTAACTTGTAACTAGTTTAATACAACATACAAAGCCGCTGCATACAATTGTATACAGCGGCTTTTTTTTGTAATCACTAAATAAACTTAGCTAACTAACTAATATTATAATGAAAAAAACCCAAATTCAATGCCGCACTTTGCGGGAGAACAGGGTTTTTTTCCTACTATGATACCATAAAAGTAATATTAATATTTCTGCGTTTTGCATAGAATTATATATTTACAAGCAAACAATGTATATTTGGTAGGTTTTAGTACATAACTGGTAAGTTAAACTGCAAAAAGTAAAAAATTCATTAAAAAAAGTTTAAGAATGCGTATTTCTTTAACATTTTTAACATTTTAAATAATTTTTTTTTACATTGTAGCGTAAACACAAAAAAACCAGACCATTATGACAAAAAAACTAATGTATCTACTCGGAATTATTATCACAATTCTGGTAGGAACTTACTTTTTTATTACGTGCTGTACATGTTGCGGATTTGCAACTACAGATTCAAATACTGTAACAGACACAAATGAAGAAGTTCAAACCCCAATTGAACCAAAAGCAACCGCTTATCCTTTTTCTTTAAAAGGAAATGGTTTTGAATTTGACAGCAATGACAATTTTAACTTTAAAAGCTCAGAATTTGCATACCAAGAGCCATTATCTGAAAATGTAAATAAAGGTGTAGTTGCAATACAACAGTACATAGATAAAGATCCTAAAAACGCAGTTACCATTACAGGCTACTACACGGCTGAAGAAGAGAACAAGTCTGCTTACCCAAACTTAGGTATAGCCAGGGCAAATACCATTAAAAATTATGTAGTTGCAAGCGGCGTACCCTCTTCTAAATTAAATATTTCCGGACAATTAATGAATTCTATGGTACCTAAAGATAGTATTTATATTGGTCCAGTTGCCTATGACGCTGTTATAGCAGAAGACAACACAGCACAAATGGATGCTCTTTACTTAAAAATTAAATCCAATCCATTAGTTCTTCATTTTAAAACAGGACAGGCAGCCATAAATTTAACTGCAGAACAGAGACAAAAAATAGCAGATATATCTACATATTTAGATAAAGTAGAAGGAGCAATGTGCAATGTAGTTGGCCATACTGATAATACAGGAGACCGAACAACAAATATTGGCCTTGGACTTAAAAGAGCAGAATTTGCTAAAGAATACCTAACAAACAACGGCATTTCTCCTTCTAAAATAAACACATCTTCTAAAGGCCCTGATGAGCCTATAGCAACCAATGACACAGAAGAAGGTAAAGCTCAAAATAGAAGAACAGTAATAACATTAAAATAAACACACAAACTATCTTAAATATGGAAAACACAAACATCTGGTGCTGGATTATACCTGCTTTAGTAGGCATAATTTGTGCAATTCTTGGCTATCTGTTAGGCAAAGGCAATAAAGAGATTATAGACAACTCTGAAGACTTACAGTTATGGAAAGACAAAAACAGTAAGCTAACAACAGACAAAGACCAACTTACCGCTAAAAATACACAATTACAGGCAGATTTAGATACTTGTAGAGCTAAAGCCAAAGAAGCTGCCAAAGCAGTTGTTACACCACCTGTAGCTGCAATGGCACCAACTCCAACACAAGATGCCGGCATTGCTTTTGATGCTGCTGCAGCAAAAGCTGTTTTTGGTAAAAAAGTAAAACAAGACGATTTAAAACTAGTAGAAGGAATTGGACCTAAAATTGAAGGTCTTTTTCATACGTTTGATATTAAAACTTGGAAAGCATTATCTGAAGCTACAGTAGCTAAGTGCCAAGAAGTTTTAAACTCTGGTGGAGAACGTTATAGAATACATGACCCATCTTCATGGCCAATGCAAGCAAAAATGTGCTATGAAGGCAAATGGGCCGATTTGCAAAAATGGCAAAGTGAGCACAAACACGGTAAACTATAACAACATCAACAACCAAGCAAAAAACCCCAATTCCTTATAAGAATTGGGGTTTTGTTTTATGTATAAAACGGTATTAAAGCATACCATTTGCCTGTACCCATTTAAAGTGGTATTGGTCTTCATCAATTTTCATACGGTCTGATATACGTTGTAATCTAGATGGTAATTTAGTTAAATAATCTCTTGCTTTTTCTGCAGAATCATTTAAACCTCTTAAATTTTCAATATCCCAATAACCGTTAAGCTTGCTAAGAATTTCTATATAATCCTGAGCTGTATATACTCCTAACCTTTGTGCACAATTACTAAAAGTTTCAAAAGCAGTACCTATGCTACCGCCAGACTCGCGCAAAAAGTGTGCTGGCATAACAATTTTACGCTTCATCATATCTGCAAAAGCTAAAATCATTCCGTTAGGGTCTTGATCCATAATTACTTTAACAAACTCTCTGTATGCTAAGTGATGACGCATTTCATCACCAGCAATAATATTACACATTTTACCTAGTAAAGTATTTCCTTTTTTCTTAGCCATTTGCCCAACTCTTTTATGAGATATGTTGGTAGCCAATTCTTGAAAAGAAGTATAAACAAAGTTTTTATACGGATCTCTATCCGTTCCAATATCAAAACCATCTGCAATTAAATGCTGCGTAGTAATTTCAACCTCTCGCATATTCACTCTACCAGATAAGTATAAATATTTGTTTAACACATCTCCGTGTCTGTTTTCTTCTGCTGTCCAGTTTCTAACCCATTTAGCCCATCCATTTTCAGGACCATCATGTTGGTCTACACCTTCTACATCCATTAACCAAGACTCATAGGTTGGTAATGCCTCTTCAGTAATAGTGTCTGCCACTAAAGTAACCCAAAAATCATATCCTAATTCTTTGGCCTCTTCTCTAATTTGCTCTACCTCATTAAAAAAGTTATCGCTCTGAGAGTCTGGTAAAAAATCTGTTGGCTGCCATATTTTTTCAATAGGAACTAAGTAGCTGTCTATAAAACCTTCTACTTTGTCCTCAATGGCTTTCATTACCTCTAATCTTATGTTGTGTGCAGACATATAATACTAGTTATTTTTAACAAAGGTCGACAATAATTTTTAATTCCTTCCTTTTTCTGTAGGATAAAAAGTTGTAACAGGGTCGCTTTGCCACACCTCTTTTGTATCTACATTTAACATAGATAAAGGTCCTTTAAAAGCAGCACCTGTATCTATATTATAAACATTTGCAGCATTTTGCGGCACTGTTTTTCCTATGCGTGTAACAGGTGTGTGCCCTATATATATTTCGTTATATTTTAATAAGCGGGGCGGGTATTTTTTATCTTCCTTTGCTAAGGCACGATCTACTGCTAAGGCAAGCTCCCACAATGTTCTATCCCAATAAAAAGTTTTTTCAAAATACTCAAAATCTACACCCTTTAAATTGGTAAAACCTGCATGTAAAAAAAGCCTGTTTTCTTCATCTAAATAATAGTTTTCTAGATTTTCTAAAAAAGCTATATGTTCTTTTTTTGTAGCATTATCAATACCTAAGTAAGAGGTTTGTGTAGCTTGCCCGCCGTGTAAAACCCAAGTATCATTATGCTCATCTGTTTTTAACCAATTAAGACAAAGCTCATCATGATTACCTCTAATAAAAGTACAGTTATGCGTTTTATTTAACGCTATTAAATAATTAATTGTTTCTACGGCATCACTCCACCCATCTACATAATCACCTAAAAAGATAAGATGATCGTTTGTAGTTACAGCTGCTTTTTGCAACAACTGTTCTAATGCTTTTAAGCCTGAGTGTATGTCTCCTATTACTAATTTTCTCATTGAGCAAATAATATAAATAATGCAATTACTAGCACTATAAAAAGTATTAAAAAGAATATTTTCCAGAATGAATATGGTCTGGTACCACTTATTTTTCCTGTTTGTCCGTTTACATAAAACCTATACTCTTTACCATTGTAATTGTATGCACTAATATAAATTGGCAATAAAATATGCTTAAAAGTTTCATCTTTTAGTTTGATATCTGTTGAAGATATTTGCTGTGTATCTCCACCAATATCACTTCGTATCCAATTGTGTGCAATTTGTTTGGCCTTAGCAAAAGATTGATGATGCCCTTCTTTTAAAGAAATGGTATACTTTTCTGTTACAAAACCTGCTAAAAAACTAGAGTTGTACGGTTTTAATTCTTTCAGATTCCAAAAAGCAACTTTTGATGGTACTTCTCTCTGTTTTTTTTCTGACGCATTAATTAAAATATCATCTACAAAGCCATTAACAGTACCAGATGCTGGGTACCATCTTGTTCTACGCTCTTGCCTTGTGCTTGTTCCGTTTTTGGTTTTATATGTTTTGGTAACATAATAATACTCTCCTCTTTTGCCTATATAATCTGCAGTCATATTAGCATCAAAAGTCCAATGTGGCATATACAACCCACGAATACCTTCTGGATCTAGCGCCGCTTTTTTTAGCTTATTAGGCGCAAACCAAATACCATTAACCCAGTTTTTAAAAATGCTTCTTGCTTTTTTTGTATCTATTTGAAAAGGCACTACAGCACTTGGCAAAATCCAACCTTCCTTTTCTATGTCTTCTGTAATTAAGGGCTCACTACAATACACACAGTGTAAGGACTTGTAGTTTTCTTCTATATGCTGATTTGCTCCACAGTTTTTGCAATGCAACAACTCTATAGTTTCTGTATAAGCATTGTCTCCAACAGCTTTTAAGTAATGCTCTAGTTCTAGCTCTTCAAAACTACTTTTAGCTTGTTCTATAAACTCTTCATACCCACAATACCCACAGCTTAATTGCTGTGAGCCGGGTTTGTATTTTAACTCTGCACCACAATTGGCACAAGATTTCTTTTGTTCAGATTGTTTTAATTCTTCCATAAAAATTACCACTAACTAAAGGGTAAAACTTTTTTTAGGTTGATGAAGATTAGAGTATTATACTGTTGGTAAAGGTGGTGGTGTGTTACCGCCTAAAAACACTTTTAATTCTTCTACGTTTTGCAAAGCAGACCAATTTGCCATTCCTTGTTTCCAAACTAATGAATCTTTATTAATAGTTCTGTTTGCAAAAAGCTCTTTTAGCTTATCAAAAGTAACAGGACCCATTTGTTGACCATTTGCAGCATAAAAATACTGTACTTGTGTTGGCATTGGCGGAGGCACGGCCGCTCCTTGTGGCTGTACTGCTGGCTGTTGTTGCATCATTTGCGGATTCATCATTCCGCCCATTTGTTGCGCCATAACAAAGCCCATTCCCATTCCCATACCAGCACCTGCTGTACCACCATCATTTTTGGCAGCTGCTTCAATTGCTTTTGCTGTTTTAAATTGGGTTAATTTATTTAAATCTAACTTATCTAACCTACTGTACTCAAAAATTTCTTTTTTAAGCTCTTCTGGCATAGACACATTTTCTATGTAGAATTTCTCTAATTCTATACCAATACGACTAAACTCTGGCTTCATTACCTCTTGGCAAGTGTCAGACAATTCTGTTGTATTAGCTGCATATAGTTCTATTGGCAAATTAGCCTCACCAACAGTATCTGTAAAACGTGTAACTATTAAACTTTTAAGGTGTTCATTAACTTCATAGTTTGTAAAATTACCATCTGTACCTACAACATCTACTACAAATTTACCTGCTTCTTCTATTCTAAAACTATACGTACCAAATGCTCTAATTTCTGTTAACCCAAAGCGTTCATCACTAAGCATAATTGGGTTTTTAGTACCCCATTTTTCATCTGTAAATAAGCGTGTGTTTACAAAATAAACCTCTGCTTTAAACGGACTATTAAAACCATATTTCCAACCTTTTAAAGTGGTTAAAATTGGTAAGTTTTGAGTGTTTAAAGTATATGTCCCTGGATTAAAAACATCTGCTAGTTGCCCTTCGTTTACAAATACTGCAACTTGCCCTTCTCTAACAATTAGTTTTGCGTTATTTTTAATTTCGTTTTGGTAACGCTCAAAACGGTGTACAATAGTATCGTCAGTATTATCTAACCATTCTATTATATCTATAAATTCGTGACTTAATTTCTTTTTAATTTCATCAAATATTCCCATTGTGGTAGTGTTTTAATTTTACTGAAAAAAGATAGTGTTTTTAAGGCTATCATCAAACTAAAAAACTTTAAAAAGCTATTAAATTTATGTTCTTAACTAGGCAAGTTTAATTGTACTTTACTTTTCTTAAAATTCTAAAAGCCTCTTTTAAAGACATATACACATTTTTATTGTGTTTTTTTATTAATGGTTTTGCTCTTTCCATTTGTAAAAATGCATCAGGAAAATCATTTAAAAAACAAATTAAATAAATGTCTGGCAACTGTAGCAAATCTGCTTCTTCTTGTTTTGTTAGCTGTTGTTGCTTTTCTAACTTATCTACTAAAGTATTGGTTGCATTAAAAATATGATGCAATGATTTTTTATTGTATTGTGGCGGATTAAATATTAAAGTACTTTGTATAAAATACTTTCCGTTATCATTAAAATTTAAAATTACTTTTTCAAACGGATAATACTTTTGTTGCTTACCCAAACCCAATTGCACATACTCTGTAGTGGTAAAAGAATCGTCATTAAAGGCTATTGTTATTTCATCTAAATTAGAATAAAACAGTTTTACTTGCTCGTTAATTAATTCTATATCTACCCTGGAATAGAATGTTTGGTCTTTTATTTTTTTTTGATTTCCGGCCCAACAAACCACAAACTGTTCTTTAAAAACTTTATAATTACTTGTTAGGTCTTTATGACGGTTGTTTATAAAGTCTATAACACCATCTAAAGTAAGTTCTATGTTATTTTTGGCGTGTTTCTCTATAGTTGCAACTGCTGCAGAATTAATATCTTTTAGTTCTACATTATATGCTTTTGGCAAGCTTATACTACCCTCTCTAAAAAATACAGAGCCACCGTAATATTTCCAAATATTTTTACGCAGTGCACATACTTTACCATTAGATTTTATGGTTACTAGCCCCACCACTTTACCTTCTGGAAGCTGAGGAAACGGTATGTTTTCATAAGAAATTAAAGGAGGATTATCTAAATACGCATTTACTAAATTTTGTATTTTACTATCATCAAAAAAATCTACACCAACTATTGTGTTATCTTCATCTTCTACGCCAATTACAATAAATGAATTGTTGTGAGGATTACTATTTGCTAAAGCGCATACGTGCTTTAAAAATTTTGCTTTGCCTTCTTTTTGACCAATATCTATAAAGCGCTTTTTGTCATAAAAACTATTCTCGTCATTATGAGCCAGAAGGTTTTTAACTAAAAGTCGCTTATTAATCATTTTAAAAGTGCTGCGTTACAAAAAAATCAGTTTTTATTTACAATTGTACTACTTGCTTGTGCTGTACTCATTACCACCAAATCTGCAATATTTACATGGTATGGCCTGGTTACAACAAAATGTATTATATCTGCAATATCTTCGGGTTGTAATGGTTTAAAGCCATGGTAAACTTTTGCCGCTTTTTCTGTATTTCCCTTAAACCTTACTTCACTAAATTCGGTTTCTACCATTCCTGGATTTACAGCACCAATTTTAATATTATACGGATTTAAATCTATACGCATTCCTTGATTTATGGCATCTACGGCGTGCTTACTAGCACAATACACGTTGCCTTTTGGGTATACCTCTTTACCAGCTGTAGAACCAATATTTATAATGTGCCCAGACTTTTTAGCTATCATATTAGGAATTACAGCTTTAGAAACATATAACAACCCTTTAACATTAATATCTAGCATTGCGTCCCAGTCCTCTAAACTTCCATCTTGTATAGGCTCTAAACCGTGTGCGTTACCTGCATTATTAATAAGAATATCAATATCTTTAAAATTGTTTGGCAAACTCTCTATTTGTGCTAAAACAGTTGTTTTGTTGCGTACATCAAAAGTTAAAGTGTGCACAGCAACCTCTTTCTCTAACTCCCTTTTAAGCGTATCTAAACGCTCTTGTCTGCGTCCGCATAGCACTAAGTTTATATTATTTTGAGCAAATAATTTGGCCGTTGCCATACCAATACCACTTGTAGCGCCAGTAATTAATGCAATTTTATTTTTATTCATTTTTTGTATAATTTTTTAAGGAACAGGATGCCCCTGACTAGCTTTTAACAACACAAACCAATCTTCTAATTCTAACTTAATATCTAAAGCGTTAACAGATGCCGCTATACGCTCTGGTGTTGCTGTCCCAACTACAGGATGTACGTTAGCAGGGTGTTTTAAAACCCAAGCCAACAACAACTGATCTTCGGTTGCATTGTATTTTTTAGTAAGTTGATTTAAACTATCCTTAATACGTTTAGTTTGCTCATTTGTCTCCTTAAAATAAGACCCTAAAGAACTCCAAGCCATTGCCATTCTTTTATTTGTAATACAGTCATCTAAAGTACCGTCATACATAACAGTGTTTTGGGTTAATGAAAACTCTACCTGATTACCAGCAACAGGAACCACAGTCTCAATCATTTGTATTTGCGAAGGTGTAAAATTAGAGACTCCAAAATCTATTATTTTACCCTGGCTTTTAAGCTGATAAATAGCCTCTGATATTTCTAAAGGATGCATTAATGGACTTGGCCTATGAAGCAATAAAAAATCTATATAATCTGTTTTTAAATTTTTTAAAGATTGATGAACCGACTCAATAATATATTCCTTGTTGTATTGGTAATGTCCAATTTTAGCCTCTCTAGCATCACAAACATATTGTATACCACATTTGGTAATAAGCTGTAAATTTTCTCTAGAAACTCCGCTGTTTGCAAATGCAGCACCAAACATAGCCTCATTTGTATAGCCACCGTAAATATCTGCGTGGTCAAAAGTTGTTATACCAACATTTAAACAATGGTGTATTAGCTTATCTATTTCTGCTGTAGATAAGTTTTTCCCCCAGCTTCCCCAGGTCATTGTACCAGCTATAATTCTCGAGTAATTTTGCGTTATCTTCATAATAGTTGTAAAAGTAAAAAATAAAATCTCCAACAAATAACAATAAGAAATGAATTATAGCAAGAAGTATTTTATTATCGTCCTTTTATATTTTAGAGTTTTTTCTTAACTTCATTAAGTTGATTGTTTTAACAAACGACTTAATTATGAAAAACCTCATACTTATACTTTTCTTTTTAAACTCTTACAATTGTTTTTCTCAACAAGACAATTCTAAAATTATGCAAGAAATTAAACAAACTACAGAGTACAAAGAATGGCATTCCTCGTTACTAGCCTATACCCTTTTTAACTATAAAAAATTTAACCTTACAACATCAAAAGCTTTAAATAAAAGTAGTTATTATTATATTCTAAATGAATTAGGAGATAACAAGGCTGAAAAGAGCGATGCTTTTAGAAAAAAACTAGCTACTTACGACTTAAATTTATCTCCAGATGAAGTTTCTAGTATATTTATAAAACCGATTACTCTTGAAGCTAAAGAAAAAATGAACTAATTTTTTGTCCGGTTTTAAAAACTTTTTTCAACTTTTTAAGTACATTCAAAAAATCCTTCTTTTAACTGCTATCATCTGGTTTTCATAACACTATGTGAAAATTAAAAATATTTTCCTTAAATAGTTCATAATAATAGTAGCGTTATACAACATTTAACCTATTATTAACAGCAGAACCGTAAATAAATTAAGATTTTGCATCTTATTAAATACTTTTATATTTTGCAGAACAATTTTAATGGCTTATGGAAGAAAATACTACAGTAGATATTAGTGCGGTTAACGAGAAAATTGCTCAAGAAAGTGCTTTTATAGATCTACTAATGCTAGAGATGAACAAAGTAATTGTGGGTCAGAAGCATATGGTAGAACGCCTACTAATTGGATTACTAGGACGAGGACACATATTATTAGAGGGTGTGCCAGGACTAGCTAAAACATTAGCAATTAACACTTTATCTAAAGCAGTCCGCGGTGACTTTAGCAGAATACAGTTTACACCAGATTTATTGCCTGCAGATGTTGTAGGTACAATGATATACAATATTAAAGAGAACGATTTCTCTATTAAAAAAGGACCAATATTTGCAAACTTTGTTTTGGCAGATGAGATTAACAGAGCCCCTGCAAAAGTTCAGTCGGCTTTGTTAGAAGCAATGCAAGAAAAACAAGTTACTATTGGTGATGAAACTTTTGTTTTAGAAAAACCTTTTTTAGTAATGGCTACACAAAACCCTGTTGAGCAAGAAGGTACGTACCCACTGCCAGAGGCACAAGTAGACCGTTTTATGTTAAAAACAGTAATTGACTATCCTAAAATTAATGAGGAGCAGTTAATTATGCGTCAAAACTTAAAAGGTTCTTATGATGAGGTTAAACCTGTGGTTACTGTACAGCAAATATTAAATGCACAAAAAGCTGTAAAGGAAGTATATATGGATGAAAAGATTGAAAAATATATCTTAGACATCATATTTGCCACACGTTACCCAGAAAAATACAATCTAGAAAATTTAAAACCACTTATAAGTTTTGGAGCATCTCCTCGTGGTAGTATAAACTTAGCTACAGCAGCTAAATGTTATGCTTTTATTAAACGTAGAGGGTATGTTATTCCTGAAGATGTTAGAGCCATTGTACATGATGTGTTAAGACATAGAATTGGAATAACTTATGAGGCTGAAGCAGAAAACATTACTTCTGAAGAAATAATTAACAAGATTGTAAACGAAGTAGAAGTGCCTTAAATCAGTCGTCAGTTATATGTCGTGGTTCTGTTTTTATACAAACAAAAACTACAATCTAATAATGTACACTGCAAACTGAAAAATGGATACTAAAGAATTACTTAAAAAAGTACGAAAAATTGAGATAAAAACTAGACGTCTCTCTAACCACATATTTGGTGGAGAGTACCATTCTACGTTTAAAGGACGTGGTATGACGTTTAGTGAGGTGCGCCAATACCAATTTGGCGATGATGTACGTGCTATAGACTGGAACGTTACCGCACGTTATAACGAACCTTACATTAAAGTTTTTGAGGAAGAAAGAGAACTTACAATGATGCTTATGGTAGATGTAAGTGGCTCTGAAAACTTTGGCACAACCAATCAGTTTAAGAAAGATATTATTACAGAAATATCTGCTACACTTGCTTTTTCTGCACTTCAAAACAATGACAAAGTTGGTTTAATTTTATTTTCTGATGAAGTAGAGCTTTTTATTCCTCCAAAAAAAGGAAAAAGTCACGCATTGCGCATTATTAGAGAGCTGTTAGAATTTACACCAAAAAGCACTAAAACAAATTTATCTGAAGCCCTAAAGTATTTAACCAATGTAATGAAAAAGAAAGCCATAGTATTTGTGCTGTCTGATTTTATTACTGATAATTATTTACAAACGTTACGCATTACTGGTAAAAAACATGATGTTACAGGCATACGTATTTTTGATGAAAGAGAAGAAACTATACCAAACATAGGTATGGTACAAATGCAAGATGCAGAAACTGGCGCCATAAAACTTATAAACACACAATCTAAAAAAGTAAGGTTAGCTTATGGTAAGTACTACCAAGATAAAGTAACTTACTTTAAAGAAACATTTACAAAATCGGGCTGCGGAACACTAAGCTGTAGGGTAGACGAGAGTTATGTTAAAAAGCTATTAGGCTATTTTAAGCGAAGAGGATAATGACAATTAGTAGCAAGCAAATAATTAGTACAAGTAACACATTACCAAAAATAATGTGTGCCTTAGTGTGCCTTGTTTTTGGTTCATTTTTTAGTTATGCCCAAAACCAACCTAAAATAACAGCAGATATAGATACTACTGCTATTAGAATTGGTGAGCAAATTAAATATACCATTTTTGTAGATGCAGATTCTACCGCACAAGTGTTGTTCCCTGAAGACCAAACCTTTTCTCCTTTAGAAATGGTTGAGGCCTTAGAAATAGATACCACAAAGTATAAAGACCGTATTACATTACAGCGTTCTTATGCCCTTACTCAGTTTGATTCTGGTGCTTATACCATTCCTATACAACGTATAGAAATTAATGGTAAAGCTTTTTTTACAGATTCTTTAAGGGTTAATGTTGGTACTGTTAAAGTAGATACTTTTGCTCAAAAAATGTACGACATTAAACCACTTATGGAGGTAGAAAAATCTTCTTCATTCCCTTGGTTGCTAGTTAGTATTATTGTAGCTAGTTTACTAGTGGTTATAGGTTTAATTTACTGGTTTATTTTACGTAAAAAACCATTAACTGAAGAAGAAAAAATAGCGCTATTACCACCATATGACCGAGCAATTATAGAACTTAAAAAACTAGAAAATTCTAAATACATTATACAAGATGAGTATAAGGAGTATTACTCTGAGCTTACCACTATTGTACGTTCTTATTTAGAGGAAGATGTAAAAATATCTGCCCTAGAAAGCACTACAGACCAACTTATTACCAAGCTAGAACTTTTAAAAGATGCAGGGCAATTAAAGTTAGATAATGATACTATATCACAATTTAAACGTGTTTTGCAAACTGCAGATTTAGTAAAATTTGCCAAAAAGAAACCAGAAACTTCTATTGCAGAACAAGACCGCGTGGCAATAGCTCAGATTGTAGAAAAAACACATGAGGCGTTACCAGAGCCTACAGAGGAAGAATTGCTTAAAAATGAAGAATACCTAGAAGAATTAGCGCGTAAAAAAGAAAAGAAAAAATGGATTATTGCCATTGCCACTTTTGTAGGTGCTTTATTAATTGGTTTAGGGGTCTTAATTAAAGTATATGGCTTTAAAACAGTAAAGGACACAGCTTTAGGCCACCCTGTAAAAGAATTATTAGAGAACGATTGGATACAAAGCTCTTATGGCTACCCACCAATACAAATAGAAACACCAGAGGTTTTAATTAGACAAGAAGTTAATTTGCCTCCAGAGGCTAAAGCAAATATTAAAGAACTGCAATTGTTCACCTATAAAAGCAACAAAACACTGTTTGCTGTTAGTGTTTCATCTGCAACATTTGCTAATCCGCAAACAGAACCAGATTTTAATCAGGTAGCAGAAAAAATATTGGCAGAGTTTGAGGCTTCTGGGACTAAAAATATAACCACAAAGCAAGAGGAGTTTAATACATTTTCATCGGACACTAAAGGCTTAAAAATATATGGTTCTGGCAAGTTTAAAATGCCAAATTCTAAAGAATTGGTTAATGGTGAGTATGCAATAATTTGTTTTGGAGGCAAAGGTTTTCAGCAACAAATACTTGTAACCTACTTGGCAGATGACGAGTATGCACAACAAATTGCAGATCGCATATTTAATTCAATTGAAGTTAAAGAAGATAAAAAAGAATAAATGTTAGAGAATATCACTTTTGCAAATCCTCAGCTTTTTTGGTTGCTATTATTGCTACCATTGGCTGTGCTATGGTATTTTTTTAAACATAAAGAAGAAACTGCAGCACTAAAAATATCAAGTACACAAGGTTTTACAGATACCAGTATTTTATCTAAATTAAAACCTATACTTTTTGTTTTACGCTTGTTAGCTATGGCTGCAATAATTACCGCCTTAGCACGCCCACAAACTAAAGACGTTTCTACCAGAACAAAAACTACTAAGGGTATAGATATTGTTATGGCTATAGATGTATCTTCTAGTATGCTTGCCAGAGATTTAAAACCAGACAGGCTAACTGCCCTTAAAAAAGTTGCAGCAGATTTTATTAAAAAAAGACCTAATGACCGTATTGGCTTAGTTGCTTATGCTGCTGAAAGTTATACTAAAACACCTATTACTAGTGACAAGTCTATTGTACTATCATCATTACGCCAAATAACGCACGGGCAATTAGAAGATGGCACCGCAATTGGTATGGGTTTAGCAACGGCTGTTAACCGTTTAAAAGACAGTAAATCTAAAAGCAAAGTCATAATATTACTTACAGATGGCGTAAACAACTCTGGTTTTATTGAGCCAAAAACTGCAGCAGATTTAGCTGTAGAATATAAAATTAAAACATACACCATTGGTTTGGGTACAAATGGTAACGCATTAACTCCAATTGCTTTTAATCCAGACCGTACTTACAGGTATGGTATGAGGCAAGTAGAAATTGATGAAAAACTGCTGGAAGAAATTGCTACTGTAACAGGCGGACAATATTTTAGAGCTACAGACAATGAAAAGCTTTCCGCTATTTATAATGAAATTAATAAGCTAGAAAAAACAGATATTGAAGAAATTAAATATACCAATTTTGAAGAAAAGTTTAGACCATTAATACTGTTAGCTGGTATTTTACTTTTACTAGAATGGATAATGCGTAACACTTTATTTAGAAGTTTTATCTAAGATTAAGAAAGACAAATGATACAAATAGACGAAAAAACATATTTCTATTTACTGTTCATCATTCCTGTAATGGTGGTCATCTTTGTGCTGCTTTTAATCTGGAAAAAAAGAGCGCAAAAGAAATTTGCAGATTTACACTTACTAAAACGCTTAACACCTACTAAATCTACCTTTAAATCAATTTTAAAATTCTGTGTATTTATTTTAGGATTAACACTTTTAATAGTTGGATTGGCAAACCCTAAAATTGGCACAAAACTTGAAACTGTAAAAAGAGAAGGTGTAGATATTGTTTTTGCTGTAGATGTATCTAAAAGTATGCTTGCAGAAGACATTGCTCCTAGCAGGTTAGCTAAAGCAAAGCGTATTGTTTCAGAAATTATTGCGCAACTTGGTAGTGACCGTATTGGTATTATTGCTTACGCAGGGCAAGCGTACCCACAATTACCAATTACTACAGATTATGGTGCGGCTAAAATGTTTTTACAAGGTTTAAACACCAATATGCTATCATCTCAAGGTACAGCTATTAACCAAGCGTTAGATTTGGCTTCTACGTATTATGATGATGATGAGCAAACAAACAGAGTGTTATTTATAATTTCTGACGGAGAAGACCACTCTGAAGGATCTACAGAAGGTGCAGTAGAAAAAGCAGTAGACCAAGGTATAAAAATATTTACCATTGGGGTTGGCACAGAAAAAGGAGCTCCAATACCTATAAAGCGTAATGGAGTTTTACAAAGTCTTAAAAAAGACTTACAAGGAGAAGTTGTAATTACAAAACTTAACAAAAGCGTTTTAGAAGATATTGCAGATGAAGGTAATGGCCAATTTATAGATGGTACAAATACTAATGATGCTGTAACTATTATTAAAGAAGAATTAAATAAAATGGATAAAACAGAGTTTGAAGCCAAACAATTTTCTGAGTACAAAGACCAGTTTCAATGGTTTATTGGTGCTGGATTGTTCTTTTTATTTATAGATATTTTTCTTTTAGACCGAAAAACAAAATGGCTTCAAAAACTTAATTTGTTTAACGAAAAAGAAGTAGAATAAATGAAAAAGCTAGTATACATTGTTTTTTTAATAGGATGCTTTACTTATGCACAAGATGATGCAGACGTTAAAGAAAAAGAAAAAGCATTAAACACCTCTAAAAATTTAACTTGGGAGGCTAATAAAGAACTATCTGAAAATAATTTTTCACAAGCAGAAGCAAATTACCGTAAAGCAATTTCTAAAAGTTCAGAAAATGCTGTTGCTCCATATAATTTAGGGAGTGCTTATTACAATAAAGAAACGTATAGTGAAGCTTTTGGCAGGTTTAAGCAAGCTAGTGAGTTAGCTAGCAGCAAAGCAGATAAACATAAGGCATACCACAATATGGGTAATGTTTTTATGAAAAACAAAGAGTATGAAAAAGCGGTAGAAGCATACAAAGAAGCTCTTAGAAATAACCCTTCTGATGAAGAAACCAGGTACAATTTTGCCTTGGCTAAAGAGCTACTAAAAAAACAACAAGACGAGCAAAAGAAAAACGACCAAAACAAGGACGACAAAAAAGACAATAAGGAAGACCAAAAAGATAAAAACGAAGACAAAGAAAAGAACGAAGGGGACGGAGACGATAAAAAAGACGACCAAGGAAAAGATAAAGATAAAAAAGACGGCGAAGACAAAAAGGATAAAGGGGACGAAGGAGACAAAGAAAATAAAGATGATAAGAACGGCAAAGGTGACGATAAAAAAGACCAAAAAAAGCCAAATGATAAAGGAGATAAAAAGCCGCAAGACCAACAACAGCAACCAAGGCCTAATCAGCTCTCTAAGCAACAGGTAAAAAACCTATTAAAAGCTATGGAGAATGAGGAGAAAAAAGTTCAAGAAAAAATGGATGCCCAAAAAGTAAAAGGCGCTAAAGTAAAGAACGAAAAAGATTGGTAATTAAACACATGAAAACGAAACTATACATATTATATATTCTAACTTTTTTTACGCTCAGTAGTGCTGTTGCACAAGAAGATAAAGTTACGTTTTCTGTAAAACTTAGTAAAGAAAAACTAGGGCTTAATGAGCGTTTAAAGGTAGAGTTTACCACCAATAAACAAGGTGATAATTTTGTTGCTCCTAATTTTAACGGATTTACTGTATTAATGGGGCCAGCAACATCTATAAGTAGATCTTGGAACAATGGTAAGCGTAAATTTTCATTATCATACTCTTACATTTTACAGCCTACTACCAAAGGAAGTATTACTATAGATCCTGCAAAAATTACTATAGATGATCAAGAATATAAATCTGACGCAAAAACTATAACGGTTACAGATGCTGTTGTAAACCCTAATGCTCCGCCCTCTGCTAACGACATAGCTCAAGAAAATTTACATCTTGTTGCAGAAATAAGCAAACCAAACCCTTATTTAAACGAGGCTATTACAGTTGTTTATAAAATGTATGTTAGTCCTTCTATAGAGGTGTCTGGTTTCCAAGCTGTAGACAACCCTAAGTACAATAATTTTTGGAGTCAAGATATTCCTGTAAAAAGATACACAACTAAAGATGATACGTATAAAGGAGAAGAATACAGGTCTGTAATTTTAAAACGTGTTGTTCTGTATCCACAAAAAACAGGCAAACTTACTTTAGAGCCACTTTCTTTAGACGTTGGTGTGCAAGTACCTACACAACGAAGGGACTTTTTTGGTGGACCAATATACGCACAAGCCAACTTAAGAGTATCTGCTGGTAACAGGTATATAAATGTTAAACCTTTGCCAGAAGAAGGTAAACCAGCAAGTTTTACAGGTGCTGTAGGAAATTTTAATTTCTTGGTTACCACAAGTAAAACCCATTTAAATGCTTCAGAATCTCTGCAAGCTAAAGTAGAAATTAACGGAAAAGGTAATTTAAAGTTATTTGATATCCCTACGTTAAATTTACCTGGTTCATTAGAGGTTTATGATCCTGAACACGACGAAAAAGTAACTACCTCTTACACCGGTATGGAAGGTAAAATTAGTGACAGTTACACTATTGTACCAGAATACAGAGGCAAATACCCAATACCTAGTATTGCGTTTAGTTATTTTAACCCTAAAACTAAAAAATACCACACGCTTAACTCAGAAGAATTGGTTATAAATGTGGTAGAAGGACCAACTAACACAGAAGATACTGCGGCTAAAAACGCCAACGCAACTACTAAACAAGTTGTAGAAACTAAAGGCAAGCAATTTAATTTTATAAAAACGCAAACCACCCTAAAGCCAATTTCTAATACGTACTTTTTTAAGTCTACGGCTTATTATTTATGGTTATTACTGCCTATATTATTAATTCCTATAGCTATATTGTTGGGTCGTAAAAGAGAAGCAATGGCATCTGACGTAGTGGGTAACAAAGTTAGAAAAGCAAATAAACTGGCTCGTAAATATTTATCTGCAGCCAAGAAAACTCTGGGTAAAAAAGAAGCATTTTATGTTGCCCTAGAAAAAGCGTTGCATAATTATTTAAAAGCAAAACTTAAAATTGAAACATCTGATTTTAGTAAAGATAAAATTACAGATTTACTAAATCAGAAAGGCATAGAACAAAGCACTATAGACGGATTTATATCACTCTTAAAAAACTGTGAAATGGCACGTTATAGTCCGTTTTCTAATGTGCAAATGCAACAAGATTACAATAAAGCAAGTGAAGTAATTTCACAAATGGATAAACAATTATAATTATGAAAAAAATACTATTTATACTTGTTTTATGCGTTTCGTTTTTGGGATATTCTCAAAACAACGACCTATTTAAAAAAGCTACTGATGCTTATAATAATGGCAAGTATGATGCTGCTATAAAAGATTATCTGCAAATAATTGACAACGGCAAGCACTCTGCAGAGCTTTACTACAACCTAGGAAACTCTTACTACAAGCTTAACAAGGTTGCTCCTAGTATTTACTATTATGAAAAAGCACTATTACTAAAACCAAATGACAGCGAAATAAAAAATAACTTAGCGTATGCAAAAAATATGACTTTAGATGTTATTAACCCTTTGCCGGTTACTACACTAAAATCTATTTACAATAAAGTAGTTGGTCATTTTAATTTTGACCAATGGGCATACTTAAGCGTTGTGCTAATAATTTTGTTTGTTATTAGTTATATTGCTTTTAAGTTTTTTAATTACTCAACTAAAAAAAGAATTTCGTTTGTAGCAAGCATCACCTTTTTACTTTTATCAATTACAGCAATTACAGCTGCATATTTAAATTATTCTGATTTTAAAAAAAATAGACCTGCAATTGTTTTTAATGAAGAATCTTTAGTGTTAGAGGAACCAAATACTAGAAGCAAAGAAGTATTTAGACTACATGAGGGCACTAAAGTTTTTGTACTTGACGAATTAAAACAGTATTATAAAATAAAATTAGCTGACGGTAAAACGGGCTGGATTTCATCTGAAGAAATAAAAGAAATTAAATAACTTTACGTTTATTACAACCTAATTTAAATTTCAGTTTTATACATTTGCCCTCCTAAAATTTATAATGTTCAAAAAGTTTTCATCCATATTTTTAGCAATTTTACTCGTTGGTTTTATTATTACTCCAACCGTGCTTTTGCATTTAGATGATAGCATAGAAATATCTATAACACTTAATTCTGGTGAGGATGAAGAGTGCAACTCTTTAGAGATTATATCTTCAACCACTAATTGGACTTTTTTACACCCTTTTACATCTAGTATTACACCAGTTTATTATAGCAAAACCTATTCTAAACCACATTTTAACCTACTATTGCCACCTCCAGAGCTAAGTTAACACTTGGTTATATTTTAGCTTTTTTAGACTAAAATACACTACACCCAAAAAGTAAAACAGTACTTTTAAGTCAAATTATTTTATATCTATTTTTAGTTTTAAACTTAGTGTTAGAACCAAAAATTTATCAGCTATAAATTTGCTTTTACGCATATTTACGGACTGACTATTATTAAAATTTAAATTCATTTTTTAGTTTAATATATCAACTAAAAATTCAACTTATATAAAACATAATTATTTTATGAAAGCGCATACAAAAGAAACACAAGCTACAATGACACCAGAAAAGTCATTGCAATTTTTAAAAGAAGGAAACCAAAGATTTCAAAACAATTTAAAAGCTCACCGCAACCTGTTAGAGCAAGTTAATGACACTAGTGAAGGCCA